>DASYBX010000015.1:0-6212 GCA_036500495.1 Caulobacteraceae bacterium
CGCCTGATGCTGATCGCCGCCGGCGCCAACCTGCGCCCCCATCCGCAGGTGATCGGCCTGGGCTATGTGCGCGACTCCAAGCAGCTGGCCCGGCTGATCGCCAGTTGCGACGCCTTCGTCCACGCCAACGACCAAGAGCCGTTCGGCCTGATCGTGCTGGAGGCCCTGGCCGCCGGCCTGCCGGTGGTGGGGCCCCGGACCGGCGGGGTGTCGGAGCTGATCGACGAGGATGTCGGCCAGAGGGCGCATGAGGCCACCGCGGCGGGCATGGCCGAGGCCATCGACGCCCTGTTCGCCCGCGACCTGCACGCCCTCTCGCGCGCCGCCCGCCAAAGGGCCGAAGAGCGCCACACCTGGGACCGCGCCTTCCAGGGTCTGATGCGGACCTACGGCGAAGTGCTGGGCGCGGACCTGTCGCCCCGGTTGGACGCGTAGGCCGGCGCGCCGCCGGGAGCGGCATGTCGACGAGGCGTTGACGGCGCGCCGCTTCTGCTTCCTCCTCGCGCGACAACAAGAACCGCTACCGGAGGAACCGCCCATGACGCCTAAGGCGCCCCTGTATTCAGCGTTGGCCGCCGTGCTCGCCCTGGCCCCGCCCGCCCTGGCGCACCCGGCGCACACCAGCCAGGCCAACCTGCTGGACCGGGTTCAGATCGAGGACTTCCTGGTCGACTACTACCAGCCGCTGGGGGGCGGAAAGCAGGAGGACCTCGCCTCGTTCTTCACCGAAGACGGGGTGATCGACGTCAACGGTCGCGTCTACAGCGGCCACAAGGGCATAGCCCAGGCCTACAAGGACGCCGGCTCGGCCAACGATGGCAACGCCACCTTCAAGGGCCGGTTCGTCATGCTGATGAACAACCCGCGCATCGAGATCCATGGCGACGCCGCCACCGCCGACGTGATCTGGACCGGCATCGTCACCGGCAAGCCCACCGACCAGCCGCACTTCGCCGAACAGGGCAAGGAGCACGACGATCTGGTCAAGGTGAAGGGCGAGTGGCTGATCAAGAAGCGGATCATCACCTCGATCGCCGGCCTCGCCCCATTCTACCAGGCCAGCTACAAAGACCGGTAGGGCGACAGGGCCCCTTGCCGCCCCCGCCCCCTCGTGGCATCCGTCGCGGCCTCGAAGCGCTGGTTCCGTA
Organism: Caulobacteraceae bacterium; assembly: GCA_036500495.1. Classification (GTDB taxonomy): domain Bacteria; phylum Pseudomonadota; class Alphaproteobacteria; order Caulobacterales; family Caulobacteraceae; genus BOG-938. The sequence continues at coordinate 1,149 of DASYBX010000015.1, forward strand.
GCTCAGCCGGATAGAGCAGGGCTTTCCTAAAGCCAAGGTCGGGGGTTCGAGTCCCTCCGGGACCGCCAGTTCTTCTCAAACAAGAATTCGATTTCGCTTCTCGTACGGGCCGCGCGGGCCGCGCTTGCCGACCTTCGCCCGGGGAAACCGGGCCTCAGGGAGCCGCCGTGACGGCCGGGTCTTTTCGGAACACCAGGACGAGGTTGTTCGCCGGCATGGCGATGCGCTCGGCGAGGCTCAGGCCATGCCCGGCGCCCAGGGCCGCCAGGTCGTCCAGGCGGCGGATGCCCCACTCGGGGTTGCGCCGCCGCAGGCTCTGATCGAACTCGGCATTGCTGGGAGCGGTCGCGACGCCGCTTTCGATGAACGGGCCATACAGGAACAGGCCGCCGCCCGGCGCCAACAGGCGCGCGGCTCCCGCCATGAGGCCCGCGGTCGCCGACCAGGGCGAGATATGGATCATGTTGATGGCGACGATCGCGTCGGCGCGCGCCACCGGCCAGGCGCCCGGCTGGGCGGCATCCAGGGGCAGAGGCGGCAGCAGATTGTCCAGGCCCGCGTGCTCGCGCCACGCGGCTATGCTCGCCAGGGCCTCGGCGTCGGCGTCCGTGGGCTGCCATCGGAGAGCGGCGAACGAAGCAGCGAAGTAGACCGCGTGCTCGCCGGCGCCCGCCGCGACCTCCAGCACCAGGCCGCTCTTCGGCAGGCGCGGCCGCAGGACGTCGAGGATGGGGTCGCGGTTTCGGGCCGTCGAGGGGGAGACTCTGGCGGCGGGCGGAGGCGGATTGGTCATGCGGGCCATGTCAGCCGCCGGTCGCGTCCACGACGATGGCCACCGGCTTGCCTCTCGACAGCGGCTCCCATCCCGCCGCGATCGCGGATGCGATGGCTTTCGCCACTACGTCGGCGGCGATCTGCGAGGCCTGCAGTTGCCGCACGCCGAACCTGGGCTGCGGGCCGGGCGGAAACTCCAGCACGGCTTCGCGCTGCCCTTCCCTGTGACGGACAGCGACGGCCATGCCGCGCCGCTCGGCGGGAACACTGGACCATTGCGGCTGGCGCTGGAGTCGCCAGACATAGGGCTCCCCGCCGACCTCGATCTCAAACTCAGCGCTTTGCTTGGCCCGTGTCATCCTGGGGGATTATCGCGGTTGGCCGGCCCTGGCCACCTTGCCGAGCCCCTGAGACCTGGGTCACGTGCCTTGTCCATGCGGCACCGCCGAGCACGGGCGCTAGACCTGAGCCTGGTTGGTCGCGGCGAGGTGGTCGGCGACGGCGAGCCAGAACAGCTCCCGAGCCCGCTCGACGACCTCGTCGACGGCGCTGGCGGCGGCGGCGAGCTGGTGCGCTTCGCGGGCGAAATCCGCCCGCGCGGGCAGGTGCGGAAGGTGCAGGCCGGCAAGCGCCTCGGCCGCCTGGGCTCGCGCCTGGGCCACGGTCGAAGCCAGCGCCGACAGGTCCACCGGCTGCAGGCTCGCACGGATCTTGGCTGCGACGTGGTCGGGCTTGAAGTGGGCCGCAAGGTGCATGGCCGCGCGATGGACCACCCGCGCGCTCGGCAGGTGCTGGTTGCGGAGCACTGCTTCGGGCGGATGCTTCAGATCGCGGATCACCCGCGCAAAGGCCAGCAGCCGCAGCACCCAATAGGTGGGATCCAGTTCCCACCAGCGGAAGCCCTGCCGGGCGCTGCTCTGATAGGCATGGTGGTTGTTGTGCCACCCCTCGCCCATCGTGATCACGGCGAGGAGCGCGTTGTTGCGGGAGTCGTCGCCCGTGAGATAGCGGCGCCGCCCTCTCAGGTGGGCGAGCGAATTGATGCAGAAGGTGCCGTGGTAGAGCAGCGCGGTGCTCCAACAGAAGCCCACCACCAGGCCGGGCCACCCGGCGATCAGGAAACACAGCACGGCCAGAGCCACGGGCGGCAGGGCCTCGAACCGGTGAAGCCAACGCAGCTCGGGATAGGCCGCGATGTCGGCCACCTTCACGAACTCGATCGCGTCGTTGCGGCGGTCGAAGATCCATCCGACGTGACTGTGGAAGACGCCTCCCTGCCGTGGGGAGTGCAGATCATCGGCCGTGTCGGACTGCAGGTGGTGATGCCGGTGCTTGGCCGCCCACCACATCACGCTCTTCTGCCCGCTGCTCTGAGCCAACCAGGCCAGAAGGAACTGGAATGGCCGGGACGTCGCATAGGCCCGGTGCGAAAAGTAGCGGTGATAACCCGCCGTGACCCCGAACATGCGAAGCCAGTAGAGACCGACGGCCAGACCCGCCGCGGGCCAGGTCACCCCCGACCAGAACACGGCGGCGCAGCCCGCATGGATCAGGATGAAAGGAAGCGCGGAGGGGTGAACGATGTCACCCCCGCGGTGGTGGGTCGGCGCGGACTTCATATCCATCAATTGAACCACCGGCCTGGGCGCCGCAAGCGCGACCGCCAGAGACTATCCGAGCTATATGACTAAGGCGTTTTCGCAGCGCGCCGGCGGCGTGGAACGCGAACGGTGGCGTCGCCGTCCATCACCAGTTCGCCCCCGACGTGAACCTCGCAGTGCAGGACGACGCGGGCGGCCGCCTCGTCGATCGTCGCGACGGTCACGCGGGCCAGGGCCACGTCGCCGATGCGGACGGGCTTGTAGAAATTCAGGGTCTGGCCGAGATAGATCGCGCCCGCACCCGGCAGGATCGTGCCGACCACCGCGGAGCCGAACGAGGCCGACAGCAGGCCATGCGCGATTCGGCCGCGGTAGGCCGTCTTGGACGCGAACGCCTCGTCCATGTGCAGGGGATTGAAGTCATCCGACGCCTCGGCGAAATGGCCGATCCGCTGTTCGGTGACGGTGACGAGCTTTTCGGCGGTCATGCCGACGACGAGTTCCTCCAGGATGTAGCCGCCGGACGGATGGGATTCGATCATGCGACGGCAGTAATGTCCGAGCGGGCTCCTCGCCAGCGAAAAAAGCGAATGCGACGCGACGCCGCTCGATCGGCTCCGGCCGGCGCCTCAACGGAGCGAGGGATGGCAGAAGCTCTGGGCCTGGGCGCTCTGCGTCACGCTGGCCGCCGCGGCGCATCCGGGCAGGATCGAACGGGCCGCCCAGTCGCGCGCACTCTGCATCTCCCGAGCCCTGCCCATGGCCGGACCGCCGCCCTTGGAGCCGCGGTTGCGGAACCCCGCCTGGCCAGTGAAGGCCATGACCTCGGCCAGGCGGAACTGACGCTCGCCCGGGGTCTCACCGGCCATGATCTTCTGACGGTATTGCGTGATGAAGGCCTGCCGCTTGGCTGGGGGCGCCGCCTGAAGGTAGTCGGCGGCGTAGGGCAGGTCCTGCTCGGCGTTGGCCAGGGCCTGCCGCAGACCGGCGTCCACCCTGGGCCAATCGCGCTTGATCGCGGCGGTCAACTCGGCCTCGCCGCCATCCGCCGACACGCCGAACAGCCTGGCGCCTTCCCGGTTGGCGGCGGCGATGGCGCGCACCGCGCTCGCCGTGAGCACGAGCATTTGCGCGGAATCCGAGACAACCACCGGGTCGTGGGCGGCGACGAGGCCGGCCGCGACCTGTCCCTCCTCGCCGCGGCCGAGGGCATGCAGGGGGCCGAAGGCGATCTGCCGGCGGCCCAGCGCGCGGGCGAAGACCAGGTTCGGGCCCTGCTGCTTCTTCAAGATGTCGAGAACTTGGGCCGCATCTTGCGAGGCCGACCGGGCCTCGGCCGGCGCCTCGCGGAAGGTCCGGCTTACAGCGGTGTCCAATTGGGTCCGCTCGGCGGGGGTCAGGGGGCGGCTGCCGTAGAACTGCACCAACGCCGCCTCGCGCGCGGCGGCGGCCTGCACGACGTCCACACCCTGGGGAAACGCGGTCGCGGGCGCCAGGGCGAGCACGGCGCACAGGGCTGCGAGCTTGCTCATCGGGCGGCCTCCGGACCGCCCTGATACCGCCGCTCCATGGCGCCGACGTGACTCCGAACCGTGCTTGGGCGAACAGGCGCCACTAGCGGAAGTTAGGTTCGCTCCAGTTTCAAGACATTCACGCCCTCAGAGTCGTGCTGAATTCGCTGCGTGGCCAACCTGCGCAGCGGCGCTATCAGCGGCCCGAATCTCCAAAATCAAGTGGCGACTACTACCCGTTGGCAGGCTAACCTCGACATCTTGCCAGCCACAGAGTCTTGCTCAAAGGGGTCGTCTAGAATGGCCGTCACGAGGATCGTTGCCAATCTGTCCGCGCCGGACCCGATGGCCTTGGCGAAATTCTACAAGGAAGTTTTCGAGCTCGACCTACACTTCGACATGGGCTGGATAACGTTTTTGACCAAAGAAACCACTCAAAAGATGGAACTGCACACCGCCTCACAAGGCGGCTGCGGCACCGAACTGCCTGTCATCTCGATCGGAGTGGATAATCTCGACGCCACCGAAGCAGCCGTTCGAATGGCAGGAGCGGAAGTCGTCTATGGACCCGTAAAGGAAGCCTGGGGCCTCCGTCGTTTCTACTTCCGCGACCCCGTGGGAAACCTCATCAACGTGGTCGATAATTGAAAGGGGTTGGTTGCGGTGGGCGCCCCCTGTGGCGTCGGCGACAGTTGCCTGTTTGGCCGGTAGTGATGCGACAGCTGCGGACTCTAGCTCGGTCGCCGAAAGCGGACCTACGGTGGATGGCCCGGTCCGATCCTTGCCGACGTCAGGGAGACTTCAGCAACCAGGAAAAAGCGCGCAGGAGGAAGGCCTCGCCGTTGGACCTCACGACCTCGCCGTGCGCCAGCACGACCTGCTCCGGATGCTTCTCGATCAGGGCGCCGATCTTGGGTCGTGCGCTGGCGCGGTGGCGGAAGCTGATCCGGTAATCAATCGGCGGATGACCCCAGCCTTCGACCATCTTCGAAAGCCTGGCGATTAACCGCAGCCACCAGGGCCAATGCGTGTCCAGAAAGGCCTGGCTGAAGGTCTGCGACAGGTCGGCGATGATCGCCGTGCGGGATGCGCGATGGAAGAAGATCACCTCCTGCACGAAGGGGGAATTGGCGAAGTGGAATTGGTCGATCTGCCCGCTCCAGTCGGAGGGAGGGACG
>DASYBX010000016.1:0-3586 GCA_036500495.1 Caulobacteraceae bacterium
GATCAGCGGAGCCACCCGCTCCCACGCCGCGTCGCTCAACACCAACCGATCCATCACACCCAAGACCGCCTCCCAAAGAGCAGTCTTGAATCACGCTTCGCCGCGACTGGGAATCCCTAGAGTCCACACCACCTAGGCTGGCTGGCTCTCGTTTCCACCATTCAATGGCAGGTGCATCAGCACCACGTCCAGCCATTTGCCCGCCTTGTAGCCCACCGCGGGCAGGGTCCCGCAGGGTTCGAAGCCCAGCGAGCGGTGCAGGGCCACGGAGGCGGTGTTGCCGGAATCGCCGATCACGCCCAGCAGGCGGCGCATGCCCATGGCCCGGCAGCCGGCGATCACGGCCTCCAGCGCCGCCTTGCCATAGCCGCGCCCGCGGGCGTGCTCGGCCACATAGACGCTGTCCTCGGCGGTGAAGCGATAGGCCGAGCGGTGGTGATAGGGCCCGGCGTAGGCATAGGCCAGGATGCGGCCCTGGTCCTCGACCACCACCCAGGGAAAGCCCATGTCCAGCACCGCCCTCATCCGCGCGGTCATGTCGGCGGTGGTGGGCGCCGTTTCCTCGAAGGTGCCGGTGCCGTGCTTGACGTGCTCGGCGTAGATCACGGTGACGGCAGGGGCGTCGGCGGTGGTGGCGGGCCTGACCTTCATGCGGGCTTCTCCCAGCCGCGCTGAACGGCCCAGACGGCGAAGGCGTAGTCCAGCGCGATCTCCTTCAGGAAGTCGAACCGGCCCGAGGCGCCGCCGTGGCCCGCCTCCATGTTGATCTTGAGCAGGACCGGGTCGCCGCTGGTGGAACAGCGCCTGACCTTGGCCGCCCACTTGGCCGGCTCCCAATAGGTGACGCGCGGGTCCGACAGGCCGCCCGTGGCCAGGATCGCCGGATAGGGCAGGGCGGCGACGTTGTCGTAGGGGCTGTAGGAGGCGATGTAGTCGTAGGCCTCGGGGTCCTGCAGCGGATTGCCCCATTCGGGCCATTCGGGCGGGGTCAGGGGCAGGTCGGTGTCGCTCATGGTGTTGAGCACGTCGACGAAGGGCACAGCGGCCATGATCCCGGCCCAGAGGTCGGGCCGCAGGTTGGCGATCGCCCCCATCAGCATGCCGCCGGCCGAACCGCCGTAGGCCACGATGTGACCGGCCTTGCCGTAGCCTTCCTCGATCAGGTGTTCGGCGCAGGCGATGAAGTCGGTGAAGGTATTCTTCTTCCGGTCCTTGCGCCCGTCCAGGAACCAGCCCCAACCCTTCTCCGAGCCGCCGCGCACATGGGCCGTGGCCCAGATCCAGCCCCGGTCCACCAGGGACAGGTTGCGGATCGAGAACGCGGGCTCCATCGCCGAGCCGTAGGAGCCGTAGCCGTAGAGCAGCAGGGGCGCGGAGCCGTCGAGCGGCGTGTCGGCCTTCATCAACACCGTGATCGGCACGAGCGCCCCGTCGCGGGCGCGGGCGTTCAGCCGCCGGGTGACATAGGCCTTGGGATCGTGGCCGGAAGGGATTTCCTGGGTCTTGAGAAGGGTCCGCTCGTGCGTGGCCATGTCGTAGTCGAACCACTGCCGCGGCGTGGTCGGCGACTGGTAGACGAAGCGCATCGCCGTGGCAGCGTACTCGTAGCCGCCCTCGAGGCTCAGGGCGTAGGCCTCCTCGTCGAAGGCGATGGCGTGCTCGGCCCCGTCGCGCGCCCGGATCACGATGCGGTTGTTGGCCTCCACCCGCTCCAGCCGCACCAGATGCCCCGCGTAGGTGTGGAAGCCGGCGATGAAGCGGCCCGGCCGGTGCGGGACGAGGTCGCGCCAGTGTGTGCGCGAGGGATCGCTCTCCGTCGCCTCAACCAGCTTGAAGTCCACCGCGCCGTCGGCGTTGGTGCGGATCACGAACCGGCCAATTCCCTTTTCATCTGGCCAGTGATCCACCTCGTAGCGCAGGCCTTCGGTGCGCGGCTCGACCACCTTGGGCGCGGCGGTCGGATCGGAGCCCGGAATCAGGCGGACCTCGCTGGTCTCCTGGTTGCCGAGGCCGAGCACGATGAAGGCGCGCGACGAGCTGACGCCCACGCTCATGAAGAAGCCGTCGTCGGCCTCCTCGTAGACCAGCACGTCGTCCGCGCTCCCGCCGCGCGCGGGCCGGCGGTAGAGCCTCGCGGGCCGCCCTTCGGGATCCCGCCAGATCCAGAACAGCCACTGCGAACAGGGCGAGAAGGCGAAGTCGCCGGTCGAGCTCTCCACCGGTTCGGGCAGCACCTGCCCGCTCGCCAGGTCCTTGACCAGCACGCGGTAGACCTCCGATCCCTGCTCGTCGACCGCATAGGCGTAGAGCGCGTGGTCTGGGCTGTGGTCGGTGGCGCCGACCTGGAAGAAGGGCTTGCCCTTGGCTTCCGCGTCGGCATCCAGCAGGGCCTGCTCGGCGCCCCCGCCGCGCGGGCGACGGGCGTAGACCGGATGCTGGGCTCCCGCGGCGTAGCGGACGTAGTATTCGAACGGGCCGTCCGGCGCGGGCACGCTGGAGTCGTCCTCCTTGATGCGCCCCTTCATCTCGCCGAACATCTGCGCCTGCAGCCCCTCGGTCGGCGCCAGCATCGCCTTCACATAGGCGTTCTCGGCCTCCAGATAGGCCTTCACGTCGGCCTTGATCGCGGCGGGGTCGCGCAGCACCTCGCGCCAGTTGTCGTCCTTCATCCAGGCATAGTCGTCGGTGCGCCGGCGGCCGAGCTGCTCTCGGCTATCGGGGACGATCTTGGCGACGGGGGGGACGGGAACCGGCATCGGACGCTCACCTTGCTAGCCAGCGTTTTTGGAGCCGGACGCCAAGCTGTGCAAGTTTGGCCGCATGCCGTTCGATTTCACCACCGCCATCATCCAGGCTACCGTGCCCGTGGCAGGCGCGCCCGGCGGGCCCACCATGGCGGGCGCCGGCATCCTGGTGTCCGATCCCCTGCCGGACGGCACGCCCCGCGTGGTGCTGGTCACCGCCCGCCACGTGATCCAGAACATCGGCGGGATGCAGGTCCAGATCGGCTTGCACCTGAAGAACGCCGACGGCGCCTGGCGCAAGGAATGGCGCGCCGAGCCGACGCAGGACGGCGAGCGGCCGCTGTGGGTCCGCCATCCCGCCTACGACATCGCCGTCCTGCCGGTGGCCGTGCCGCCCGAGGTGGCCGCCGCGGCGATTCCCGCATCCTGGTTCGCCGATGCGGCCACGTTCGCCCGCGAGGACATCCAGCCCGGCGACACGATGGAGGTGCTGGGCTATCCGGCGGGCTATGCCTCGGACGGGCGCGGCTTCGCCATCCTTCGGGTCGGGCATCTGGCCTCCTATCCCCTGACGCCTGAGACCGAGGGGACTTTCCTGGTCGACTTCCCGGTGGTGTCGGGCAATTCCGGCGGACCGGTGTTCACCAGTCGGCGCACCGACGGCAAGCCGGCGATTGTAGGGGCCCTGGGCCCGCAGCCTGACGAGTTCATCGCCGGCATCGTCACCCAGCAGATCGTGCCCGGCGGCCAGTCGATCGACCTGGGCCTGGTGGTCCACGCCCTCTACATCCGCCAGACTCTGCAGCTCCTCGATCAGCCGCCGGCGGCCGCACCACTTGCGC
>DASYBX010000017.1:0-53713 GCA_036500495.1 Caulobacteraceae bacterium
GGCCTGCTGGACGACACCCTGGTCACCTTCAAGGGCGAGTTCGGCCGAACCGTGTACGCCCAGGGCGGCATCAACCCGAACTGCGGCCGTGACCACCACGGCGGCAACTTCACCATGTGGATGGCGGGCGGCGGCACCAAGCCGGGCTCGGCCTACGGCAAGAGCGACGACTTCAGCTACAATGTGGCGGAAGACCCGGTGGAGGTGCACGACCTCAACGCCACCATGCTCTACCTGCTGGGTATCGACCACAAGCAGTTGACCTTCCACTACCTCGGCCGCGACTTCCGCCTGACGGATACCGCGGGCAAGGTGATCCAAGGCGTCCTGGCCTAGGCTAGGACGAGCGCCGGCCCGGGAGCCTCGACGCTCCGCCGGGCCGGCCAAGAACGACAGAGCAGAGGCGCACCGCCGGCCTGTTCGGCGGGCGACCACCTGCCGGTATCACCGAGGCCGAATTCGGCCCGGTTCAGGGAGAGGCGCCGCGGTTCATGCAATTCATATGGTTCCTGGGGCGTTTCCACGTCCTCGTCCTTCACCTTCCGCTCGGCATCCTGACCCTGGCGGTCGCGCTCGAGATTCTGACCCGGTTCAAGACCTTCCAGTTTCTCAAGCCGGCCCTGGCGCCCACCTGGATCGCCGGCGCCATCACGGCCATCGCCACCGTGGCGCTCGGCTACATGCACGCCAGCGAAGACAGCTTCCAGGACATGCCGGCGGTGGAAGCCCACCGCATGGCCGGGGTCACCCTGTGCCTGATCACCTGCCTGATCGCCCTGCTGCGCACCCGCATGCTGCCGGCGCCGACCTGGCCCAAGTGGGCCGGCCCCGCGGGCGTGTTCGCCCCGGCCTACCGCGCCATCCAGCCCGCCTTCGCCCCCGGCTCCAAGCTCGACACCGGCTATGACAAGCTGTGGGCCCTGCCGGTGGTGGTCATCCTGGCTCTGATGATCGTCACCGGGCATCTCGGCGGCAACCTGACCCACGGCGACACCTATCTGGTGCAGTACGCCCCCGGCCCGATCCGCATGCTGGCCGGCCTGCCGGCGAACGCCGGCCCGCGGCCCAAGCCCAAGGACCTGGCCTCGGCCGACCTGTACCTCGACGTGGTGCAGCCGGCCCTGGAGCAACGCTGCTCGGGCTGCCACAACAATTCCAAGCGCTCGGGCGGCTTCTCCGTGGCCACCTACGACACCCTGATGAAGGGCGGAGCCAAGGGCCCGGTGATCGTGGCCGGCAACCCGACCGGCTCGGACCTGTTCCACCGCGTGAACCTGACGCCCGACAACGGCGACTTCATGCCCAAGGACGGCAAGACCCCGCTCGACAAGAACCAGATCGCCGCCGTCGGCGCCTGGATCCAGCAGGGCGCGCCCAAGACCGCTCTGGTCGGAAGCCTGAAGCTGGCGGCCGCCGACACCAACGCCATCCAGGCGGTGATCGGCGCCCAGGGCGGCGGCGGCGGCGGCGACGATATCGTGGCCTACACGCCCCTGCCAGGCGAAGGCCCGCTGCCGTCCGCGCCGGAAGCCGACAAGGCCGCCATCACCAAGGTGGTGGGCGAGGGCTTCATCGTGCGCAAGGTGGCCAAGAGCTCCAACCTCGTGGACATCGACTACATCTCGCCCAAGCCCGTCACGCCGGAAATCATGGCTGACCTGGCCAAGCTCGGGCCCAACATCCTGCGCCTGAACCTGCGCCACGCCGGCGTGACCGACGCCCAGATGAAGACGATCGCCGGCTTCACCAACCTGCGCCAGCTGCGTCTGGAGGAGAACCCGATCACCGACGCCTCGGCCAAGGACATCTCCGGGTTGAAGGAGATCACCTACCTGAACCTGACCAACACCAAGGTGACGGATTCCGGCTTCGGCGAGATGTCGGCCCTGCCCAAGCTGCGCCGCATGTATGTGTGGGGCACCACCATCACGCCGGCGGCGGTCGACAAGGTGAAGGCCGAACGCAAGGACATGATCCTGTACGCCGGCCTGACGGCCAAGGACGTCAAGCCCGAAACGAAGATCATGGCCCCGACCAACTAGGGCGGGTCAAAGGAACAGTGGGGTCAGGCTTTACGCCCGGCGCTCGCTCGACCTAGACCAGCGCACAATCTGAAACAGCAGGGCGGGTCCGAAAGGGCCCGCCCTTTTTCTTTGGCCCCTTTTCTTTGGCTCGTCCTGACGGCTCATCGCTCGGGAGCCTGAAACTTATCAAAGTTAATAGTTATGCAAAGCAAGGAATCCGTTGACAGGTCCCGGGGCCCATGCACAATCGCTTGCATATTATAAGTAACTTGTCGGCTCATGTCGGGGTCGAGCGGTGAGTGGTTCGAGGGCGTAAGGCCCTCTGAAAAGGGGGCCCACAGCATCCCGGCGGCCGTGACCTCCGCCGGAATCTTCAATCCAAACAATCATGTGTGGCCGCAACAGACGGCGCAAAGCACACAGGGGGAAACGATGATCAGCAAGTCTCACGTCCGCGCGGCGCTGTTTGCCGGCGCCGCAGCGTCCGCCTTGGCGGCCAATCAGGCCTATGCCCAGGCCGCCTCAGCCCCAGCCGCCGGTTCGAACGGCTCGGCCCTGGAAGAAGTGGTCGTGACGGCCACGCGTCAGTCCAACAGCGTAAACCGGGTGGCGCTGTCCATCGCCGCGGTGACCCAGCAGACCATCGACCAGCAGGGCCTGAAGCAGTCCACCGACCTGGTGCGCACCGTCCCCGGCCTGACCGCCAACGTGGCCCAGACCGGCCTGGCCACCTTCGCCATCCGCGGCATCGTGGCCAACGTCGGCGCCGCCACCGTGGGCACCTACCTCGACGACACCTCCCTGACCCGCCGCAACAACGCCGGCGTCAGCCAGAACCCGGGCGCCAACCAGCCGGTGCTGTTCGACCTGGAGCGCGTCGAGGTGCTCAAGGGCCCGCAGGGCACCCTGTACGGCGGTTCGTCCGAAGGCGGCACCATCCGCTTCATCACGCCCCAGCCCAGCCTGACGCACATCTCAGGCGCCGCCCGCGCCGAGGTCTCGGACTACACCGGCGGCGGCCAGCCGAGCTATGAAGTGGGTGCGGGCGTCGGCGGTCCGATCGTGCAGGACAAGCTCGGCTTTCGCATCAGCGGCATCGAGCGCGACACCGGCGGCTGGGTCCGCTTCATCAACCCGTACAACGGCTCGGTGATCAGCAGCAACGCCAACGAGAACCGGCAGTGGTCGGTGCATGGCCAACTGCTGTGGCAGGCCACGGAACGGGCCACGGTCTCCGGCAGCTACTACCATTCGGACAACTGGAACGCCGGCGCCTCCAGCGCCACTACCGACCAGTACAGCCCGAACGGCTCCAAGGCGCCGGCGGGCCAGACCTACACCACCAATCCCGTGTGCGACAACGTCACCAACGCGCCCACCACCCTGACCGGCGCGGCCTATACGCCGCCGACCGTGGCCTGTCCGACCAACGCCGTGGCCGGCCAGACCGTGACCGCCACCGTCAACGGCGTGGCGAACCAGCAGGTCTATCAGCGCCCCGGCGCCACCTACGGGCCGTTCACCCTGGGCAAGCGCGACCAGCTGGCCACCACCCAGCTCGAGCTGACCCCCGGCTACGACCGGCTGGACGTCGGCTCGATGACCCTAGCCTACCACCTCGACCGGATGGACGTGAAGTCGATCACCTCCTACGTGACGACCCACGACTACTCGGAGGGCGCCGGCGGCGAAGATCCGGCCCAGCAGCAATCCACTACCCTGGATCCGACCCACACCGCGTTCCCGCTGTGGTCGCAAGGCGGCGACTATCCGGGGCACTTCCTGGCCAACAACCAGTCCAACGGCCTGGAGCAGGAACTGCGCTTCTCATCGGTGGCCGATGGCGGTCCCCTGACCTGGGTGGCGGGTCTGTACTTCGAAGACACCCACATCCACGTCCACTACGAGTACCGCAACCCGATCGCAAACGGGGACCGCACCGAACTGCTGTTCCGCGGCATCACCGCCCAGCAGCGCTATGGCGTGCCCAACACCTGCAATTGCCAGGCGGAGCTGGACGCCACCATCACCGACGACCAGTTCGCCGGTTACGGTGAAGGCAGCTACAAGGTGACCGACAAGCTCAAGGTGACCGCCGGCGTCCGGGTGACGCGCCTGGAGATCAGCTACTACCAGCTGAACTTCGGCCAGTTCTCCTCCCGCACGCCGACCAACCCCGCCTCCCTGACCCAGGGCTCGGGCGTGGACTCGCCGGTGACGCCCAAGTTCGGGGTGGAATATGACCTCGCGCCCAACCAGCTCGTCTACGCCACCGCGGCTCAGGGCTTCCGGGCCGGCGGCGTGAACCCGGCCGTGGCGCAGTCGGTGTGTCAGACCGGCCTGACCGCCCTGGGCATCACCGCCACCCAGATCCCGGCCGCCTACGGCTCGGACTCGGTGTGGAGCTACGAGCTCGGCGGCAAGTTCCGCCTGCTCGACAACAGGCTGCAGCTGAACGCCGCGATCTACCGGATCGACTGGTCGGGCGTGCAGTCGACGGTGACCATCGGCGGCTGCGGCCAGAGCTTCGTGATGAACGGCGGCCGGGCCAAGAGCCAGGGCGTGGACCTGCAAGCCGAGTTCCGCCCCATATCGCCGCTGACCCTGACCCTCAACGCCGGCTACGACGACGCCAAGTACGTCGACCCGGTGCGCGGCCCTTCGGGCGGCGCCGGGGTGACGGCCCTGCCGACCATCAACGCCGGCGACGCCCTCGGCGTACCGCCCTGGCAGGTCAGCCTCAGCGCCCAGTGGAACTTCATGGTCATGGGCAAGTACGACGCCTATGTGCGCGCCGACGACCAGTGGCAGAGCTCCTACACCAACGGGCCGAGCTACGGGGTGTCGCAGTACAGCCCCTTCACCCGCTTCATCGGCGAGCAGAACACGCTGAACGCCCGGGTGGGGACGCGCCTGCAGTCCTGGGACGTCAGCCTGTTCGCCCTGAACGTGGCGGATTCCCGCTACAAGATCGGCAACGCCGGCAATGGCATCGGCGCCTGCGCCTCGCCGAGCGCCGCGGTGCCGGGCGGCCCCGGCTGCACCACCTACACGACCTGGAGCCCGTTCGTGGGCCAGACCTACCAGCGTCCGCGGGTGGTGGGCATCCAGGCCAACTACCGGTTCTAGTCGAGAGGAACAGCGCGTGCTTCCCCAAGCGGGGAGCACGCGCGACTCTTTCTTCTGGTAAAGGACCGTTGAATCCCACTAATCAGGAACGGCGGATCGCACCGGCTATTCGCTCGCCCGTTGAATTCCGCCTCGGATGGGGCGTTTCGGGCGCATATTCGCCAGAACAAAATCGGTTGCTGCGCCCTTGATCCTTGACGAAGATGTGGCTCATTTGCGAACGAGCATGTGTCCTCGCTGGCTGATCAGGATGTGACATGCCTTCAGGGGCCCCCGTGACCAAGATTTCCGCCATTGCTGAGCCTGAGGCCGGCGCCGACGCCAGCCCGGTCCTTCCGGAAAACATCGGCTTCCACATCCGCATCGTGCAGATGCGCATCTTCCGCGAGTTCTACCGCGTGTTCGAAGGCTCGGGCGTGACCCCGGGCATGCACACGGTGCTGGCGATCATCCGCGACAACCCCGGGATGCGCCAGCGCACCCTGGCCGAATTGCTGATGGTGCGCGAGCCGAACATGACGCGGATGATCCAGGGCCTGCAGGGCTCGGGCCTGATCTCGCGCGACGTCGACAAGAGCGACCGGCGCGCCTTCCACCTGGTGCTGACCGAAAAAGGCGACGCCTTGATGAACAGCGTCCAGGACAGGCTGGACATCCTCGAGAACAAACTGCTCGGCGGCCTCTCCGGCGAGGAGCGCCGGAACCTGCGCGGCTATCTGGACCGCATCCTGGAACGGATTGACTGAAGCCGCCAAATTCCCCGCTAAAAATGCTTATTCCTCATAGGCATTTGCGCTAGGGTCCGCTCCTCGTCGAAACGCCCGGGGAGGGGACATGTCGAAATACGCGCCGGCCTTCGACCTCGAGGCCGTCACCGCCATCGACATCCACACCCACGCCAGCCTGTCGTCGGTGCAGCCGCGCGACCCCTGCTCGATCCCGCTGGACGAGCACATGCAGGCCTATTTCAAGGCCGCCCCCACCCCGACCAACGAGGAAGTCGCCGAGTACTTCCGCTCGCGCAAGATGGTGGCGGTGATCTTCCCGGTGGACTGCGAGCACGAGCTCGGCCACTGGCGCGTGCCCAACGAGGAAGTGGCCGAACTGGCCAACACCTACAACGACTGCCTGATCCCGTTCGTCTCGATCGACCCGCACAAGGGCAAGATGGGCGTGCGCGAAGCGATCAAGCTGATCGAGGACTACGGGGTGCGCGGCTTCAAGTTCCACCCCACCGCCCAGGGCTTCTATCCCAACGACCGGATGGCCTATCCGCTCTACGAGGTGATCCAGGACGCCGGCCTCGTGGCCCTGTTCCACACCGGCCAGACCGGGGTGGGCGCCGGGGCGCCGGGCGGCTTCGGCATGCGGTTGAAGTACTCCAACCCCATGCACATCGACGACGTGGCGGCCGACTTCCCCAACCTGAAGATCGTCATGGCCCACCCCTCCTTCCCCTGGCAGGAGGAGGCCCTGGCGGTGGCCACGCACAAGCCCACCGTGCACATCGACCTTTCCGGCTGGTCGCCCAAGTATTTCCCGCCGATCCTGGTGCGCTACGCCAATTCCATCCTCAAGGACCGCGTCCTGTTCGGCTCCGACTATCCGGTGATCACCCCCGACCGCTGGATCGCCGATTTCGAAAAATTGGACATCAAGCCCGAGGTGAGACCGCTTATCATGAAGGAGAACGCCATTCGCCTGCTGGGCCTGGCCTAGCGGGCGCGCACGCCGAACGCCCGGCCCGCCCGGCTTGACCGGAGTTGTCCGGGGCGAGTAAAAACGCTTGCTTTTGATAAGCAAAATTGTACCGTGAGCGGGATCGTCGAGCTTGGGCGGATTTGGCCGCCGGACGGTTCCCTGCCCTGACCGCCGATTGAATCTTTGGAGATAGTCTATGCCTCAGTCCGCTTCATCTTCCGCGAAGGACACCGTCGGCAAGAGCTGGCAGACCGTGCGGGTGGACCTCGAAGCCGGCATCGCGTGGGTCACGCTGAATCGCCCGGAAAAACGCAACTGCATGAACCCCACCCTCAACAGCGAAATGCATGAGGTGCTGGACTTCCTCGAAGAGGACGACCGTTGCGGCGTGCTGGTGCTGACCGGCGCCGGCGAGAGCTTCTCGGCGGGCATGGACCTGAAGGAATATTTCCGCGAGACCGAGGCCAAGGGCCACATCGCCGTCCGCCGCAGCCAGCGCGACGCCTATGGCTGGTTCCGCCGGCTGCGCTGGTTCGAGAAGCCGACCATCGCCATGGTCAACGGCTGGTGCTTCGGCGGCGCCTTCGGCCCGCTGTTCGCCTGCGACCTGGCCATCGCGGCCGACACCGCCACCTTCGGCGTCAGCGAGATCAACTGGGGCATCATCCCGGGCGGCAACGTGACCAAGGTGCTGGTCGAGTTGATGAGCGTGCGCGACGCCATGTACTACACCCTCACCGGCGAGACCTTCGACGGCAAGAAGGCCGCCGAGCTGAAGGTGGTCAATGAGGCGGTGCCGCTCGACCAGTTGCGCGCCCGCGTGAAGCAGATCGCCGACGCCATGCTGGAAAAGAACCCGCAGACCCTCAAGGCCGCCAAGGACGCCGTCAAACGCGTGGCCGAGATGACCTACGACGCTTCCGAGGACTACCTCGTGGTGCGCCAGGAGTCGCTGAACTACCTGGACAAGTCGGAAGGCCGCAAGCAGGGCATCAAGCAGTTCATCGACGACAAGACCTTCCGTCCGGGTCTGGGCGCCTACAAGAAATAAGCCGGGACGCGCCCGCCAGAGAGGCGCGCGGCCGTCATCGCTAACGGAGGAAGCGGATGAACATCGATCTTCTGATCGGGGGGCGGAAGGTCGCCGCCTCGGGCGGGGCCACCTTCGAGCGCAGGAACCCGGTGACCGGCGAGGTCGCCACCGTGGCCGCCGCCGCCACCGTGGCCGATGCCAAGGCCGCGGTCGACGCCGCCCAGGCCGCCTTCCCCAAGTGGTCGGCCATGGGGCCGAGCGCCCGGCGCAAGATCATCAACAAGGCCGCCGACATCCTGGAGGCCCGCACCCCGGACTTCATCACCCTGGTGTCGGGCGAGACCGGCGGCAGCCCCGGCTGGGGCGGCTTCAACTGCTACCTGGCCGCCGGCATGCTGCGCGAAGCGGCGGCCATCACCACCCAGGTGGTGGGCCAGACCATCCCCACCGACAAGCCCGGCATGTTGTCCATGGCCATCCGCAGCCCGGCGGGCGTGGTGCTGGGCATCGCGCCGTGGAACGCGCCGGTGATCCTGGGCGTGCGCTCGATCGCCGTGCCGCTCGCGGTCGGCAACACGGTGGTGATGAAGGCGTCGGAAATCTGCCCGGGCGTCCAGGCCCTGATCGGCGAGTGCCTGATGGAGGCCGGCGTGCCCGAGGGCGCGGTCAACGTCATCACCCACGCCCCCGCCGACGCGCCCAAGATCGTCGAGGCCCTGATCGCCCATCCGGCCGTGCGCCGGGTCAATTTCACCGGCTCGACCCGCGTCGGCAAGATCATCGGCGAGCTCTCGGCCCGCCATCTGAAGCCCGCGGTGCTGGAACTCGGCGGCAAGGCCCCCCTGCTGGTGCTCGACGACGCCAATCTCGACGACGCCGTCGCCGGCGCGGCCTTCGGCGCCTTCATGCATCAGGGCCAGATCTGCATGTCCACCGAACGGGTGGTGGTCGACGAAAAGGTGGCCGACAGCTTCGTCGCCAAGTTCGCCGCCAAGGCCTCGAGCCTGCCCGCTGGCGACCCGCGCGGCGGCAATGTGGTGCTGGGCTCGCTGGTCTCGGTCGAGGCGGCCGAGAAGGTCGAGCGCCTGGTCAAGGACGCGGTCGACAAGGGCGCCAGGCTGGTGGCCGGCGGCAAGCGCGAGGGCTCGATCATGGAGGCCACCGTGCTCGACCATGTGAAGCCGCACATGGACATCTACTACGAAGAGAGCTTCGGCCCGGTGGCCTCGGTGATCCGCGCCAAGGGCGACGACGCCCTGGTCGAGATCGCCAACGACACCGAATACGGCCTCGCCGCCGCGGTGTTCAGCCGCGACATCAACCGCGCCGTGTCGGTGGCCCAGCGCATCCAGACGGGCATCTGCCACATCAACGGCGCGACCGTCGCCGACGAGCCGCAAATCCCCTTCGGCGGGGTCAAGGCCTCCGGCTACGGCCGCTTCGGCGGCCCCTGGGGCATCGCCGAGTTCACCGACACCAAGTGGCTGACCATCGAGAGCGAGCAGCACTATCCGTTCTGACATCCGGTGAGCGCCTACGACACCTCGACCCTGATCGCCCAGCTCCGGTTCGCGCCGGGGCTGGAGCGCCTTGTCGCCCTGGCCGGCGACGACGCCCTGGCCGACACTGCAGAGGCGATCCTGGAGGAGGCCGCGCGGTTCGCCGCCGAGGTTCTGGCGCCGCTCAACCCGGCCATGGACCGGCACGGCTGCCGCCTCGAAGGCGGCCGGGTGAAGACCGCGCCGGGGCACGCCGAGGTCTGGCGCGCCTTCTGCGAGGCGGGCTGGCAGACGCTGGACAAGCCCGTGGAGCACGGCGGCCAGGGCCTGCCGCTGATCGTGTGGGCGGCCGCCCAGGAGCTGTTCGACCGCGCCTGCGTCGCCTTCGGCATGCTGCCGTCCTCGCAAGGCGGGGGCAGTCGCCTGCTGGATGCCCACGGCTCCGACGCGATCAAGGCGGAGTGGCTGCCGAGGCTGGCCTCCGGCGAATGGGCCTCCACCATCGTCATCTCCGAGCCGGGCGCGGGCTCGGACGTCGGCCGCATCCGCACCCAGGCCGCGCCGCTCGACGGCGGGGAATGGGCCGTCACCGGCGAGAAGATCTGGATCACCTTCGCCGACCACGACCTCGCCCCCCGCATCGGCCACTGCGTCCTGGCCCGCACGCCGAACGGCAAGCCGGGCGGGGCGGGGCTGTCGTTGTTCCTGGCGCCCAGCGTGCTGGACGACGGCTTGCGCAACGCCATCGTGGTGCGGCGGCTGGAGGAGAAGCTCGGCCTGCACGGTTCGCCCACCTGCGCTGTCGGTTTCGAAGGCGCCCGCGCGCGCCTGATCGGCGTGGAGGGCAGGGGCCTCGCCCAACTGTTCGCCATGATCACCCAGATGCGCCTGTCAGTGGGCGTGCAGGGCCTGGGCCTGGCTTCCCTCGCATCCGAGACCGCGCTCGCCTTTGCCGCAGACCGCCGTCAGGGCGGGGCGCCCGACCAGCCGCCCATGCGTATCGACGATCACGCCGACGTCCAGCGGATGCTGCTGCAGGGCCAGGCGCGCACCGAGACCCTGCGCGGCCTGGTCTACGCCGCCGCCGTTCAGGCCGATCTGGCCACCCTGGAGACCGATCCGGAAGCCAAGGCCCGCGCCTCAGACCTCGCCGCCTGGCTCCTGCCCCTGGTCAAGACGCTCGGCGGGGAGGTGGCCTTCGACACCGCCAGCGAGGCGATCCAGGTGCTGGGCGGCTCGGGCTACGTCCGCGACTGGCCGGTGGAGCAGGCCCTGCGCGACAGCCGCGTCTTCACCCTCTACGAGGGCACCAGCGGCATGCAGGCGCTCGACCTCGTGCACCGCCGCCTGTGGCGCGACGAGGGCAGGGGGCTGAAGGCCTTCCTGGCCCTGGCCCGCGCCGATCTCGACGACAGCCCTGAGGCCGCCGCCCTGGCCTTCGTGCTGGATTGCCTGGAAGACGCCGGCGAGACCCTGGAGGGCTATCGGGGCGAGCCGCGCGAGGGCGAGGCCGGCGCCTACGCCTTCCTGGAACTTGCGGGCCTGGCCGCCACCGCCTGGGTCGCCAAGCGCCTGTCTGGCCAGCCCAACGCCCGCCTCGCCGCCGCCGGCCGCTTCTGGCTCTCCGACATCGAGCCCCGCGCCAATCTGGAGCACGCCCGCGTCACCCTCGGGCAGGGGCGGCTGGAGGATTTCGCGGCCTTCAGGCGCTGACCGGCGCCGTCTGGGGTTCGACGATCGAGGGCGACAGCTTGGACGCGTAGATCGCGGTCTCCATCACGATGGTCAGCGCCTTGCGCGGCGGCAGCACCGAGGCGGTGTCGCGGATCATCCGGCCAGCCGCGAGCGCGGCGATCACCGGCCGCCAGGGCGGGGTCACCACCACCGGCGGGTTCAGCTGCTGCCCGGACAATTGGCCGTTGAAGCAGGTCATCGCCAGCGGCCAGACGGTCCGCAGCAGCGCGAAGGTGGCCGCCTGGAACCGGACGCCCTCGATCGAAGTGGTCCCCTCCCGGGGGCTGCCCAGCGTGCTCGCCACATGGTCGAACATGGGCGTCAGCGGCGGCAGGTCGTTCGGATCGAGGCCCGCCTCGATGGCCGCGCTGCCCGCCAGGGGCCAGAGCTTGTGGTGGTCGACGGGCGACAGCGCGACCAGGGCCTGATCCAGGGGCTCGCCGAAGAAGAACAGGCCGCCCGCCGTGCTCTGCAGGATCTGGATGCCGCTCGACGGATCGACGATCTCCTCGGCCGTCATCCTGAACATCAAGGAGCGTTGGGCCGTATAGCCGGCGATCGCGCCGCTGGCCGCCAGCAGGGTCTCGGCGTGGGTGCGCCCGTCCACGGTCAGCTTGCGCGGCAGGTTGTTGACCAGATCGGCCAGGGCGAGATCGGCGGCGACGCCGTCGGGCGCGCCTTTCCACGGGTGGACGTACGGCGTCTTCGGCGCGCTGTTTTCTGTGGTCATGGTCCTTCCCCGACGCGGCAGGGCCGACCATGCGAACGCGCTGGCGGCGTGTCAATTCGGCTCGCCGGCGGCTAGCGGATGATGGGCGCTACAGCCCCCGCGCCCGCAGCACGTGCTTCTGCGCCTTGCCGGCGGCGTTCCTGGGGATGGCCTCGATGAAGCGCACGTGCTTGGGCTTCTTGTAGGGGGCCAGGTACTGGGAGCAGGTGGTGATCACCTGCTCGGCCTCCAGGCTCGCCCCGGCCTGCACCACGATATAGGCGCAGCCCACCTCGCCCCAGCGTTCGTCCGGCACGCCCACCACCGCCACGTCGCGCACGCCTGGAACGCGCAGCAGGGCGCTTTCCACCTCGGCGGGGTATACGTTCTCGCCGCCGGAGATGTACATGTCCTTGGAGCGGTCGAGGATGGCGTAGAAGCCGGTCTTCGGATCGCGCACCGCAATGTCGCCGCTGCGGAACCAGCCCCCCGGGTAGAAGCCGGAGGCGTTGGCGTCCGGCCGGTTCCAATAGCCGGGGGTGACCGCCGGACCGCGCACGCACATCTCGCCGGCGACCCCGTCGGGCAGTTCCACGCCGTCATCGTCCGTGATCTTGATCTGCATGGCCGGGGCGAGCTCCCCCACCGACCCGATGTTGGCGCGGATGATGTCCAGGCCCCGGGGCAGGTGGGCGATGGTGCCGGTCTCGCTCATGCCGATGCCGTTGATGTAGTGCACGCCGTCGTCGACCAGCTGCTCGATCAGGTCCTGGGGGCTCGGCGCCCCGCCCACGACGAAGGCGGTCAGGCGGTTGAGGGCGCGGGGCTGGTAGGTCGGCTCGGTGAGCAGGCCGCGGGCGATCTGGGGCACGCCGAAATAGTGGGTGGCGCCATGTCCCGGACCGGCCAGGTCGTCGTTGAGCAGGCGGGCGATGGTCTCGGCCGGCACGAAGCGGTCGGAGATGGCGAACGTCGCCCCCTTCTGCAGGGTGGTCCAGCTCACCGCGATCAGGCCCACGGTGTGGAACATGGGCGAGTCGCACAGCAGCACCGAGTCCGGGCCCGCGTCGGTCAGGGCCGCGAAGTTGAACGACTGCCAGAAGGCGTTGATGCGCGTGATGATGGCGCCCTTGGGCTTGCCGGTGGTGCCCGAGGTGTAGAGGATGATGAACGGCGCATCCGGGTCCATGGCCACGGGAGCGTAGGACGCCTCGTCGGCCTGGTCGAGGTCGAAGCGCCAGGCTTGGGTGGTCACCGAGGCCACGCCCGGCGCGCCCTGGCAGGCGGTCAGGAAGGCCGGCGAGAATTCCTCGTCGTAGAGCACCATGGCGGGGCTGGCGTCCTGCAGCTGGAACTCCAGTTCCGCCGACGACAGGCGCCAGTTCAGCGGCAGCAGGATCGCGCCGACGCGATGGCAGGCGACCACGAAGGCCAGGAAGTCGGTGGAGTTGCGCGCCAGGATGCCCAGGCGCTGGCCGCGCGGATCCGGCGCCATCCGGCGAATGGCGGCGACCGCCTTGTTCACCCGGCGGTGCAGCTGGAGGTAGGAGATGCGCTCGTCGGTGGCGAAGGCCAGGCACACCGTCTGGTCCGGGCGCGTCTTGGCGTGGAAGGCGAGGAAATCGCGGTCCATCCACTCCGGAGCCCGTTCGCCGTCGCTCCGCTCGCCGTCGCCCATGCAGTCCTCCCTGGCGGCGCCAATAGATATCATTGCTAAGCAATTAGCAAAGACACCCACGGCTCCGCCAGGGTTTTATAACGCGGTGATCAGCGCCGGCGGTAGTCGCGCCCGCCGCGGTAGTAATGCTGGCCCCAATAGCGGTGGTAGGGATAGGGCCGGTAGATCCAGGCGCCGTTGTACCAGAGCCAAGGGTTGTACCAGGTGGGGGCGTCGTATACGACCACGGTCCCGCCCGGAGGCGCGCCATAGGCGAAGATCGGGGCGCCGGAGCGCAGGGCGAAGCCCGGCGGGCAGCCGGGGCCCTGGCTGTTGGCGATGGCCCCGCCGGCGACGGCGCCGAGCCCGCCGCCGACCACGGCGCCGGCGCCGCGGTCATGGCGGCCAGCGATGCTGGAGCCGATCACCGCGCCCAGCACCCCGCCGATGATGGCGCCGGCGGCGTTGCGGTTCTGCTCCTGGCGCACGCAGTTGGCCTGCGACCAGGCTTCGGCCGCGGCGGCGTACTGGTCGTCATATTGGCGCTGGGCGGGCGCGGCGTCCTGCTGGGCGTCCTGGGCGCTATAGCCCGGCGGCGGCTCCAGGGCCGGGTCCTGATAGGGCTGCTGCGCCTGCTGCTGGTAGCCCTGCGGCGGCGGGGCGTAGCCCTGGGGCGGCTGCTGGTAGCCGCCCTGCTGCGGCTGCTGCTGCGGGTAGCCTTGCGGCGGCGGCTGGTAGCCTTGCTGGGGATAGCCCTGCTGCGGATAGCCCTGCTGGGTCTGCGGATAGCCCTGGGGCGGGGGTTGGTAGGTCTGTCCGGATTGAGCCAGGGCCTCGGTCCCGGTCCCGACCAACATCGCGGCGCAAGCGGCCGACGCGGTCAGGGACGACATCAAACGGTTCATGCTTACATCTCCGGCAACTTCGGCGCTGAGACTAGAGTCCGCCTTTGACGGGCTCGTTTCGGTCCACGTCAATAATTATCGCGCTAGGCGACCTGAACAGTGGCTGAATTTATGCGGCCCTGGGAAGCTGCGCCCCGACCCGCGCCGCCACCTCGTCGGTGAAGGCATCGACCAGGGCCCGCGCCGCCGCCACGCCCGACACCCGCCGCGCCTGGAGGCCCGCCAGGGCCCCGCCCTTGGAGAACAGGGCGCGGAACGCCTCCTTGTCGCCGAGCGCCACCTGCAGCGCCGGCAGGGCTGAGGCCTGCAGCTCGGCGCGCACTTCCTGGAACGAGCGGCGGCCGGCCGGCGGGGTGCGGGCGAACAGGCACACCAGGGGAATGGCGCGCCCCTCGCGCTTGGAGATCTCGGCCACCATCTGGGCCACCTTGCGGGCTTCGCGCGCGTCGAGCTGAGAGGCGGCGAGCGGCGTGATCACCAGGTCGGCGTTGGCGATGGCCATGCCGCCCATGCGCGGCGCCCCGCCCTCGGTGTCGACCACCACCCAGTCCGCCGCCTGCTTGGCGTGGCGCAGCTCGCCCGGCAGATCCTGGAAGCTCGGGGCGTGGAACAGGCGGATGGTTTCGGGCCGCCCGGGCAGCTCGCCCCACGCCTTCAGCGGCAGGTTGGGATCGGAATCGACGATCGAGACGGACAGGCCGCGCTCGGCCAGGCCCAGGGCCAGGAGCAGCGCCGAGGTGGTCTTGCCCACCCCGCCCTTGGTGCTCACGAAGGCGATCGTCGGCATGGCGCCTCCAGCAGTCGAGTCGAAGCTTGCCCCCAACCGTCCGCCGACGCCACCCGTTTTCGCTGCAATGCGGCATGGCCGCGGAAAAGGTCAGAGGTCGAGCACCAGCCGCCCGGTCTTGGCCCGGGAGCAGCAGGGAGTGATCTGGTCGCCCGCCGCCTGTTCCTCGACCGTCAGGAAGTAGTCCCGGTGGTCGGGCTCGCCCTCCAGCACCCGGGTGACGCAGGTTCCGCACACGCCCTGCTCGCAGGAGGTGGCGATCTCGACGCCGTGCTCGGCCAGCACCTGGGTGATGCTCCTGTCGGCGGGCACGGGCAGCACCTGGCCCGAGGAAGCGATCTCGATCTCGAAGGCGCCGGTTTCGGCCTGGGCTTCACCGCCCGGCGGGGCGAAGAACTCGCGATGCACGCGCGAGGACGGCCACCCCCTGGCCTTGGCGATGGCCAGCGCCGCCTCGATCAGCCGGGCGGGGCCGCAGACATAGAGGTGCGCGCCGGGAACCGGGTCGGCCAGCAGGGCCTCGAGGTCGATCCGGGACCGGTCCGGCCCCTCGCTGAAGTAGACCCGCGCCCTGCCGGCGAAGGCCGAGCCTCCGATACGCGCCAGGAAGGGCGCGCGCTCGGGCGAGCGGGCGGCGTAGTGCAGCTCGAACGGCTCGCCGGTGTGGGCCAGGCGCTCGGCCATGCACAGGATCGGGGTGACGCCGATGCCGCCGGCGATCAGCACGGTGCGCCGGGCGGAGGGCTCCAGGGCGAAGTGGTTGCGCGGTTCCGACACCTTCAGCGTCCGCCCCGCCTGCGCCATGTCGATCAGGGCGACCGAGCCGCCGCGCCCGGCGTCCTCGCGCAGCACGGCGATCTGGTAGTGGTCGCGGCCGCGAGGGTCGTTGCACAGCGAATATTGGCGCACCAGGCCCGGCGCGATCTCGATGTCCACATGGGCGCCGGCGGTGAAGGGCGGCAACTGGCGCCCCTCCAGGTCGGCCAGCTCAAGGGAGTGGACGTCGGCGGCTTCGCGCCACGCCCGGGTCACGACGAGGCTCATCCAGGATTGAAGCATGGGTGTTTGTCGCCCAGCCCTTGGGCGCGGAGCAAGCGGTCAGGCCATCCGCCGCTCGGCCGCGGTGGCGGGCAGGGACATCAGATACTGGTCGCGGCTGAACGGCTTCATGCCCTCCGGCGCCGGCACGGCGGGCCACAGGCGCGGGCTGGTGCAGAAGTCGACGTGGGCGTCGAGCGCCAGGCCCAGCAGGCGCGGGTCCTCGAGGTTGTCGAGCCGCATCTTGAGGTTCTGCTTCTTCAGGTCCCGGCTCCAGATCACGACCAGGCGCTGCAGCGCGTCGGCTTCGGTCGGCGAGGCCGGCGTGGTGGGCAGGACGCAGGCGACGCTGGAGATGCCCAGCTCCTGCATGCCGGTCACGTCGCGCTGGCCGTGGTGGATCTGGATCGCCATGCGCGGGCTGTAGGCGCGCAACTGGTGCGCCCATTCGGCGATCGTCGCCATCGGCGTGCCCGACTGCACCTCGGACACCCGCCCCAGCAGCAGGGGACGTATCTCCGCCGGCGTCTCCGCCAGGATCTGCAGGAAGGTGCGCCGGCGGGCGCGGTTGACCATGGTGGTGGAATGCACCGAATAGCCGATGATGCAGCGCCGCCCCCCGTGCAGGCAGGCGGCGGCCTCGGTCCGGGCCCGCGCCAGGATGCGCAGGTCGAGATCCAGGAAGTCCTTGTCGCCCTGATGCCAGCCGGTCTCCGCCCAGGCCGGGTCGTATCCGTAGCGCGTCAGGCCGCGCCTGCCCTGATCGGGCGCGATCCAATAGCCGGTGATCGCTTGCCGCGGCGCGTTCCATACCGGCAGCACCGCCAGGGGCGTCTCGGCCGGTGTGGATCCGGCGGCGTCCAGGTCATGCAGGAAGGCCGGGGCGCTCAGCGCCGCGATCAGGCCGGGGGCGTCCAGGGTCTGGTGGGTGACGCTGGCCGACAGCTCCTTGGTCGCCTCGTCGCCCAGGTAGAAGGTGTTGAGCTCGCCCTGCAGCGCGCGGCACTTGTCGGCCGCCCCGTCCGGTTCGGCATAGACCACCACGAAGCCGTCGCCGGCCGGAATCACGAAGTCACGCTCGCCGATGCGCTGGTCGATGAAGTCGGCCGAGGTCTCGCGCACCCGGGCGGACAGCTCCGGCCACAGGGCGCCGGCGCGCAGCTTGATCGCCTCCAGGCCGATGATCTGGATCTGGGCGGTCTCGATGCGCCGGGTCTCGAGCACGGCCTCGCGCAGGCGTACGGCCAGTTGCTGGATGAGACGCTCGTCGACCTTCACTGACGCTCCCCGCGCGTATCAGCCGTGTGCGGACACCCTCGCGCCTCGGTATGAATGTCCGCCTAACGACGAACGCCCGCCAGCGTGAGCCGGCGGGCGCCGATCCTCCCCTGCAACGGGGCGGGGCTTCATGGCAGGCGTTATTTGAGGGCGATCTTGGCGTTCTGATCGACCTCGGGGTTCTTGTCGGTGCAGACGTACTCGGCCATGCGCTGGCCGGCGGGCAGGCGCTTGTAGGTGAGCTTGGTCGACCAGTCCTTCGAGTACATCTTGGGATCGTGGTAGGTGACCAGGTCCTCCAGGGTGTCGTCGCCGGTCTTCTTGAGGTGCTCGGTCACTTCCAGGTCGGTGGTGTGCGGCAGGCCGGCGGTGTCGAGCACGGTCTTGTCGTTGAAGCCGGCGGTGAACACCACCAGGGTATCGCCGTCCCAGTGGCCGGTGGAGAAGCCCATCCAGTTCTGGTCGCGGTCCTCGGCCTTCACCGGCTGGGCGTCGAGGAACACCATGCGCGGAAAGTGGTGGACCTCGTGGATGAAGGTCACCTGCTTGGGCTCCATGTAGATCTCGATCGGATAGTTGGCCGTCATGATCCGCGGGAAGCCGTGGGGCCAGCACTTCTGGATGCTGTCGAAGTCGGGCTTGCCCGCCTTACGCTCGGCCAGGTGCTCCTTGTAGAGCTTGGACGCGGCCGGGGTCATCGGCGGCAGCTTGCCGTCGGTGGTCTTGAGCGCTTCGGGGGCGTTCTGGATCTGCCACATCCCGTCCCAGTCCTGGGCCGCGGGGGCCTTGTAGAACGGCTGGGCGGAGGCGGCGGAGGCGAGCAGCGCCAGAGCGGCGGCGGCGATGAGCGCTTTCATGGTCGTCCTGGAAGTCGTTTGGCTGACGGTCATTTGGCCACCGTGTGGCCGTTCACCGGCGCGTTGCGGTTGTTCTCTTCACAGCTGTACTCGGCGATGCGCAGGTCCGGGCGCCAGGCGTAGGTGTCGCGCATGTACCAGGGGTGGGCGTAGTAGTCGGGATCCTCGATGAACACCTGGTTCTCGATGGCGTGGCCGTCCTCGACCTTGCGGATGCGCTCGATCGTATGGAGCTTGGGCCCGTGGATCAGGCCCACCTCGTCGATCCAGGTGCGCGGGTCGACGCCCAGGGTGTCGATCACCAGGGTGTCGCCTTCCCAGTGGCCGACGCTCTCGCCCATGAAGGCGGTCTTGACCGGGTTGGAGTGGGGCACGTCCATGTAGACGTGGCGCACGTTGTGGGCCACCTCGTGGACGATCAGGGTCTCGCCCGGCTTCTGGATGATCTGGATCGGATAGGGCGAGTTCATCACCCGCGGCACGCCGTGCGGCCAGCAGTAGGCCGAGGCGTCGGCGATCGGGGTGCCCGCCTTCTCGGCCGCCACGCGCTTGTCGCGCTCGGCCTTGCCCAGCGGCGTCAGGTCCGGCACGCGGCCGACCGTGGCGTTGATCTGGCGATTGTAGCTGCGGATGAACCACACGCCCGACAGGTCGCGGGGATCCTTCGACGACACCGCGGGCCGGATCAGCGGACCTTCCAGCTTGTCCGATTGGGCGCCGGCGGGGCCCGCAACGGCGAGAAGGCCGGTGAAGGCCAGAAGGCAGACGCTCAGTCTGCGGCCGGTAGGCATGGATCATTCCTCCCAAACACGAAGTCGATGAGGCCTCGTGCGGGCCCCTGTCCGCTAATCGCTTAGCGGTTCGCGCAAGGTTTGCGAAGGCGGTTGCGCCAGGATTTCACGATTGAAACACGATCGGTCGAAATACTGATGACCGATAATCGTTCGGTTCCGGCGATCGTCGGCGCGGACCGTGCTGCGGCGGCTTGACGCAAGCGGCGAGGTCTTCGGAGAACGTCGTTTTCAACGATCGTTAAGGTTATCCATCCGACACTCCGCGCTTCACTGGGGGTGGGCATGGACGGAGCGGACCCGGGCGAGAGCGTGCTGAAGGCCACGGTCGCCGACACCCTCGATGTCCTGAGCTGGGAGATCGAGCTCGCCGCGGCCCGCTCCATCTACCTGGATTCCGTGATCGGCCAGATGATCGGCCTGCTGCCCGAGACGCGGAAAGCTGAATTCCTCGAGAGCATGCACGTCGTCGACCTGCTCAGCCAGCAGCTCACCGGCCTGTCCGCCTTCTCGCGCCGGATGAGTGGCGAGGTGCCGGACGTATCGGCCCATGTGAGCCAAGCGCTGGACCAGATCTCCCTCGGCGCCTTGGCCGACCGCATGAGCGTGGCCCTGGGCGGGATCGAGAAGGGCCTCAACGACGGCGACGGAGCGGGCGACCTTGACCTGTTCTGATCTCCGCACGGGCCGGGGCGGCGCCTGATGGACGGGCACGGCCAGAGGGTGATGGCGGTCGACAACGACCGCACGGTGCTGGAGCTGCTGCAGATCCGGCTCGAGGTGGCGGGCTATCGCGCCTTCATCATGCGCAGCGGCCGCCAGGCGTTGGACCTGGCGCCGCAGATCCGGCCGGCGGCCATGATCGTCGCCGCCCAACTCGGCGAGAGCGACGGTTTCGAGATCGTCAGCGCCATTCGCGCCCGCTGTCCCGACCAGATTTTTCCCATCCTGATGACCGGGCGCGGCCTGACGGCGGACGACGTGCGCCGGGCCCTGGTCTGCGGCGCCCAGAACTGCATGGCCAAGCCGTTCAGCGGCGCGGAAGCGGTCGAACGCATCGGCCGCCTGCTCCAGGCCGCTCACCGCCCGCCGCCGCCCGCCGCCGGCGCGGAGCCGGCGCCGGTGTTCTACATCTGAGCCGCCGCGAGGGTCTGCTCGATACCGCGGCGGCCTCAGATGCCGCGGTACTCGGTCAGGCGGCTCTCCATGCCCGCCGGCTTCTTCAGCGGGCTGTTGCGGTACTTCTGGTCAAGCCCCGTCACGAGTTGGCGCGCACCGGCGACCATGCCCTTTTCCAGCCGCTTGGCGGCGTCGCGGCCGAGACCGGTGGAGAGCGAGAGGCTGCTGCGGTTCGGGTGGAGGACCAGCTCCAGGTCGGAAATGATGTACTTGCAGAACTTCGCACGCGCTTTGGTATCGACCATGAAATAGCCGAGCCATTGCTCGTTGTAGTTCGTGTTAACCTCGTCGAGGGTATCCTGATAGTGCCGGTAGCCTGTGTTCGGATCGACGAAATCCATACCGGACAGTGTACGGTTGGTGCCGTTGTTCACCAGGAAGATGTTGCCGATATTCTTGATGACCCGGAGCTTCACCTCGCGTGGGCCGAACTTCAAAGACGAGCCCTCGAGCGGGCTGAGACGGTCGGTGTTGTTGATGAACATGTCGCAGGCGATGATCCTGCCCAGCGCCTCCAGGCCGCCCTTGGCTTCCAGCGCCTTTTCGAACGCCTTGATCGGATTCTTGTCGACCGTCGGAGCCATCCGCGAATTGAGGGCGCCCTTCAGGTCGGCGACGTCTGCGAGCGGCATCTTGAACCACAGGGCGTGCGGGTTCAGCTGGAAGTTGCTGAGCAGGTCCGCGACGGGAGCGGGAATCTGCGCGGCGGTCAGGCGGCATTCGGCGACATACTGGGTGTAGTCGGCCCAGATCTGGGCCCATTCCTTGACCGTATTTTTCTCCCGGTCGGTGAGCGCCTTGGCCTTGGCGGCGCCCCGATCGACGGTCTTCATCACCGCCTTGGTCACGTTGAACGAGTCCTTGGTGAGATTGCCCGCCTCCGATTTCACCACCACGGTGTCGTTGCCCTGCCCGATCAGCTTGTAGACGGTGCCCGGCTTCAGCACCTCGACCTGGCGGATGTCGTTCAGCTGGATTTCGCTACCCACGCTCAAGGCCACGGAGTCTCTCCCCACACCCGCAGGGGCGCGATTTGCAAGTTGGCGTCGAAAGGTCTGGTTGTACTTGCCGGCGCTAACTGTCCAGCGCTGGCACACTAGCTCTGCCTTGGGGGTGTTGAGAAGTGGTCAGCCACCGATTGCGTGGCGCAAGGCGGCGCTTTCTCTCCCGGCCGCTCTCACCGGCAGCTTTCGATCTCGTCGAACAGCCGCTTGGACAGCCCCAGCTCCGCCGACTTCAGCCGGTGGGTCGAGTTCGGTTCGACGGTCATCTTGATGCGGAACCCCTCGGCCGACATGGCCTTGGCCTCCTGCGCCATCGCGTTGCGCCAGTCCGGGTCCATGTCGCCCGCGTGCATGTACAGGCACATACCCTTGAGCGCGGCCGGATAGTCGTCTTCGGGGTTGTCCTGGTAGAGGCCCGGATAGCCGGTCACGGTGGAGAAATACTGCGGGTACTTGGCGGCGATGTGGAAGGCCGACAGACCGCCGTTGGAATGTCCGGCGATGTGGATCTTGCCGGCCACCTTGTAGTCCTTGCGGATCATGTCGAGGAAGGCGGGGAACACCCGGTCGCCCTCCTGGAAGAACAGCTCCCCGTCCGGCGCCCCGGGGCTGATCACGACGTAGCCGCGCTTCTCCGCCTCGGCCTGCCAGTCGGCCTCGATGGTGCCCTGGGCAGCCTGGATGCCCTGGGCGCCGCCGGTGAACACCAGCACCACCGGATGGGGCTTGGACGCGTCGTAGCCGGGCGGCAGCAGCACCTTGTACTCGACGGTGGTCTTGGCGAAGTCGCCGCTCTTGCTCAGCATCTCGGCCCGGGCCGATCCGGCGGCCAGCAGCAGGGCGACGGCGGCGAGTCCAAGGCGGGGCGTCATGGGGCGCTTCATCATTGGCAAGTCCTCCCGGCAGCCAGCCTAATGCGCCATGGCGAAGGCGTCGATGTCGGCGAGGCGGGCGGCGATCTCCTCGGGCTCCAGGAACGAGCCGGTGAAGCTGTTGCGGGCCAGGGCGACCAGGTGGCGGCGCTCCAGGCCCACCGCGGCGGCGGTCTGCAGGTAGTTGTCGAGCAGGTAGCCGCCGAAATAGGCCGGGTCGTCGGAGTTGGCGGTGACCTTCAGCCCCAGGTCCAGCATGCGCTTCAGCGGGTGTTCGTCCAGCGAGGGGGTGACGCACAGCTTCAGGTTCGACAGCGGGCAGACGGTCAGGGTCATGCCCTCGTCGACCAGCCGGCGGGTGAGGGCGTCGTCCTCGAGCGCCCGGTTGCCGTGGTCGATGCGGTCCACGCCCAGCAGGTCCAGCGCCTGCCAGACGTAGTCCGGCGGGCCCTCCTCGCCGGCGTGGGCCACCAGCTTCAGCCCATGCCCGCGCGCCGCCTGGAACACCCGCGCGAACTTGGCCGGCGGATGGCCGACCTCCGAGGAATCCAGGCCCACCCCGGCGATCCGGTCCAGCCAGGGCTCGGCGGCCTCCAGGGTGGCGAAGGCGTCGGCTTCGTCGAGATGGCGCAGGAAGCAGAGGATCAGCCTGGAGGTGACGCCGAGCTCGGCGCGCGCCTGGTCCATCCCCGCCAGCAGGCCCTCCGCCGCCGCGGCGAAGGGCAGGCCGCGGGCGGTGTGGGTCTGGGGGTCGAAGAAGATCTCGGCGTGGACTCCGCCGTCGGCGTGCAGCCGGCGGAAATAGGCGAGGGCGAGGTCGCGGAAATCGGCCTCGGTCCGCAGCACCTGGGCGCCCTGATAGTAGATGTCGAGGAAGTCCTGCAGGCTGGAGAAGCCGTAGGCCGCGCGCACCGCCTCCACCGTGTCCCACGGCAGGTCGACGCCATTGCGCCGGGCCAGGGCGAACATCAGCTCGGGCTCCAGGCTGCCCTCGATGTGCATGTGCAACTCGGCCTTGGGCAGGGCGCGGGCGAAGGCTTCGAGCGACATCGCGTTCTCCTCTGGCCACCAGCCTAGACCGTTTTGCGCAAGGCCGCGCGACGGTCCTGGGTGGCGCCGTCCAAGGGCCTGGGTTAGGCCTTGGTCATGAGCGATGACGAAATCGAGGCGCTCGAGCGCCACATGGCCGAGGCGGTGGCGGCCGAGGATTACGAAGGCGCCGCGCGCCTGCGCGACCGGATCGCCGCCCTGAAGGGGAAGGGCTCCAAGGAATCGAGCGAATCGCTCTTTCACCGCCAGGTCCCCGGCCGCATGGGCCTGGGCACCGACCAGCAGGTCATGGCCCCGCCCAAGGCGTGGAAGCGGCCGAAAAAGCCCGATCTCCTCACGTCGAACATTAAACCACGCCGTGGCGGGCGCTGAATTCCTTGGCGAATTAAGATTCTGGTCACCGACGCAATCTCTGCTTGCATCACATGACCGCGATCCGTCCCGCTCCCAAGTTCGACCACGGCGCCGCCCTGAGGGTGCCTGCGCCGCAAGACGCCAAGGCGCGCCGCGTCCTGTGGCAATGGCTTGGCGAGGAGGGCTGCGCGCTGGATGACCGCGGCGCGGTGCAGGTGTCCACCCCCTTCGGCCCGGTGATTGCCCGGCCTGGCGACTGGATCGTGCTGTCGCACAACGGCCAGTACCACGTGGCCCGCGCCAGCACGGCCTGGGACGCCTAGGGATCGATCAGCGCGCCCGGCTGTTCGACCACCTTCGCCGCCAGCGCCAACCCCTCCCGCGCCGCCTGCACCGGATCGGCGCCCGTCAGCCGCGCCGCGAGGTAGGCGCCGTTGAACGAATCGCCGCCGCCGGAGGTGTCGACCACCGTGGCGCGGGGCGGGGTCAGGGCATGGTTCTGGCCGCGGTCGTGGACCAGGGCGTCGTCGCCTTCGCAGGTCAGCACGACTTCGCGGCCGCCGAGCCTCGCGATGCGGTCCAGGTGCTCATGGCTCGAGGCCGGCCCATAGAAGCTGTCCATGTCCTGGCGGCTGGGCAGCACGATGTCGGCGATGCCCGCGAAGGCCTCGAATGTCGCGACGGCCGCCTGGGGCCGGTCCCACAGCGCCGGCCTCAGGTTGGGATCGAAGGCGATCGTCGTCCTGCCCTTCAGCCCGGCCAGGAAAGCCTGGGCCTCGGTTCGCTCCGCGGGCGCCAGGATGGCGAAGGAGATGCCGGACACATAGACGAGGTCGGCCGTCTCCAGCGCCGCCGGGCCCTGCGCCTTCAGCTTCTGGAACCACTGCCTCGCCGCCGACTCCCCGCGCCAATAGTGGAAGCGCCGGTCGCCCGCCGCGTCGGTCTCGATCAGGTAGAGCGCCGGCCGCCGCGCCGGATCGGTGAAGGCGAGGTCGTCCCGCACGCCCTCGGCCGCCCAGGCCGCCCGCATCTCGTGGCTCAGGGGATCGTCGCCGGTCACGGTCAGGAACGAGACGTCGATCCGCGGCCGCACCCGCTTCAGGTAGACGGCGGTGTTGTAGGCGTCGCCCGCGAACCGGCGGCGCAGCAGGCCGGGGCCCGCGGCGCTCAGTTCGACCATGCATTCGCCGATGGCGATCACCCGTGTCATTGGGCTCCGCTCTACATCCTGTGCTACTGCTCGCGCCAGAGTTCCGTCCGAGTGCTGTGCATGGCCAAGGTCCTTGTCATCGAAGACGACGACGCCACCGCCCAGGAAATGGAGTCCTGCCTCGTGGCCGCCGGCCACCAGGTGCGGCGCGAGGCCGATGGGGCGGATGGCCTGCAGGCCGCGCTGGGCGGCGGGTTCGACGCCATCACGCTCGACCGGATGCTGCCGGGGATGAACGGGCTGGAGGTGGTCGGCCGGCTGCACGGGGCGGGGGTCTACACCCCGGTGCTGATGGTCAGCGCCCTGTCGGACGTGGACGAGCGCATCGCGGGCCTCCGGGCCGGGGGCGACGACTACCTGACCAAGCCGTTCGACCCGGGTGAGCTGGCCGCGCGGCTGGAGGTGATGCTGCGCCGGCGCAGCTGGGTGCGCGAGGCCTCGCCGGTGCTGCAGGTGGGCGAACTGGAGCTGGATCTCGTGCGGCACTCGGCCCGCCGCGGCGCGCGCGAGATCGAGCTCCTGCCCATGGAGTTCAAGCTGCTCGAGTTCATGATGCGCAACGCCGGCCAGACCCTGTCGCGGCGCATGATCTTCGAGACCGTGTGGGAGTATTACTTCGATCCCGGCACCAACCTGATCGAGGTCTATGTCTCGCGCCTGCGCAAGGCGATCGATGCGCCCGGCGAGCGGCCGCTGATCAGGACCGTGCGCGGACAGGGCTACAAGATCGATGCCGGTTAGCGCCTGGCTGGACGATGCGGCGCCGGTCCGCGGCTGGCTGCAGGAGGTTTCGCGCACCACCACCGCGCGCCTGACGGTGCTCTACGGCCTGATCTTCGCCTTTGGCATCCTGGCCCTGCTGGGCGTGGTCTACTGGCAGTCGGAACTCTACCTGAACCACCGGGTCGACCGCATCCTCAAGGCCCGCGCCGACGTGTTCCTGCGCGCCACGCCCGCCGACCTGCCGCGCCTGATCCGCGAGGGCCTCGCCGTCGACGGGGCCCAGATCAACGTCTACGCGCTGCTCAGCCGCGACGGCGCGCCGCTGGAAGGCAACCTGCGGCGGATGCCGGCCGGCCTGACGCCCGACGGCGCCTCCGTCGACCTGCCGCCGACGGCCGACTTCCCCGCCCAGGCGCGCCTGATCGCCCGCCGCCTGCCGTGGGGCGAGATCCTGGTGGTCGGCCGCGACGTGTCCCAGCTCACCGAGATGCGGGCGATCGTGCTGCAGGCCCTGGGCTGGAGCGCGGTGGTGATCATCCTCACCGGCCTGGTGCTGGGCGCGTCCCTCAGCCTCAACCCCCTGCGCCGCGTGCGCGCCCTGCAGGCGGCCTGCCGCGAGATCGGCGACGGCGACCTCAGGCGCCGCATGCCGGTGTCGAGCCGCCACGACGAGCTCGACATGTTCGCCGCCACGGTCAACCACACGGTCGAGGAGGTCGAGCGCCTGATGGCCGAGGTCAAGGGCGCCACGGAGACCATCGCCCACGACCTGCGCACCCCGCTGACCCGCGCCCGCGCCCGCCTCAGCCGCCTGGAGCAGTCGCTCGGCGAGGCCGATCCGCGGGCGGAGGACGCGCTGTGGGTGATCGACGAGCTCGACGCCGTGCTCGGCCGCTTCACCGCCATCCTGCGCATCTCCGAGCTGGAGGCGCGCCGCCGCCGCGAGGGCTTCGTGGCCACCGACCCGGCCGATCTGGCGCGACAGGCGGCCGACCTCTACGGCCCGCTGGCCGAGGCGCGCGGGGTGTCGCTGGAAACCTCCGGCGAAGCGGGCGGGCGCATCGAGGCCGACCCCAAGCTGCTGTTCGAGGCGCTCAGCAACCTGGTCGACAACGCCATCAAGTTCACCCCCGCGGGCGGCCGGGTGGAAGTGAGGGCGGAGGCCGGGCCGCGCATCGTGGTGCAGGACAATGGCCCCGGCGTGCCCGAGGCCGAGCAGGCGGCGGTGCTGCAGCGCTTCTACCGCGGCGAACGCGACCGCCTGACGCCGGGCTCGGGCCTCGGCCTCAGCATCGTGGCCGCCATCGTGCGCCTGCACGGCTTCCACCTGCGCCTGGAGGACGCCGATCCGGGCCTCAGGGCGGTGATCGACTGCGCGCCCCACGACGCCGGCCTCCCAGCATGAAATTTTATTCACTAGCTCTGGCCTAGGACGCGGCGCGATTTTCCGCCCGGCCGGAGGCTCGTCCGGCGCGTGCGGATTCTGCGATGCTGGCGATCGTCAAGCTCGGCCTGAGGCGGCCCTACACCTTCGTCGTCCTGGCGATCCTGATCCTGCTGATCGGGCCGCTGGCCGCCCTGCGCACGCCCACCGACATCTTCCCCGACATCAAGATCCCGGTGATCGCGGTGGTGTGGACCTACCGGGGCCTGGCCCCCGACGACATGGCCGGCCGGGTGATCTACTACTACGAGCGCCAGCTCTCGACGGCGGTCAACGACATCGAGCACATCGAGAGCAACTCGCTGAACGGCATCGGGGTGGTGAAGATCTACTTCAACCCCAAGGTCGACATCCGCACGGCGACCGCCCAGGTCACCTCGATCTCGCAGACGGTGCTGAAGCAGATGCCGCCGGGCATCACCCCGCCGCAGATCCTCAACTACAACGCCTCCACCGTGCCGATCATCCAGCTGGCCCTGTCGAGCCCGCAGCTGTCGGAACAGACTCTGTTCGACTCCGGCCAGAACTTCATCCGCCCGGCGCTCGCCACCGTGCCCGGCACCGCCGTACCCACGCCCTACGGCGGCCGCGAGCGGCAAATCCAGATCGACCTCGATCCGGTGGCCCTGGAGTCCAAGGGCCTGTCGGCCGAGGACGTGGCCACCGCCATCGCCGCCCAGAACCAGATCATCCCGGCCGGCACCACCAAGATCGGCCGCTACGAATACAACGTCGAGCTCAACAACAGCCCGGTGGCGGTCGACGAGCTGAACGACCTGCCGATCAAGACGGTCAACGGCGCCACCATCTACATCCGCGACGTGGCCCACGTGCGCGACGGCTCGCCGCCCCAGCGCAACGTGGTGCGGGTCAACGGCGGCCGGGCGGTGCTGATGAGCGTGCTCAAGAGCGGCAGCGCCTCGACCATCGCCATCGTCGACGGCGTGAAGTCGATCATCCCGCGCCTGAAGCAGACCCTGCCGGCTTCGCTGAAGATCGCGCAGATCGGCGACCAGTCGCTGTTCGTCAAGGCTGCCCTGTCCGGCGTGGTCAAGGAGGGCCTGATCGCGGCCGGCCTCACCAGCCTGATGATCCTGCTGTTCCTGGGCTCGTGGCGCTCGACGGTGATCATCGCCACCTCGATCCCCCTGGCGATCCTGTCATCGATCACCGCCCTGGCGGCCTTCGGCCAGACCCTCAACATCATGACCCTGGGCGGCCTCGCCCTGGCCGTGGGCATCCTGGTCGACGACGCCACCGTCACCATCGAGAACATCAACTGGCACCTGGAGCAGGGCAAGGACGTACGCTCGGCCATCCTCGACGGCTCGCAGCAGATCGTCGGCCCGGCCCTGATCTCCCTGCTGTGCATCTGCGTGGTGTTCGTGCCGATGTTCTTCATGGGCGGGGTGGCCGGCTTCCTGTTCGCGCCCATGGCCATGGCGGTGGTGTTCGCCATGATCGCCTCGTTCGTCCTGTCGAGGACCCTGGTGCCGACCATGGCCATGTACCTGCTGCGCGCCCACGGCGGGCCGCACACCGCCGAGGTCATGGCCCACCACGACGCCGAGGCCGGCCACACGCCGCCCTCGCGCAACCCGCTGGCACGCTTCCAGCACGGCTTCGAGCGGCGTTTCGAAAAGGTGCGCGGCGGCTATAGCCGCATCCTCGGCCTGGCCATGACCCGGCGCAGGACCTTCGGCCTGGTGTTCATCGGCCTGATGATCCTGTCCCTGGGCCTGGCCCCGCTGCTCGGCCGCAACTTCTTCCCCACGGTGGACTCCGGCCAGATCAACCTGCACGTCCGCGCCCCGGTCGGCACCCGCATCGAGGAGACGGCCGCCGAGTTCGACCATGTGGAGGACACGATCCGCCAGGTGATCCCGGCCAAGGAGCTGGGCTCGATCGTCGACAACATCGGCCTGCCGGTGTCGGGCACCAACCGCGCCTATTCCAACACCGGCGGCATCGGCCCGCAGGACGGCGACATCCTGATCGCCCTGAACGAAGGCCATCGCCCGACCGCCAGCTATGTGAAGACCCTGCGCGAGCGCCTGCCCGCGGCCTTCCCCGGCTCGACCTTCTCGTTCCTGCCGGCCGACATCATCAGCCAGATCCTGAACTTCGGCGCCCCGGCCCCGATCGACGTGCAGGTGACCGCACCGGACAAGGTCAAGGCCGAAGCCTATGCGCACGAGCTGCAGCGCAAGCTGTCGCCCATCTCCGGCATCGCCGACGTGCGCCTGCAGCAGTCGAGCCATTATCCGCAGCTGGCGGTCGAGGTGAACCGCACCCAGGCCGACCAGTATGGCGTCACCGAGAAGGACGTCACCAATTCCCTGGTGACCATGCTGGCCTCCAGCTTCCAGACCGCGCCCGCCTTCTGGCTGAACCCCAAGAACGGGGTGTCCTACCCGATCGTCGCCCAGACCCCGCAGTACCGCATCGACTCCCTGGCCAAGGTCGACAACATCCCCCTGACCGGGGCCAAGGGCGGCATGCAGGTGCTCGGCGGGCTGGCCAAGATCCAACGTGAGGACGGCGACGCGGTGGTCACCCACTACGCCATCCAGCCCTCGTTCGACGTCTACGCCACCACCCAGGGACGCGACCTCGGCGGCGTGGCCGCCGACATCCAGAAGGTGCTGAAGGCCACGGCCAGGGACATGCCGCCGGGCGCGGTGGTCACCCTGCGCGGCCAGGTGTCGACCATGAACGACGCCTTCTCGGGCCTGCTGTTCGGCCTGCTGGGCGCGATCGTCCTGATCTACCTGCTGATCGTCGTGAACTTCCAGAGCTGGCTCGACCCGTTCGTGATCATCACCGCCCTGCCGGCGGCCCTGGCCGGCATCGTCTGGATGCTGTTCGCCACCGGCACCACCCTGTCGGTGCCAGCGCTGACCGGCGCGATCATGTGCATGGGCGTGGCCACGGCCAACTCGATCCTGGTGGTATCGTTCTGCCGCGAGCGCCTGGCCGAGCACGGCGACGCCATCAAGGCGGCGATGGAGGCGGGCGCCACCCGCTTCCGCCCGGTACTGATGACCGCTCTGGCCATGATCATCGGCATGGCGCCGATGGCGCTGGGCCTGGGCGAAGGCGGTGAGCAGAACGCGCCCCTCGGGCGCGCCGTGATCGGCGGCCTGCTGTTCGCCACCGCCGCCACCCTGTTGTTCGTCCCCGTCGTGTTCAGCCTCGTGCATGGCCGCAAGAGCTCGGCCCCCGAGGCCGCGCCCGGCCGCCCCTCCGATCCGGATCCGGAAGCCTATGCCTACTGACAATCGAGACCCAGAGACCGCCAGGATCGTCCGCCGCCTGCGCCTGTTCGGCCTGATCGCCGGAGTCGCCGCCGTGGCCACCGTCGGCTGGGGGGTGTTCTCCCGGGCCAAGGCCGTGGGCGACGAGAAGACCTGGGCCGAACAGCGCTCGGTGCCGGTGGTGCGCACCTTCGCGCCCAAGACCTCGGCGGCGGCCGAGGGTCTGGAATTGCCCGGCCAGCTGCAGGCCTACAACGACGCCCCGATCTACGCCCGCGTGCCCGGCTACCTGAAGTCGTGGAACGAGGACATCGGGGCCAAGGTCAAGGCGGGGCAGCTCCTGGCGGTGATCGACGCGCCGGAACTGGATCAGGAGCTGGCCCAGGCCCAGGCCAACCTCGCCACCGTGGAGGCCAACCTCAAGCTCTCCAAGGTCACCGCCCAGCGCTTCCAGGACCTGGTCGGCGACGACGCGGTGTCCAAGCAGGACGCCGACGAGAAGTCCGGCGACCTCGCCGCCAAGACCGCCGCGGTCAAGGCCTCCGAGGCCAATGTCCAGAGGCTGCAGGCCCTGGAGAGCTTCAAGCGCATCGTCTCCCCGT
This sequence comes from Caulobacteraceae bacterium, assembly GCA_036500495.1. Taxonomy (GTDB): domain Bacteria; phylum Pseudomonadota; class Alphaproteobacteria; order Caulobacterales; family Caulobacteraceae; genus BOG-938. The sequence continues at coordinate 30,838 of DASYBX010000017.1, forward strand.
TCGACGGGGTGGTGACCCAGCGCAACGCCAACATCGGCGCCCTGGTCAACGCCGGCGCCGGGGCCAACCCGGGCTCGGCCCTGTTCAACGTGTCCGACGTCCACCTGCTGCGCGTCTATGTGCACGTGCCGCAGAGCTATTCCGCCGAGATCAAGGACGGCCAGAAGGCCACCCTGCTCCTGCCGCAGTACGCCAACCGCAGCTTCGCGGCCACGGTGGTCAGCGACGCCGGCGCGGTCAGCGACCAGAGCGGGACCCTGCTGGTCGAACTGGAGGTGCAGAACCTCGACGGCGCGCTCAAGCCCGGTGACTTCGCCCAGGTGCGCTTCGACCTGCCGCCGGCCACCGGCGTGGTGCGGGTGCCCGCCAGCGCCCTGATCTTCCGCAGCGGCGGCCTGCAGATCGCCACCGTCACCGCCGACGGCCGCGCCCACCTGCACACGGCTTCGGTGGCCCGCGACCTCGGCGCCCAGGTCGAGCTGAACGGCGGGGTCACCGCCAATGACAAGGTGATCGACACCCCGCCCGATTCCCTGGAGGATGGCGACCTGGTGCGCATCGCCCCGCCCGAACCGGCCAACCCTGCGGGAGGCGCTCGTGCGCAGGGCTGAGGCGCTCCTCGCCGTCGTCCTCTGCGCCGGGACCTCGGCCTGTTCGTTGGCGCCGGCCTATGCCCCGCCCGCGGCGCCCCAGGTGAGCGCCTACAAGGAGGACAAGGGCTGGACCCAGGCCCAGCCGGCCGACACCCTGCCGCGCAGCGCCTGGTGGAAGGTGTTCAAGGACCCGGTGCTCGACGGCTTGGAGGACAAGGTCGACGCCTCCAACCCGACCCTGGCCCAGGCGCTGGCCCGCTACCAGGCCGCCCAGGGCCTGCTCGGCGTGGCCCGCTCGGCCGAGGGGCCGAGGCTCGGGGCCAACGGCACGGTCAGCCGTAATCGCCAATCGGACAACCGCCCCCTGCGCGGCTCCAACCAGCCCGACGAATACGCTGCCGACGGCATCGGCGTGCAGCTCGACTACGAGCTCGACCTGTGGGGCCGGGTGCGCAACGAGGTAGCCGCCCAGAAGGCCGACGTGCAGGCCAGCGCCGCCGACCTGGCCTCGGTCAAGCTCGCTCTGGAGGCCGAGCTCGCCGACGACTACGTGCGCCTGCGGGGCCTGGACGCCCAGGGCGACCTGTTGGCCCAGACGGTCAAGGCCTATGAGCGCACCGACTCCCTGATCGCCAAGCGCCACACCAACGGCCTCGCGTCCAAGCTCGACGTCGACCGCTCGCGCACACTGCTGGAAACCGCCCGCGCCCAGGCTTCGGACGTCGCCAGCCGCCGGGCGCTGCTGGAACACGCCCTCGCCAGCCTGTCCGGCGAGACGGCGTCGACCTTCACCCTCGCCGCCCAGCCGCAGCCGGCGTCCGCCCCCAACATCCCGGCCGCGGTGCCTTCCGAGCTGCTGCAGCGGCGGCCCGACGTGGCCTCGGCCGAGCGGCGCATGGCGGCGGCCAACGCCGAGATCGGGGTGGCGCGCGCCGCCTTCTTCCCGGTGATCAGCCTCGATGGAACGGCGGGCTATCAGAACACCGGCGGGCCGAACCTGCTGAGCGCGCCCAACAGCTATTGGGGGATCGGGCCGCAGCTGCTGTTCACGATCTTCGACTCCGGGCGTCGTCACGCCCAGGAAGACGTGGCCAAGGCGCAGTACGACCAGGCCGCCGGCGCCTATCGCGCGCGCGTGCTGCAGGCCTTCCAGGACGTGGAGGACGCGCTGTCGCTGGAGAACCGCCTGGCGGTCGAGGCCATCGACCAGCAGCAGGCCGTGCAGGCCGCCGACGAGGCCCAGGCCCTGGCCCTGAAGCGTTTCAATCGCGGGGTGATCAGCTATCTCGACGTGATCACGGCCCAGACCGCGGCCCTGCAGGCCGACCAGGCCGCCTTCGACCTGTCCACCCGCCGCAGCGAAGCCTCCATCCGCCTGGTCCGCGCCATCGGCGGCGGCTGGACCGAAGCCGGGATCAAGACCGCCCGTGCGGATTAGCCGGGCAGATTCAACCGCATCGTCATCCCAGGCCCTGCGCCTGGGACCCATGGGCTCCGGCGGCTGAAGGCCCGGGCGCGAGGCGGCCGTGGCTCTCTCAAATCCCGAACGATGCGCAAACGAAAAACCGCCAGGGTCCTTGGACCCTGGCGGGTACTCGCCCGGGGCCGCGGAGGGGTTGCGGGCCGGACATGGGGCTCGTCGGCGAGATGGTCTTCGGGGGATCGACAAACGAAGCCGCCGCCGCGCCGTGACCTCAAGAGATCCCTTTTCGCCGCCATATTCCACTGTAAAAACAATATCTTGAATATATTTAATGTTGCGCGGGCCAGGCCCCCCGGTCATGCGCGAAAGGCCTTCCTTCCGGACGCCAAACCGGCTTTCCTGCCGCCCCCAGATCTCTTCCAGGAGACGCGCCCATGGCCTTCCGTCTGACCAGCGAGGACTTCAAGGACGGCGACGTCCTGCCCCAGGGGCAGGTGTTCGACGGCATGGGCCATTCGGGCGGCAACCTCTCGCCGCAGTTGCAGTGGGAAGGCGCGCCCGAGGGGACGCAGAGCTTCGTGGTCACCTGCTATGACCCCGACGCCCCCACCGGCTCGGGCTGGTGGCACTGGGTGGTGGTCGACATCCCCGCCGGCGCCCGCGCGTTGCCCGGCGGCGCGGGCAGTGGCAAGGCGGTCCTGCCGGCGCCCGCGTTCGAGACCCGCACCGACTTCGGTCCGCCGGGCTATGGCGGCGCGGCCCCGCCGCCGGGGGCCCCGCACCGCTACATCTTCACCGTCCACGCCCTGAAGGTCCCCTCCATCGGCGTGAACCCGGACGTCAGCCCCGCCTACGTCGGCTTCAACGTCCACTTCAATTCCCTGGGCAGCGCAGCGATCACCGCGACCTATCCGGGCTGACCCCTCCGCAGCGTGGCTGTGTCCGCGCCGCCGCAGCGCCCGCCGATCACCCGGCGGCGCGGCGGCGCGCCTTGATCTGGCCGCCGGAGCGCGGCACACAGGCGCGGAGTGTCGCAGGTTTGTCGCACTCCCTCCGCACTGGCGCCGGAGGCGTCGGTCATGGAGCCCGGAGGGGATCGGGCTCTTGCGTAGCTGCGCCGCACCCCCACTTTTCCTTCGGGAAAGCGGGCGCCGGCCGGTGCGCCGTCGCGAGGATCACACGTGGAGTCGCATTTGGGGGAAGTCGATCGCAACCGTGTTCGCCGCCCGTCGGGCCTTGAGCTCGCCGCAGCGGTCGCGCTGGGCCTGGCCTCGCTCGCGGCCGGTCCGGCCGTGGCTCAGCCGGCGACGTCCACGGCCCTGATTCCGGACCCGTGGGAGGGCATGAACCGCAGCTTCATGAAGTTCACCCTGGCGGTGGACGGCGCGCTGATCGCCCCGCCCGTGCACGCCTACCGCCGCTACATGCCTCAGCCGGTGCAGACCGCGATCCGCAACGTGGTCTACAACCTCTATGAGCCGCGCACCTTCGCCAACGACGTGCTTCAGCTCCGCTTCAAGAACGCGGGCGTGACCACCGTCCGCTTCGCCGCCAACTCCACCGTCGGCATCGGCGGCATGATCGACGTGGCCGGCAAGACCGGCCTGCCGGGCCACGACTCCGACTTCGGCCAGACCCTCGGCCGCTGGGGCGTGGGCACCGGGCCCTACATCTTCGTGCCGTTCTATGGCCCGAGCGACCTGCGCGACGGCTTCGGCAAGCTGGCCGATTCCGTCGGCGACCCGGTGTCCTGGAGCCTCGGCGACATCACCACCACCTTCGGCCAGGTGCGCACAGGCGTGGACGTGGCCCAGGCGCGGGTCGATATCGACGACACCCTGGAGAGCGTGCGCCACGACACCGCCGATCCCTACGCCACCATGCGCTCGGGCTATTCGCAGAACCGCGCCTTCAAGATCGACGAGGCGCGGGGCGTCTCGGCCGCGTCGCAAGTGAACGCCCTGCCGGACTTCGGCGCCGAACCTTCCGCCCCGGCGCCGGCCAAACCTTGATCCCAAACCTTGACCCCTAAAGCTTGACCTTGGCGCACGACGCCCTAAACCCCACCGTCCGCAACCCGTCCGGAGTGACCATGTCCAGCCGCCGTATCTCCCATCCGATCCTCAAGGCGGCCGCGGCGGCGGTCCTCGCCCTCGGCGTGGCGGCCCCGCTGAACGCCCTGGCCCCCGTCGCCGCGATGGCCCAGGCCCCGCGCGACATGGGCGCCGAGCAGTTCGTGCAGACCCAGGCCCAGCGGGTGATCTCGGTGCTGAGCGACAAGAGCCAGTCCAGCGCCGACAAGATCCGCGCGTTCCGTGGCATCGTCGACGAGGTCGCCGACGTGCCCAGGATCACCAGCTTCGTGCTCGGCAAGTACGCCCGCACCATCACCCCGGCGCAGCACGACCGCTTCGCCAAGGTGTTCCGACAGTTTGCCCAGAACGTCTACGAGACGCGCCTCGGCGATTTCCACGGCGAGACCGTCAAGGTGACCGGCTCGGTGGTGCGCAAGCCCGGCGACGTGGTGGTCAACACCACCATTTCCGGCGGCAAGCTCAACCAGCCTGTGCAGGCCTCCTGGCGGGTGCTGGGCGGCGGGAGCAGCTGGAAGGTGGTCGACGTGCAGGTGTCGGGCATCTGGCTGGCCATCACCCAGCAGCAGGACTTCGTCTCGACCATCGACAACGCCGGCGGCAACATCGACGTGCTGATCGCCCAGCTCGAGAAGCAGGTGCAGCAGCAGAACGGCGCGCGCGCCAAATAGGGCGGGCGAAGCCGAAAGACCGGGGCCAGGAGAGGGCGCATGGCGAAAGAGCAGTGGGCCGAGATGGGCGTGGGCGCGGTGGTGATCGCCGCCGCCGCAGGCTTCCTGGCCTATTCCCTGACCGTCGGCGGCAAGGGCGCCGGCCACGGCTACCCGGTGCAGGCCAAGTTCGGCCAGGTCGGCTCGCTGGCGCCCGGGGCCGTGGTCAGCGTGGCCGGGGTCAAGGTGGGCACGGTGTCGAGCATCGCGCTGGACCCCAAGACCTTCCTGGCGGTGGTCAAGCTCGACATGGACGCCAAGACGCCCCTGCCGGCCGACTCGACCGCCAAGATCACCTCCGATGGCCTGCTCGGCGGCCAGCACATCGTCATCGAGCCGGGCGGCTCCGCCGACAATCTGAAGGCGGGCTCGGAGATCGAGAACACCCAGGGCGCGGTGGACCTGTTCGGCCTGGTCGGCCAGTTCCTGCGGCCCTCGGCGCCGCCGGCCGCCGGCGCCGCTCCGGCCCCGTCGGGCGCCTCCCCATCCAGCGCGCCGCCCGAGCCCGCCAGGGGCGGGACGGGAGCTTGAGCCTTGGCCCCCTTGTCTGACGCCGAGCTTCCGCTCGTCCTGCAGCCGGTCCGCTCGGTCGGCCGCAGCGTGCTCGACATGCTGCAGACGGCCGGCCGCGTGGCCCTGTTCGGCGTGCGCGGGGTGCGAGCCATGCTCGCCCCGCCCTGGTTCCCGGGCCAGCTGGGCCGCCAGCTGATGAGCGTCGGCTACTTCTCCCTGCCGGTGGTGGGCCTGACCGCGGTGTTCACCGGCGCGGCCCTGGCGCTCAACATCTACACCGGCGGCGGACGGTTCAACGCCGAGCAGATCATGCCCCAGATCGTGGCCCTGGGGATCACGCGGGAGCTCGGGCCGGTGCTGGCGGCGCTGATGCTGGCCGGCCGCGTCTCCGCCGCCATGGCCGCCGAGATCGGGGCCATGCGCGCCACCGAGCAGATCGACGCCCTGCACACCTTGTCGACCGATCCCTACCGCTACCTGATTGCGCCGCGCCTCCTGGCCACGGTGATCGTCATGCCCCTGCTGGTGGTGGTGGCCGACATCATCGGCATCGCCGGCGGCTGGGTGGTGGCGACCAAGACGCTCGACTTCAACGGCGCGGTCTACGTCAAGAACACCTGGGATTTCCTGCAGAACTGGGACGTGGAGTCCGGCCTGATCAAGGCGGCGGTGTTCGGCTTCCTGGTGGCCTTGATGGGCTGCTACCACGGCTACCATTCGAGCGGCGGCGCCCGCGGCGTCGGACGCGCCACCACCCACGCGGTGGTCTCGGCCGCGATCCTGATCTTCGCCGCCGACTATCTGCTCACCGCGGCCTTCACCCACCGATGAGCGAGCCCCCGAAAGACGCTGAGGCCCCCAAACTCGAGTGGCGGAACATCCGCAAGGCCTTCGAGGGCAAGGTCGTGCTCGCCGACCTCGACCTGCAGGTGACGCCCGGCCGCTCGCTGGTGATCATCGGCGGCTCGGGCCAGGGCAAGTCGGTCACCATCAAGATCGCCGCCGGCCTGATGAGCGCCGACGCTGGCCAGATGCTGGTCGACGGCCAGGACCTCTTCGCTCTGCCGCCCAAGGCGCGCCGCGGGGCCCTGGCGCAGATGGGCATGTTGTTCCAGGGCGGGGCCCTGTTCGACAGCCTGACCGTCTGGGAGAACGTCGCCTTTCGCCTGATCAACGCCGACAAGGTCGCGCGCAAGGAAGCCAAGACGCGCGCCGTCGGGGCGCTCGAGCGCGTGCGCCTGGGCGCCTCCGTCGCCGACCTCTACCCGTCCGAGCTGTCCGGCGGCATGCAGAAGCGCGTGGCCCTGGCCCGCGCGGTGGTGGCCAATCCGCAGGTGATCTTCTTCGACGAGCCGACCACGGGCCTGGACCCGATCACCAGCCGGGCCATCAACACCCTGATCACCGAACAGGTGAAGGGCCTCGGCTGCACCGCCGTGACCATCACCCACGACCTGGACTCGGCCCGCTCCGTGGCCGACGAGATCGCCATGCTCAACGACGGCGTCATCGTCTGGCGCGGCCCGGCCGCCGACATCGACCGCTCGGGCAACCCCTACGTCGACCAGTTCGTCCACGGCCGCGCCGATGGCCCGATCAAGCCGGCGATCTGACCCTTCATTCGGCCGTAGCGGCGGAAACGCGGGTGGCCTGGGCCGCGTCGGACCTGCTGGCGCGAGGTCATGACCGAGACCCGCTTCACCCGTTCCGGCGTGCGTTTGCGCCGCCATTCGACCCGGCCGGGCGTCCTGAACTGGCTGCTGCTGCCGGGCGGGCCCGGGATCGGGTCGGAGAGCCTGCAGGACCTGGCCGACGCCCTGCAGGTTCCCGGGACCATCTGGTTCGTCGACCTGCCGGGCGACGGCTCCAACCGGTCGGCGCCGGGCGCTCCCGCCGACCCGTTCAGCGTGTGGCCGGGCGCGGTGGTCGAGGCGGCGCAGGCCCTGCCGAACCCGGTGTTCGCCGGACACTCGACGGGCGGGATGTACCTGCTGGACACGCCGGACCTGGCGCCGCTGCTTCGCGGCCTTGCCTTGCTCGACACCGCGCCGGACGCCCGCTGGCATCCCCGGTTCGTGGAGATGACCCAGGCCCATCCCCTGCCCGAGGTCGGGGCTGCGAGCGCCGTCTACGAGGCGGACCGGCGCGACGAGAACATCGCCGCCATCGCCGTGGCGTCGGCCCCCTGGAACTTCACCCCGGCCGGGCTCGAACCGGGCCGCGGGCTCCTGGCGCGCATGCCCCATTGCAGCGCCGCGGTGGACTGGTCGGACGCGCATTTCGATCACGTCTACGCCGCGCGCTGGTGGCCCACGCACATCCCCATCCTGCGCCTGGCGGGCGCGCAGGATCGCATCGTCAGCCAGGACGGCTGGCGCCAGCCGCGCTTTTCCACGCCGAACGTGATCGATCGCCTGATCCCCGACGCCGGGCATTTCCCCTGGATCGAGAACCCCGGCGCCGTGCGCGCGGCCTTCGCCGAGCTGGCTGCGCGGATGGGTGGTTAGGCCAGCACCTTGCCCGGGTTGAGGATGCCCTTCGGGTCGAGCGTCTGCTTCAGCGCTCGCATCACGCCCAGCTCGGTCTCGCTCCGGGAATAGCCGAGGTACTTCTTCTTCTCCGTGCCGATGCCGTGCTCGGCCGAGATCGACCCCCTGAACTCGCGGGTCACCTCGTAGACCACGTGCTTGACGCCGGCCTCGTCCTCGCCCTGGGCGGCCTGCACGCCCACGTGCAGGTTGGAGTCGGCGACGTGGCCGAAATAGACCGTGCCGAGGGTGGGGAAGGCGGCCTTCAGCCGGCGGTCGAGCTCTGCGGCGAACACCCCGATCTGGCCGGTGGGCACCGAGACGTCGAAGGGGATGTGCGGGGCGAACACCCTGGGGAACTCGCCCGGGACCTCGCGGATGCGCCACAGTTCGCGGGTCTGCTGGCTGGACTGGGCGATCACCGCGTCGTCGACCTCGCCGGCCTCGATCGCGGCGCTGATCAGGGCCTCGAAGCGGGCGTCGTCGGCCTCGGGATCGGAGCCCAGGGCGTCGAGCAGCACATAGACCGTATGGGGGCCGTCCAGGGGCCGGCGGCCGAACTCGCGCGCGCCCATCTCGTAGAAGTCGCTCCACATCACCTCGAAGGCCGACAGGGTCCCGCCCAGCATGGCGCGGGCGCGGCGCAGGAGGGCGAGGGCGTCGTCGTAGCTGTTCAGGCCGCAGATGGCGGTGGCCGCCGTGGCCGGCTTGGGGAACAGCTTGAGGTTGGCCCGCGTCACCACGCCGAGCGTGCCCTCCGAGCCGATGAACAGCTGCTTGAGGTCATAGCCGGTGTTGTTCTTCAGCATCTTGTTGAGCGAGGACACCACCCGCCCGTCGGGCAGCACCGCCTCCAGCCCCAGCACCAGGTCGCGCATCATGCCGTAGCGCAGCACCCGGTTGCCGCCGGCGTTGGTGCCGATCAGCCCGCCCACCTGGGCCGAGCCGCGGCCGCCGAGGTCGAGCGGGAACAGCATGCCGGCGCCGTCCGCCGTTTCCTGCACCGTCTGCAGCACGGCGCCCGCCTGCACCGTCATCACCGCGGCGTTGAGGTCGACCTCCTCGATCGCCCGCATGCGTTCCAGCGACAGGGCCACCATGCCCTCCAGCTTGGGCACCGCGCCGCCGGCCAGACCGGTCAGCCCGCCCTGGGGGATCACCGGCTGGCCGAGCTCGTGGCACAGCCGCAGCACCGCCGACACCTCCTCGGTGGACACCGGATAGGCCACCACCACGGGCGACAGGCCGCGGACCATGAAGTCGGCCCGCCGGCGTTCGGCTTCCAGGGCGTCGGCCGCCACCGCGCGATCGCCGAGGATGGCCTGCAGCTTCTGGTGAAGGGTCTCGATGCCGGCGTCCATGGATCCCTCCGCGGTTGACCCCCAGCACCTATGCAGAACGATCGGTCCCGGTCGAGCCCTCGCATGTATACAGGGGCTATTGGTCGAAGAGCCGAAGGCGCGCGCGCACCCGGGCCAGGAACCGCTCGCGGTCGGCGGCCGTGTTCCGGTCCATGCCGTAAAGGGCCAGCCAGGCGCGCCGGCAGCGGGGCGAGAACAGCGGCCTCAGGCCATCGAGCACCGCCCTGCGCCCGGGGTCGCCGAGCCCGAACCGGATCCACCACCAGGGCGAGCCATAGGTGGTGATCACCATGAACCGTTCGATGTGTTCCAGCGCGTGGGTGGTGATGCGGCGCTGATCGTCCAGCCCGAAGGCGACGCCGGGCAGCCAGACCCGGTCCAGCCAGCCCTTGATCACGGCCGGCATGCCGTACCACCAGGTCGGATAGATCAGCAGCAGGCCCTGGGCGGAGGCCAGTTCGGCGCAATAGGCCTCCACGCCCGCCTGGTTTGCGCCGGTGTCCTCGTAGCGTGCGCGGCCCTCGGCCGACAGCACGGGGTCGAAGCCGTCGCGATAGAGATTGCGGTCGACCACCTCGTGGCCGCCCGCCCGCAGGACCTCGAGGCAGGCCCGCGTCAGGGCGGCGCAATAGCTGTCCGCCAAGGGATGGCAGGAGACGGCCAGGACCTTCATCGCGGCGCTGCGCGGCTCAGGCCGGCGCGGTGCGGTCGTAGAGGTAGTTCACGCTGCACAGCAGCTCGGCCCGCCACCAGTTGACGCTGCTGGCGTCCGCCTCGCGCAGGGTCTTGTCCGACGTCACCGTCTCGATCCATTCCAGGGCCTTCACCTTCTCCATCAGGGCGCCGTTGGGGAAAGCGTCGGCGGTGGCCACCAGGCTCCACTCCACGGGGAATTGGGCGAAGGTGTCCTTGAAGATCTTCTGCGCGCCGAGCTCCGTATAGTGGTTCTCCGGGTCGCCGAGCTTGAGGCCTGACGGCGGCAGGTTCTGCAGCCAGTCGTGGTCCAGGTCGGTGAGGTCGGGGGCCTTGGCGTAGTGCAGGGCGTGCAGGGCCAGGGCCGAGATAGCCACGGTCGGCCGGGAGCCGACCATGTTGGGGAAGTCCTTCCAGCGCCCGTTCTTGCGCCGGCTCTGCAGCAGCCACTGCTGGGCGCGGGCGATCGCGTTGTCGACCTTGCCGCGGCTCTGCGCCGGCACGAGGCCGGCGTCGCGCAGGCTGACCAGGCCCATCAACATCCAACTGGTCGCGTAGACCGAGGCGGCGACCGGCTCGCTCTTCAGCTCGGCGAACATCGGCCAGGAGCCGTCCGGGAAGGCGACCCCGAGCAGGTTGTCCAGTTCCTCCGACGATGGCGCTCTGTGCATCTTGGCCAGGGCGCTGAGCGCCCAGCCGGAAATGTGCATGGCCCTGGGCTCGTCCGTCCGGCTTGGATCTTCCGTCCAGCAGAAGCAGGCCTGGAAGCGCGGCCCGAGAACGAAATCGGTGGTGCTCGAAACGTCGATCTTCGCCAGTTCCGGGACGGGCAGGGCCACCACCGCCTGCGAGGCCGCCCAGGGCGTCATGCCGATGCCGTCTGGATTGTGCAGGTCGAGCTCGACCGAGCGGATCAGCCGCTGGCGCTCGCCGGCGACGCGGCGGACCAGCGACGTCCTGAGGGGGATCCGGCCCTGGGCGCCGAGGCCCGCGAGGCTGACGCGGATCGCGTCGCGGCCTTCGCGGCCGAGCTGCTTGGCGTCGTCCGGCCGGCCCAGGCAGAAGCCGGCGAGCAGGAACACCAGCAGCAGGGCCAGCCGCCAGGGCCACGGCCGGGCCAGTTCCCACTGCCAGAACGGCTTCCACAGCGAGTCCGCCAACTCACCGGCACGGGCATTGATCCACGCCAGCATGGTCCCCTCCAGACAGCGCAGCCTAACATATGACTCGCCTGTCCGTTGTATTCAAAGAACAAAGATCTTTGGAGTTGAACCAGCCGCCGATCCTTGACGAGCCCCTAGAACGGCAGCCCGACGTAGTTCTCCGCCATGGCCGCGGCCCCGACCCTGGAGTGGCGCAGGTAGTCGATTTCGGCGATCTGCATCTTGCGGGTGAAGGCGTCGGTGTCGGGGAAGCGGTGCATCAGGGTGGTGAACCACCAGGAGAAGCGCTCGGCCTTCCACACCCGCGCCAGGGCGGTCCTGGAATAGGCGTCGAGCCCGGTCTGCGTGCCCGTGCGGTAGAAGCCGGTGATCGCTTCGTAGAGGTAGTGCACGTCCGACGCCGCCAGGTTGAGGCCCTTGGCCCCCGTGGGCGGCACGATGTGCGCGGCGTCGCCGGCCAGGAACAGGCGGCCGTGGCGCATCGGCTCGAACACGAAGCTGCGCAGCGGCGCGATGCTCTTCTCGATCGACGGGCCGCGGGTCATGCCCGCCGCCGCCGCGGGCCCCAGGCGCACCTCGAGCTCGTCCCACACGCGCTCGTCCGGCCAGTCCTCCAGCTTCTCGTCGAGCGCCACCTGCAGGTAATAGCGGCTGCGGGTCTTGGAGCGCATGGTGGCCAGGGCGAAGCCGTGCGCGTGGCTCGAATAGATCAGCTCGTGGTTGCAGGGCGGCACGTCGGCCATGATGCCGATCCAGCCGAACGGATAGACCCGCTCGTAGCTGGCCGCGCCCTCGGCCGGGATGCTCCGGCGGCTGGGGCCGTGATAGCCGTCGCACCCGGCGATGAAATCGCAGTCGAGCCGGTGGTCCTGGCCGTCCTTGCGGTAGGTGACGCAGGGCTGGTCCGTGGCGATGTCGTGCAGGGCCACGTCCTCGGCCTCGAACACCGGCTGGTCGCGCTCGGCCAAGAGGTCGTTGAGGTCCCGGGTCACCTCGGTCTGGCCGTAGATCATCATCTGCTTGCCGACCAGGCCCTCGAAGTCGATGCGGAACATCTCGCCGTCCGACGCCAGGTTGACCCCGCCGTGCGGCAGGCCCTCGCGGCGCATCCGCGCGCCGGCGCCGGCCTCCTCCAGGAGCTTGACGGTGGTCTGCTCCAGAAGGCCGGCCCGGATGCGGGCCTCCACGTAGTCGCGCGTGTGCCGCTCCAGCACCACGCTGTCGATGCCCGCCACGTGCAGCAGCTGCGACAGCAGCAGCCCGGCGGGCCCTCCGCCGACGATGGCGACCTGGGTTCGTTTCCTCATGCGCCCATCCTATTCGGTGGATCATCGTTGGTGGAACGTCTGGCGTCCGCTAAAGCCGGTATACCGTGACGGAGAAGGCGATGACGAGCGCGCGTGGGCCGGCGGAATGCTGGCTGATCGACATGGACGGCGTGCTCGTGCACGAAAGCCGCGCCCTGCCGGGGGCGGCGGCGTTCCTGGCCCGCCTCGTCGAGCGCGGCCGGCGCTTCCTGGTGCTGACCAACAACTCGATCTTCACCCCGCGCGACCTGGCCGCCCGCCTGCACCGCTCGGGCCTGACCGTGCCCGAACAATCGATCTGGACCTCGGCCCTGGCCACCGCCGATTTCCTGGCGTCGCAGCTGCCGGGGGGCTCGGCCTTCGTGATCGGCGAGACCGGCCTGACCACCGCCCTGCACGAGGCCGGCTACACCCTCACCGACGCCAACCCCGACTATGTGGTGATCGGCGAGACGCGCACCCTGTCGTTCACCCAGATCACCCACGCCGTGCGCTTCGTGAAGGCCGGCGCGCGGTTCATCGCCACCAACCCGGACGCCACCTCGCCGTCGGCCGAGGGGCCCCTGCCGGCCACGGGCTCGATCGCGGCCATGATCACCAAGGCCACCGGCGCCCAGCCCTATTTCGTCGGCAAGCCCAACCCGATGATGTTCCGCAGCGCCATGAACCGCATCGAGGCCCATGCGGCGTCGACGGTGATGGTGGGCGACCGCATGGACACCGACGTGGTGGCCGGCATCGAGGCGGGGCTGGAGACCCTGCTGGTGCTGACCGGCTCGACCCGAGCCGAGGAGGTGTCCCGCTACCCGTTCCGCCCCACGCGCGTGCTGGACTCCATCGCCGACGCGGTGGCGCTGGTGTGAACGCCGCAGGGACATGCCCTCGTGGGTGTCCCATGGTCTCTTCCCGGCTGGGCGCGAAGGCTGGTGCGCGGGAACGACCGCGATCGAGCCAATGCGGACGTTGGGAGGGTCTCCTTTTCGGACTCGTCCCCAACCTTTCGTCATCCCGGCCGGAGCGCTCGCAGAGCGCGCAGAGCCGGGACCCAGCCGCTCCCGCACTCAAAGCTGCGAGCGGTGCTGACGTCGAAAATGGAGCACAGCTAGACTGACGCCATGGTCGGCCAGAACGCATTCATCGCCGTCTACATCATGGCCAGTGCGCGCAACGGCACGCTCTACGTCGGTGTGACCAGCAAGCTCGGATTGCGTGTGGAGCAACACAAGTTCGGGACCTTTGGCGGCTTCTCGAAGACGTACGGCTGCAAGACGCTGGTCTGGTTCGAGCGCCATGACGCGATGCTGGAGGCGATCCGCAGGGAGAAGCAGGTCAAGCGGTGGCGTCGTGACTGGAAACTGACGTTGATCGAGGCGGCCAATCCCGAGTGGCGCGATCTGTCGGAGGCATGGTTCGAGGCGCCCGAGGGTCCGCTGTCCTGGATGCAACAACCATAGGTGGCGGCGTTGAGGACAGGAGCTGCTGGGTCCCGGCTCTGCGCGCTCTGTGAGCGCTCCGGCCGGGATGACGGGGGTTTTGGGGATTGGCGGGAATGTCAGCTCGCCCCCACCCCTCAGCAGACCAAGTTCGATAGACGGGCGTGCGCATGGGCTGTCCCGGCTGTTCGTTGGAGCTATCGGGCCAGCGGCCTGCTCGAGCGCGTCCAGGCGGGCCGGGGGGACACGCGCACGCATGTCCCGGCTTTTCCTACGGCAGCGAGAACGCCGTGATCACGCCGCCGGCGTTGACCGCGACGTACTGCTTGCCGCTCTTGCCGCCGTAGCTGATCGGGTTGGAGTTGACCTCCGCCGTCATCTTGGACTGCCACAGCTCCTTGCCCGTCGAGGAGTCGAAGGCGCGGAGGCGGCGGTCGGAGGTGGCGCCGACGAACACCAGGCCGCCGGCGGTCACGCTCGGTCCGGCGCTGCCGCTGTCGCCCTGCAACTGCTTGCCCTCGGGCAGGCCCTCGATCAGGCCGAGCGGGACGGCGAACTTGACCTCGCCGGTGTTGGCGTCCACCGCCGTCAGGCGCGCCCACGGGCCCTTGTAGCAGGGGGCCGTGGGGCCGACGCCGCGGCCCTTGTCGTCGTACTTGCCGCTGATCGGCGCGGAGAACGAGAAGAACGGCCCCTTGCCGTCGACGCTGGCGCGGTCGTAGGGCAGGTACACGTCGTCCATGTCGAAGCTATATTTCTTGTTCGGGTCGGCCTTCTTCTCGACCCAGCCCACCAGCGAGGTGTCGTGGGCGTTGTAGTAGACCCAGCCGGTGCGCGGGTCGGCCGCGCCGCCGCCCCAGTTGACCCCGCCGGTGCCGCCCGGGATCTGGATGGTCGACTTCGGAGGATCGCCGTCCTTGTGGAACATGAAGGGGGTGAACGGCCCGGCGTTGTAGAAGCCGCCGGCCTTGTCGTACATCGCCTGGCAGGCCGCCGCGTGCTCGGGCGTGGTGTCCTGGGCCGTGACCATGTCCTCCTTCTTGAACGACATGCGGCTGAGGGGAGGGGTCTTGGTCGGGAACGGCTGGGTGGGGCTGTACCACTCGCCCGGCACGTCGCCCTTGGGCACCGGCTTCTCCTCCACCGGGAAGGCCGGCTTGCCGGTGGAGCGGTCGAACGCGTACCACAGCCCGTCCTTGTTCACCGAGGTGACGATCTTGCGCTTCTGGCCGCCGATGGTGACGTCGAGCAGGGGGCCGTCGGAGGGCTGGTCGGTGTCCCACAGGTCGTGGTGCACGGTCTGGAAGTACCAGCGCAGCTTGCCGGTCTTCACGTCCACCGCGACGATCGAGTTGCCGTAGAGGTCGGCGCCCGGCCGGTCCGCGCCCCAGTAGTTGGACGACGGGTTGCCGACGGGGATGAACACCGTGCCCATGGCCTCGTCCACCGGAGCCGAGAAGCCCCACTGGTTGACGCCCGAGCGGCCCCACCAGCCGGAGTCGAGCCAGGTCTCGTGCCCGGGCTGGCCGGGCTGGGCCACGGTCTGGAACTCCCACAGCTTCTTGCCGGTGACCACGTCGAAGGCGCGCTCGTTGCCGGGCACGCCATAGGGGTCCTCCAGGGTGGCCGCGCCGATGATGGCGACATTGCCCGTGATGGTCGGGGTGCCGGCGTAGGCCACGCCCACGTCCTGGTAACCGCCCTCGCCGAAGCTGGCCGCCAGCTCGCCGGTCCTGGCGTCGAGTTCGAACATGTGGGTGCCGCGCATCACCACGATGCGGGGCCCGTTCCTGCCGTCGCCGGGCCAGTAGCCGACGCCCCGTCCCGAGACGGTGTCGCGCGCCAGGCTCGGCACGCGCTGCTCGGTATGCGACCACAGCTCCTTGCCGGTGTCGGCGTCCAGCGCCACCACCCGGCTGCCGGCCGGCAGGTACATGACGCCGCCGACCACCAGGGGCGAGGCGGTGTTGGCGCCCTTCATCGGGTAGGCCCAGGCCTGTTTCAGGCTGGCCACGTTGGCGCGGTTGATCTGGGTGAGGGGCGAGAACCGGGTCTGGGCCAGGTCGCGGTCGATGGTCCGCCAGTCGCCGGCGGGCATGGCGGCCTTGGCCGGGGCGGCCTTGCCTGGGG
Organism: Caulobacteraceae bacterium; assembly: GCA_036500495.1. GTDB lineage: Bacteria > Pseudomonadota > Alphaproteobacteria > Caulobacterales > Caulobacteraceae > BOG-938. Next base: position 46,785 of record DASYBX010000017.1, read on the forward strand.
TCGCCTTCGCCGGGGCGGTCTTGGCGGCCTTGTCGGCGGGCGCCTGGGCGAGGGCAACGGCCCCCGTCGCCAGGAGGATCATGGCGGCCAGGCCCGTTGAGCGCGCGACTTGCATGGAACTGTTCCTCCCGATATCCCCACGCTTCGGGGTCTTTGTTTTGACGCGACCGTGCTTTGTATACACGTCATTGACAACGAACTTCCGTCTGGCGCTAGTGCCTGCCACCAATATTTCTTCATACCGGGGAGCCGCGATCGTGCCTGTGCGTGGGTTTGCTGGAGCCGCCAAACTTGGACTGGCGGCCGTGGGAGTCGCGGCCGGCCTCGCGGCCATGGGCGGGGCGGCGTTCGCCCAGGATGCTGCGGCCAAGGCGGCCGCGGCCCTTCCGGCCACCGGCGCGCCCGCCGCCACCGATCCCGCCGCGGCCAACGAAAAGGGCCGGGGGCTGTTCACCGACTATGGCTGCGGCAGCTGCCACACCCTGGGCGACGCCGGCGCCACCGGCCACGTCGGCCCGTCGCTGGACGGCGATCCCAATGTGAGCGCGGACTTCGTCACCGACCGGGTGACCAACGGCCAGGGCATGATGCCCTCCTTCGCCAGCCAGCTGACCGCCGACGAGATCAAGACCCTGGCCGCCTACATCGCCAAGGTCGCGGCGAAGTAAGAAAAAGGGGACATGCGCTCGCGCGTGTCCCCGTCCTGATCGCCGAAATCACGGTTCGGGGGACACGCACGCAGTGCCTGTCCCCCGCCGGTCTACCGGTCGCGCTGGCAGCGCACCGATTGCCAGCGGCTGAGCTGGCACATGAAGCCGCCCATCATGCCCTTGGAGACCTTCACCGTGTCGCCGGGCTCCGGCGCGTTGGCGACGGTGTCGCTGTCGGTCTGCTCCCACACCGCGCCTTCGCTCGAGGTCAGCAGCAGCTTGCCGACGGCGGTGTTGTCCACCGAGGCCAGTGTGATGGTCTGGGACTTGACGTCCTCCTGCTCCGCCTTGGCTTCGCGCGCGAGGTCTTCCTTGCGCGGCTTGATCGCCGAAACGGACGGGATGTGCAGGCCGAGGCCGAACTCGCGCTTCTTGGCCTCCTTGGCCGTCTCGGTCGCCTGCTGATTGGTCTTGTCGAGGGAGTCCCAGCACTTGCCGCGCAGGTCGAAGTCGCTGATCGCCCGGCAATCGGCGGCGGTTTTCGGTTGCGGCGCGTCGGCCACGGCCACGAACGGAGCCAGGGCGAACACCGCGCCGGCCAGCGCTCCAGCCGCCAGAGCGGCCTGACGTCCATGACGTCCCATCTCAACCTCCCTCGTGGTCCGGAGTCGCCTTTGCGCCCCAGACTCGGCGTCAGCCAAACACTCTAGGGCGAGCCCGCCACGCGTCAAGCGGACCTGCTCAGCCGGACATCGAATGATGAACATCGCAACGAAAGCCGTTGCGAGATGTATACATCGAGTCTAGCATGACCCTCAATCAACCGTACGTATCACCGAGGCTGCAAAGCCGTCGGACAGGATACATTTGTCAAAAATGGGAGGTGAGACGACTAGATCAAAACAAACCTGAAATCTGACAAGTGTTAACCGCGCTCGCTATCGCTGTGATTTCACAGTGTAAGCTCGGCTGTTTTCCTGTTGCTTTGTCAGTTTTGGATTACAATCGTAAAACGTACGTTCAATAGGGATTGGATTCGGCATTGCAACGTCAAGTGACCGGCGCTTTCGAGGAACGTCGTTATCGAATGTATACAATGATTCGTTTCTAGCTCAAAAAATCAAACAGATGGCTGACGCCATCGATGAGCTGTCCGGCGCGATCGGGCGGCCATAAGGGGAAGAAAATATGTGCAGGCCAACCCATGACGACGCATGCCCGTCGCCCACCGCATCGCCCCCCAATCGTCGACGACTGTTGACCGGCGCCAGCGGCGCGGCCCTGTCCCTGGCGCTTCTGATGCCGGCGGGCGCCGCCTTCGCCCAGGCCGCGGACGCGCCCGTCGCGGCCAATCCCAAGCCCGCGTCGCCCCAGGCCACCGGCGCGGCCAGCGAGGTCGGCACGGTGGTGGTGACCGGTTCGCGCATCGCCAACCGCAACGCGGTGTCGTCCAGTCCGATCGTGACCCTCAACAGCTCGCAGCTGGTGCAGCAGGCCGATCTTCAGATCCAGAACACCCTGAACAAGCTGCCGCAGTTCGCCCCGTCCCAGAACCTGCTGGGCACCCAGACCGCGGACGTGCAGCCCACCCCGACCCACTCGGTCGGCATCGCCACCGCCTCGCTGCGCGGCCTCGGCTCGAACCGCAACCTGGTGCTGATCGACGGCCGCCGCGGCGCGCCCGTGAACGGCTCGCTGGTCGTCGACCTGAGCACCATTCCGACCTCGATGATCGACCACGTCGAAACCATCACCGGCGGCGCCTCGGCCGTCTACGGCGCCGACGCCGTGGCCGGGGTCGTCAACTTCGTGATGAAGAAGAACTTCCAGGGCGTGGACCTGGACACCCAGTTCAGCCGCAACGAGACCGGCGACGGCAACCAGTTCACCTTCAGCGCCGTCGCGGGCGCCAACTTCGCCGACGACAAGGGCAACATCACCTTCTCCATGGAGCGCCTGCAGCAGGACGCGACCCTGCAGAACACCCACGAGTTCTACAAAAAGGGCTGGGCCGACCCGACCGTCGGCACCAATGCGCTGTTCGGCTTCGCCGGCGGCTGGGCCACCTCGATCAACGGCCCGACCGTGGCGGCGATGAACCAGGCGTTCCCCAACGGCAACGGCATGCCGTACAACACCTTCGGCGGCTCGACCGTCAACAACACCACGATCTACGCCACCGGCGCCGGTGTCTACACGGGCTTCGCCGGGACCAACTCGGCCGGCAACTACGCCTATCCCTACAAGCTCAACGGCACGAGCGTCGCGCCGGCCTACTACGTGGACTCGGTCACCCACTCCGTGGTGACCGGCGTGAAGAACAACTTCATCAACGGCTACATCCAGTCGCCGCTCGATCGCTGGTCGTTCTTCACCAACGGCCACTACGACTTCAACGACGACATCAGCGCTTATTTCCAGGCCAACTTCGCCCGTTCGCACACCGACACCGTGCTGGCGGCCCCGATCTCGGCCGTCAACGGCTGGGACCTGACCGTTCCCTATGACGTCGCCACCGGGGGCGCGGCGTCAGGCCACCCGGTGCCGACCGCCCTGGCGCAGCTGCTGAACAGCCGCACCAATCCCAATGCGAACTGGGAAGTGACCTGGACCCCGAACCCGAACGGGCCGATCCCGCCGCGCAGCACCGACGACACCAACACCGTGTTCCAGATCACGGCGGGCCTGAAGGGCAAGCTGCCGGGCAACCACGACTTCGCCCAGGACTGGACCTGGGACGTCTACGGCTCGCACAGCGAGTCCCAGCAATACACCGTCGCCGGGGGCGACTGGTCCCTGGCCCGCTACCAGGCTCTGGTCGGGGCTCCGAACTGGGGCGCCGGCGCCGTGTTGCAGGGCAACATCGTCCAGCCCAATGGCCAGCCCTCGACCCGGCCGGCCTTCGGCTCGGCCAAGATCACCTGCACCTCGGGCTTCTACAACGCCATCTTCAACGGCGGGGCCCTGTCCCAGGACTGCCTGAACGCCATCAATGCGCCGTTGCAGAGCATGGACACCACCAAGCAGGACGTGGTCGAAGCCGATCTGCAGGGCACGGCCGTCCATCTGCCGACCGGCGACCTGAAGTTCTCGCTCGGCGCGGACTATCGCCGTGACAGCCTGGTCTACAACCCGGATATCCTGCAGAGCACCAACTCGTTCACCGATCAGGTGATCGGCGTCTATCCGACCGCCTACACCAACGCCTCGACCGACGTGAAGGAAGTCTATGGCGAACTGCAGATCCCGATCCTGGCCAACCTGCCGCTGATCAAGGCGTTCACGTTCAACCCCGGCGTCCGTTATTCGGACTACAGCGCGTCTCCCTCGAACTGGACCTACAAGTTCATGGGCGACTGGGAGGTGAACGACTTCCTCCGGTTCCGCGGCGGCTTCAACCTGGCGGTGCGCGCGCCGAACGTGGGTGAACTGTACCTGGGCCAGACCGAGGTGTTCGGCGGCGGTTCGTCCTATGCCGACGCCTGCTCGCTGGCCTCGAACGCGCCCTGGGGCGCGGGCGGCGCTGCGCCCCTGCCCAACAACGGCGGCAACGGCAAGCTGGTCAACACCAACGGCCTGGCCGGGGCGACCAACGCCTTGGCGATCTGCAAGGCCCTGATGAGCCGTAACAGCCCGGTCAACCAGGCGACCGGCCAGAGCCAGTCGGTGGGCACGTTCTACGGCAACGCTCAGGCGTCGACGGCCTCGCCGTTCGCCTGGGTGTATCAGGTGGGCTCGCCCGACGTGCAGCCGGAGACCGCCCGCACCGTCACCGCCGGCATGGTGCTGACCTCGCCCTGGCGCGACAATCCGTATCTGAGCCGGGCGCGGCTGTCGGTCGACTACTATCGGATCCGCATCGACGACGCGATCGAGTTCGTGTCGATGGACTACCTGTACCGGCTCTGCCTCGGGTCCAGCGGCGTCGCGGCGGCCCTGGCCAACCCGGCCTGCGCCTCGATCCAGCGCGACCCGACCAGCGGCTCGGACAGCCTCGACGTGACGCCGGCCGCCAACCTGGCGACGATCGACACCGCCGGCATCGACATCCAGGCGGACTGGGCGGTGGCCCTGTCGGACATCTACAGGCCGATCCCCGGCAACTTCGCGGTCAATGTCGCGGTCAACATCCTCGACCACTACGACACCAAGTCGGACCCCTACGCGTCGTGGATCCGGTGGAAGGGCACCTTGGGCCCGAACCTCACGGGCCTGGATGCCGGCGCCTACGCCTGGAGGCTCAACACCAACTTCGCCTACACCGTCGGGCCGGCCATGGTCGGGCTCGGCTGGCGTCACCTGCCGCGGGTCGCCGCCGTTAATTCGGTGCTGGCCGGCAACGGCCTGCCCACCGACGCCTGGGACGTGTTCGACCTCAACGCCAGCCTGTCCCTGCCGCACGGCATGCAGCTGCGGGCGGGCATCCAGAACCTGCTGGACACCGAGCCGGGGATCACCGGCGCGACCTCGAGCGTCTACCTCAACGGCCAGATCCAGTCGCTCGGTTCGAGCATGGGCACGGGCGGCCCGACCACCAACGCCGGCTATTACGACGCCCTCGGCCGCCGCTTCTATATCGGCCTGAAGGCTCGGTTCTAGGACCCACCTGGGGTGCACCTGAGAGGCGGGCTTCGGCCCGCCTCTTTTTTGCCCGCAACTCTGGACCAAGGCGGCTCGGCTAGCGCGGGGCCGAGGCCTTCGTCGTCCCGCCCTTGATCGCCAGGCGGTCTTCGGCATCGGCCTTCAGCAGCATGTCGGCCATCCGGTTGGCGATGTCCGCCTGCTGGCTGGCCTTCCTGGCCTCGAGATTGGCCCTGTAGAGCGAGGTCAGGTAGGCCACGTCGGTGCGGGTCAGGCCGTCGGGCGGCGCGCGGCCCGAGCAGCCGCGGGAGTAGAGGTCGATCACGCTGGTCAGGCCGCTGCAGCCGTCCAGCGACTGCGGCTGGGCCATGGCCAGCATCGCCACATAGTCGGCCAGCAGGCCCGAGCTGGCCCCCTGCACGGCGCGATTGTCGACCACCACCAGCACATGGTTGAACACGCTCTTGAGGCACGACGACAGGCGGCTGTCGGCGCAGCCGCGGGGCGCGTGGGCGCCGGGGTCGTCGATCGCCTCGCCGTTGACTTCCTTGCTGCTGCTGTCGGACGTCGCCTGGACGGAGCTGACATCGGCGAACGAGGTGCCGACGCCCCCGCTCGCGCTGCTGGTGGTGGCGGTCACGTACCAGGCCTGGACCGGGCGGGTCATCGCCTTCAGCGTGTCGCGGTCACGCTGGTGCCAGTAGCCGAGCAGGTCTTCCCGGGTGCTGGCCACCCGGTCGAGGAAGGGCTGGGGCTGGTCGGCGAACATGATCTCGATATTGGGGTTGCACCGGCTCCCCAGCACCTTGAGCTTCAGCGCCTTGCCCACCTCCTCGACCCGCGCCTTGACCTGGGCGCCCTGGCTGGCGGGCAGGCCCTGGACGGTGACGCACAAGGGATCGGCCCAGTGGGCGATCAGGTCGAGGTTGGGGGTGGCCGCGGCCAAGCCCTGCACGAAGGCGAAGGTCTGCCGCTTCAGCTCGGCGGGCGTGGTCGCCTCCGCGGCGACCGGCGCGACGGCGGGCGTTCCCTCGGGCGCGGGCGGTTTCATCTGCACCCGGGGCGGCTCGTGCTGGGCCAGGACCGCGGTCGCGGGCAGCCAGGCGGCGCCGATCAGCAGGGCGCGGAGCCAGCGGGGGGACATGAAGTTTCCTCCAGTTTTTCGGAAGGTTGCCCCTGATCCGGCCGGCCGACAAGCCGGCCGGGCGAACGGGTCGAATGCCTTGGCCGACCCGGCGCGCCACGAAAGAAAACGGCCGCCGGCGGCAAGCCGGCGGCCGCTTGAAAGCCGACAGGGCCCGAAGCCTATTCGGCGCGCTTGGCGGCGGCGATGGCGGCTTCGGTCTGGGGGTTGCCGAGCGACAGGGTCTGGCCGTCGGGGAAGCTGATCTCGGCGGCCGAGGCGCGCGGGGCGCCGTCGCGGGCGCGATAGGCCGTGACGATGATCTTGGTGCCCTTGGGCAGGGAGTTGCGGTTCCAGCCGCGGCGCAGCAGGGCGCTGGGCGCGCCGCCCTCGACCTTCCACTCCACGATCTTGTTCCCCTGCTTGGGGTCGGGAGCCATGATGTGGATCCACGAGTGCGGGTTCACCCACTCGAAGACCACCACGGTGCCCTCGAGCTTGACCGGCTGGTTCTGGTCGAACTCCGCGCCGAACGAGTGGTGGGCCGAAGCGGTCCCGGCAGCGCCGAGGGCCAT
>DASYBX010000018.1:0-14838 GCA_036500495.1 Caulobacteraceae bacterium
CGGGCACACCACCACCCAGCGGACGGCGACCGGCGCCATCGCGGGCGCCGTGGTGGCCGGTCCGGTGGGCGCGGTAGTCGGCGCCGGCACGGGCGCGGTGGTGTCCAAGGCGGCCGGCGACAAGTAGCGCGGAGGCCTCGGTCGAGGCGGCAAGGCGGCGGAAGGGCTTGAGCCCGGCCGCCCGCCTGCCTAAAGAACCTTCATGCTTTCCGCGATCGACCAAGACGACAAGCTGCTGGCCCTGGCCCCCGACCGCACCATGACGGTGCGCGAGGCCTTCGGCGTGGATTCCGACATGAAGGTGCCCGCCTTCAACCAGCGCGACGAGCACGTGCCGGAACTCGACACCGCCTACAAGTTCGACCCCCAGACCACTCTCGCGATCTGCGCCGGCTTCGCCTACGACCGCCGGGTGATGGTGCAGGGCTACCACGGCACCGGCAAGTCGACGCACATCGAGCAGGTCGCCGCCCGCCTGAACTGGCCGCTGGTGCGGGTGAACCTCGACAGCCACGTGTCGCGGATCGACCTCGTGGGCAAGGACGCCATCGTCCTGCGCGAGGGCAAGCAGGTGACCGAGTTCCGCGAAGGCATGCTGCCCTGGGCGCTGCAACGGCCCATCGCCCTGGTGTTCGACGAATACGACGCCGGCCGCCCGGACGTGATGTTCGTGATCCAGCGGGTGCTGGAGGCGAGCGGCCGCCTGACCCTGCTCGACCAGAACCGCGTGATCCGGCCGAACCCCTATTTCCGCCTGTTCTCGACGACCAACACCATCGGGCTCGGTGACACGACAGGGCTCTATCACGGCACCCAGCAGATCAATCAGGGCCAGATGGACCGCTGGTCGATCGTGACCACGCTGAACTACCTGGCGCACGACGTGGAGGAAGGCATCGTCCTGGCCAAGGCGCCGGGCTACGACAGCCCCGAGGGGCGGCGCACGATCGCCGCCATGGTCCGCGTGGCCGACATGAGCCGCAACGCCTTCATGAACGGCGACATCTCCACCGTGATGAGCCCGCGCACCGTGCTCACCTGGGCGCAGAACGCCGAGATCTTCGGCGGCGACATCGCCCTGGCCTTCCGCCTGACCTTCCTGAACAAGTGCGACGAACTCGAACGCCCCACCGTGGCCGAGTTCTACCAGCGCGCCTTCGGGACCGACCTGCCGGAGAGCGCAGCGCGGGTGAAGGTGGCGTAGGGGCCCCTAGCGCCCCTTCCCCTGCCCATCCATCACCTGGCCGATGACCGCCAGGAGGCGCCGCTCGGCGTCGCCGTCGGCGAGCTTGGCGTCGGCCGGGGTGGTGATCACCCGCTGCAGGACGAACCAGTCGCCCACCTGGCTGTAGGCGATGCGCACGAACAGCTGCTGGCCGCTCGGCAAGGCGGCGACGAAGCGCCGGCTGACGTGCGGCGGGGCGCCGGCGCGGTCGGACTGGGAGTCGGTGAAGCCGCTCACCGGCTGGGCGCCCCCGAACTGGCCCATCGCCCGCCCCATCGCCTCCTGGATGTCGGACGCGGACGCGTGCGGGATGTGGAAGGCCTCCAGAGTGTCGATCTCGGTGGCGCTCGACGTCTCGCAGATCACCCCCTCGGGCGAGACCTTCAGGCTGTTGCCCTGGGGATCGGGGCCGAACTGGCAGATCAGGCCGCTGGGCTTGTGCTTCAGGCTGGTCAGGCCGCCGGACGACAGGTTGGCGAAGTCGCGCGGATTGGGCGCGCCCTGCAGCAGCCGCTGGGCTTCGGAGGCCGCCGGCGCGGCCTGGGCTGGAGTCTGGGCCTCAGCCTGGCTTCCCGCCGCCAGCAGCACGATTGCCGAGATCGCCGCGAGCCTCATCACGCCTCCAGATCCTGAACCGCTAGAGTGCACGCCGCCGGATCGGCCGCAACCGCCGACGCTAGGCGCCTGACACCGCCGCCCCCACGCGCTAAGACACCTCTCTCATGGCCGACGAGTCCCCCACCGAACCCTTCAAGCGCGCCCTGGCCCACGCGGCGCGGTCGCTGGCCGAGACGCCGGACCTGGAGGTGGTGTTCTCCAACGAGGGCCCCGCCCTCTACGCCAACCGCGCCGTCCTGCCCCATCCGCCGCGCGACCTGCCGATGAAGGAGGCCACGCGCCTGCGCGGCCTGGCCGACCAGATGGCCCTGTGGCTGGCCCACCACGACCGCGGCGCCCACGCCCGCTTCAAGCCCGGCGGCCAGGAAGCGGCCGAGGCGTTCGAGGCGATCGAGCACGCGCGGGTCGAGGCGATCGGCGCCAACGCCCTGGGCGGCGTGCGCCAGAACCTGGCCGCGGCGCTGGAGGCGCAGCTCGAGAAGAAGGGCCTGGCCCGGCGGGCTGAAAACACCGAGCCGCCGATGGCCGACATCCTCGCCTTGCTGGTGCGCGAGCGCCTGACCGGCCAGCCGCCGCCCGACGGGGCCCGGCAGCTGGTCGACGCCTTCCGCGCCGACATCGAGGCCCGCGCCGGCCACGACCTCGACCGCCTCGTCACCACCATGGACGACCAGGCCGCCTTCGCCCGCATCGCCCGCTCGGTGCTGAAGGACCTCGACATGGCCGAGGCCTCCGACGAGGACCTGTCGCAGGAGGAAGAGGAAGGCGATGACGAGTCCAGCCAGACCGGCGGCGACGACGAGGACGACAACGACGACGAGACCGGCGAGACCGAGGCCTCGTCCGATGCCGCCAGCGCCCGCGAAAGCGGCGAGCAGGACCCGGACGCCGAGCGCATGGAGAGCGCCGACCAGCCGGACATGGACACCCAGGAGAGCGACGAGGAGCCGCCGGAGATGGGCGACGGCGAGCGCCCCTCCCGTCCCGACCCCAGCGCCGAGCGCCACCGCGAGCCCGAGTACAAGGTGTTCACCACCCGCTACGACGAGGTGGTGACGCCCGAGGAGCTGGCCGAGAGCGAGGAGCTGGATCGTCTGCGCGCCTACCTCGACCAGCAGCTGTCGAACCTGTCGAGCGTGGTCTCGCGCCTGGCCAACCGGCTGCAGCGGCGGCTGCTGGCGCAGCAGAACCGCGCCTGGACCTTCGATCTCGAGGAAGGGATGCTCGACGCCGCCCGCCTGACCCGCGTGATCGTCGACCCCACCGCGCCGCTGTCGTTCAAGCAGGAGGAGGACACCGAGTTCCGCGACACGGTGGTCACCCTGCTGATCGACAACTCCGGCTCGATGCGCGGGCGCCCGATCATGGTGGCGGCGGTGTGCGCCGACATCCTGGCGCGCACCCTGGAGCGCTGCGGGGTGAAGGTGGAGATCCTGGGCTTCACCACCCGGGCGTGGAAGGGCGGCCAGTCGCGCGAAGAGTGGATCAAGGCCGGCAAGCCGCCCAATCCGGGCCGGCTGAACGACCTGCGCCACATCGTCTACAAGTCGGCCGACGCCCCCTGGCGGCGGGCGCGGCGCGACCTCGGCCTGATGATGAAGGAAGGCCTGCTGAAGGAGAACATCGACGGCGAGGCCCTGCTCTGGGCGCACCAGCGCCTGCTGGGCCGGGCCGAGCAGCGCAAGATCCTGATGGTCATCTCGGACGGGGCGCCGGTGGACGACTCGACCCTGTCGGTCAACACCGGCCACTATCTGGAGCGGCACCTGCGCGCGGTGATCGGCCAGATCGAGGGCCTGTCGCCGGTGGAACTGATCGCCATCGGCATCGGCCACGACGTGACCCGCTATTACAAGCGCGCCGTGACCCTGGTGGACGCCGAGCAACTGGGCGGGGCCATCGTCGAGAACCTGGCGGCCCTGTTCGAGGAGCGCCCCAAGGGCGAGCGCGGCGGCGGTCGCGGCCAGAGCCTGCCGAAGGACAACGCCTCCGGGCGCAAGCTGCTGAAGACCAGTTTCGACGCCGTCCGCGGAGCCGTGGGTTGAAGCCCGTCTGCGTCGAGGACTACCGCACGCTGGCCCGGCGGCGACTGCCCCGCATTCTCTACGAATATGTCGACGGCGGCGCCCTGACCGAAAGCGCCAAGGCCCGCAACGCCGCCGACTTCGCCGGCATCCACCTGCGCCAGCGGGTCCTGAGCGGCGTCGAGAAGGTCAGCCTGAAGACCGAGGTGCTGGGGACCGAGCTGGCCTTGCCGGTGATCCTGGCCCCGATCGGCAACTGCGGCATGCTGGCCCGCCGCGGCGAGGTGCAGGGCGCGCGGGCGGCCAAGGCCGCCGGAACCGTCGCCACCTTGTCGACCATGGCGATCTGCGACCTGCGCGAGGTGGTGGGCGCGGCCGGGCCGGGCTGGTTCCAGCTCTATCTGCTGCGCGACCGCGGCCACATGAAGCTGCTGCTGCAGCGCGCCTGGGACCTGGGCGTGCGGGTGCTGGCCTTCACCGTCGACGTGGCCGTGCCCGGTGAGCGCCTGCGCGAACATCGCCAGGGCCTGGCCGGCGGGGCCGGGCTGGCCGATGAACTGCGCCGCGTGGGCGATGGCCTGATGCACCCGGGCTGGCTGTGGGACGTCTATCTGATGGGCCGCCCGCACAGCTTCGGCAATGTGGCCGAGGCCTATGGCGGCGGCGGCTTCGCCCAGTTCTGGACCTGGGTGCGCGAAGCCCTGCAGGTCTCCCTCACGCCGGAAGACATCGCCTGGGTGCGCGACAACTGGCCGGGCCAGCTGGTGATCAAGGGCGTGCTCGACGCCGACGACGCCCGCATCGCGGCCGAGGCCGGGGCGGACGGGGTGATCGTGTCCAACCACGGCGGACGCCAGCTCGACAGCGCCCAGTCCGGCATCGCCGCCCTGCCCCGCGTGGTGGAGGCGGTGGGCGATCGGGTGGCGGTGCTGATGGACGGCGGCGTGCGCTCGGGCGAGGACGTGGTCAAGGCCCTGGCGCTGGGCGCCCAGGCCTGCCTGATCGGCCGCCCCTTCGCCTTCGCCCTTGCCGCCCGCGGCGAGGCCGGCGTGACCCACGTGCTGGAGCTGTTCCGCAAGCAGATGACCACGACCATGGTGCTGGCCGGCTGCGACGACGTGCGCAAGATCGGTACGGGGATGCTGGCTTAGGTCAGACCGCGCCCAGGGTGGCGAGAAGCTCGTCCAGCTGGTCGAACTGCTCGGGCGCCGCGTCTTCCATGCCGACGAACGACTGGTCGAGCGCTTCCTTGGAGGGATAGAGCTCCTGCAGGGTCAGCAGCGTCTTGCCGTCCACGTCCTCGAAGGTGACCGTGCTGATGGCGCCGTCTTGATCGCCTTCGTCATTGGTCCAGACGAGGCGCGAGGGCGGCGACACCTCCAGATATTTGCCGAAGAAAGCCCTGGAGTGCGCCTCGTCGCGTCCGAACACGATGCGGTAGCCGCCCCCGGCACGGACATCCATCTCGCACGAGCGCATGGGCACGCCGCTCGACTTGGGCGCCCACCACAGCAGGAACAGCTCGGGCTTGGTCCAGGCGTCGAACAGGAGGCGGGCCGGGGCGTCGAAGGTGCGCGTCACGACCAGTTCGCGCTCGGACCTGCGTTCGACCGCCGTGCGGCCCCTACTCATTCTGTCGCCCATCGGCCTTCTCCTTGCGTTTCAGGGCCTCGACCACCTGCTCCAGCGCGTCGAAGCGTGCGTTCCACATCTGGCGGCGCCCATCGATCCAGGCCGCCTCTTCCTCGAGCGCGCACAGGCCGAGCCTGCAGGTCCGCACGCGCCCGATCTTCTCCGTGGTGACCAGCCCCGCCTGCTCCAGGACGCCGACGTGCTTCTTCATGCCCGTCAGCGTCATGTGGAACGTCTCGGCAAGCTCGCTGATCGAAGCCTCCGCGCTGCCGAGCTGCTCCAGGACGCCCCGGCGGGTGGCGTCCGAGAGCGCGGCGAAGGAGGCATCGAGGCGGGCCGTGGAAAACTGAACCATATGGTTCAGTTTATAGGCCGAAGGCCAGCGGCCTGCAAGGGGGCAGCGGTCGGCCGCCGGCCGATCGGCGGAACATCCCCTGCCGCTGCGGGGTTAGCCCCCCGACGCCAATGGCGGAGGCGGACGTCATTCCAGTTCTGTTGCATCGATTGGCCGCTTCCACCGGCTGGGCCCCGGACTGGCTCTTGAGCATCGCCGCCATGATCGTGGCGATCGCCCTGGCGTGGGGCGTGCATCGGCTGGCCTACGGCGCCCTGTCGCGGCTGGCGCGGCGCCACGGGCTCTTGCCCCAGGCGCTCCTGGCCCGTACCCGGGGACCGACCCGGCTGGCCCTGATGATCCTGGCGCTGGGCGCCGCGGCGGCCGTCTCGCCCCTGCCGGACTCCTACCGCCCGTGGCTGCGGCACCTGCTGCAGATCGGCTTCATCGCCCTGCTCGGCTGGATCGCCCTGGGCGTGCTGCACGCGCTGACGGTGGTCTACAGCCGACGGTTCGAGAGCGGCCAGGCCGATAGCGTCGACGCCCGCCGCCACCTCACCCAGGTGCGCATCCTGGAGCGCACCGCGGTCGCCTTCATCCTTCTGCTGACCATGGCCGCGGCCCTGATGACCTTCCCGGCGGTGCGGCAGTACGGCATCTCGCTGCTGGCCTCGGCGGGCGCGGCCGGGATCATCGCGGGCCTGGCCCTGCAGCCCCTGCTGACCAACCTGATCGCCGGCATCCAGATCGCCCTGACCCAGCCGATCCGGCTGGACGACTCGGTGGTGGTGATGAACGGCGAGTGGGGCAACGTCGAGGAGATCGGCGCCACCTATGTGGTGGTGCGCACCTGGGACCTGCGCCGCCTGGTCCTGCCCCTGTCCTACTTCATCCAGCAGCCGTTCCAGAACTGGACGCGGCAGGACCCCTCCCTGATCGGGACGGTGATGTTCTACGTCGACTACACCGCGCCGATCGACGCCATGCGCGAGCAGCTGACCGCCATCGCCAAGGCCTCGCCCCGGTGGGACGGCAAGACGGTCGGCCTGCAGGTGTCGGACCTGTCCGAGCGCGCCATGCAGGTGCGCGCCCTGGTCAGCGCCAAGGACGCCGGCGCCACCTGGGACCTGCGCTGCGAGGTGCGCGAGAAGATGATCGCCTTCCTGCGCGAGCACCATCCGGCCTCGCTGCCGCGCGATCGCCTAGCGGCGGCGGACCCGGGCGGCCTGAGGGGCGATGGCCCGGGCGGGCTGCCGACGGGCGCGGCGCGGCACTGAAGCGCGCCGCTACAGCCCCAGCTTGGTGCGGAAGCTGGCCAGGTCGTCGAAGCCGGAGACCTCGATGCGCGGCAGGCGGAACGGGTCGTCGGACAGGTCGGCGATGGCGGGCATGACGCCGAAGCCCAGCTTCAGGCCGCACTCCTCGGCGACGCGCTCGACCACCCGGTCGGCGGCCCCATAGGGATAGCAGACCGATACCGGCGCGCGGCCGGTGGCCGCCTCGATCTGCGCCTGGGAAGCCAGCATCTCGCGGTAGACCTCCCGCACCGGAAGGCGGCTCAGCGGCCGATGGGTCAGGCCGTGGCTTTCGACATGCAGGCCGGCCGCCGCCAGCTCGGCGATCCGCTCCCAGTCCATCAGCCGCGAGGCCGCCCCATAGCGCTCGTCCCAGTCGGCCGCGCCGCCGACCTTGGCCGGCACCACGAACACGGTGGCGGCGAAGGCGTGCTTCTGCAGCACCGGCCACGCGTACTCGGCGAAATCCTCGTAGCCGTCGTCGAAGGTGATCATCACCGGACGGCCCGGCAGGGGCTTGCCCGTGGCCATCGCGGCGGCCAACTCGTCCGGACTCACGCCCCAGCAGCCGCGGCGGCGCAGGGCGGCCATCTGGGCCTCGAACGCCTCGGGGGTGACGCGGAAGCGGTCGAGCGCCGCCGGGCCGTCGCCGTCCGGCGCGACGCGGTGGTACATCAGGATCGGCAGGCGCACCGCGACCTCGCTGTGGAAGGCGGCGATGCGGCTCTCGCCCCCACCCCACACCACGCTGCGCGCCGTGACCGGGTCGAGCGCGACCTCCAGCGCCCGCTTCTCGACTACGGGCGCGGCCGGCGGCTCCTCGCCGATACGGCGGAAGGCCTGGGCGCGATAGAGCGGACGGTGGATCTCGCGCTCCAGGGCCAACCCCGGATGAGCCGAGAACACCTCACCGATGGTGCGCGCGCCGAAGGACCGGCCCCAGTCGAAGCCGGTGGCCTGCGGCTCGTCGCAGATCTGGTTGCCGTGGGCCATGACCAAAAGGCCGCCGGGCTTGAGGCCTTCGGCCAGGCGCTTGGCCACCCCCTCCAGCGGGGTGTCGAGATAGTAGAGCGCCTCGCTGCAGACGATCAGGTCGTAACGGCCCGGCAAGGGCTGGCGCGCGAAGTCGAGGGCCTGCAGGGCGACGTTGTCCAGTCCCGCGCAGCGCGTGGCCGCCCCCTCCAGGGCCCGCTGCGAGATGTCGGTGGCCAGGAGGGAGCCGACCTTGGGGGCGATCAGGGCCGCGAAGTGGCCCTGGGCGCAGGCCAGCTCCAGGGCCGCGCCGTCCGGCAGGTCCGGGATCAGCTCCAGGGTGTCGGCGTACTTCAGCCGCTCGTAGTCGCTGGAGCCGTAGCCCCACGGGTCCTCGGCGGCGAAGAAGGCGTCCCAGGCGCCGGCCTTGCTAGTGTCGACGGCGTCGCGCCCCGCCTGCGCCTGCGGCCGGCCGCCGCTCGACGGGGCGGCGATGAAGGGACCGGGTTCGGCCCGGACCTGGGCGCGCAGCACCGCCAGGGCCTGGGCGTGGGCCGACGGGCCGCCCGCCTTGGCCAGCTTCGCCAACCGGGTCCGCACCGCGCCTTCGAGACCGGCGCCGAGCGCGCGCCTCAGGCGGCTGCGCGCCAGGGCCGGCGCCTGCCGCGGCCGGCGCAGGGCGGCGCGCAGGCCCGACCCGCGCACGTCCAGCAGCAGGGGAATCACCGCCTGCCAGAAGCCCAGCGTGCGCCAGGGGCGGATGGCCTGCAGCGCCGTCTTCAACGGGATGCGGCCCGCCTGGCGCGCCACCGCATCAGTCAAGTCGGCGCCGTCGCGCGCGCCCAGCACCGGCAGGGCGATGGGGCCGGCGGTGGCCCGGCCCGAGCGCAGCTGCAGGACGGCGAAGTCGCCCCGCGCCGCGTCGAGCGGCGGGACTGCGCGCGCGCCCAGTTGCAACACGTCGTGTCCTTCCATCCCCCCGCCGTTGAGGCCAGCGCGGATCACGCCCAAGGCCAGTTCCCGCAGCCGGCGACGGTTGTCCTCGGGGCAGACGTATTCGAGCAGGGTCTTCAGCCTCGGCTCGAACCTGTCCCATTCGGGGCCGAGCGCCTCCGCCGGGCGCGCCAGGGCGTCGGCGATGCCCGAGGCCATCAGGGCGCCGATCGCGCTCGGCGAGAAGTCGATGTCACGCCCGTCGCGCAGGGGCTCCACCGTGGCCAAGCCGTCGCCGCCGACGGCGATGTCGCGCGCGCCGCACCACAGCAGGTAGTAGAACTCGTGGGTCGGCAGGTCGTCGGCCGGGGCGCCGTCCCTGTGCCGGGCCAGCGGACGCTCCACCCGCGGGTCGGGCGCATGGCCCTGGCGCATCACCGCCAGGCCCGCGTGGGCCGCGCGCGGCAGGTCGCGCGACAGGCTGCCGGGCCGGGCGCGGTAGAAGGCCACCCGCGCGGGCGTCTGGGCGAATCGGCGACCCGTGCGGGCCAGCCTCTGCCACAGGTCCCAGTCCTCGCTCGACCTCAGGCTCTCGTCGAAGCCGCCGAGATCGCGCACCGCGGTGCGGCGCACCAGAGCGCTGTGGATGGCGATGGAGCAGTGGGTGGAGAGCACGGCGAAGGGGTCGGACAGGTCGCGGCTGTCGTAGTCCCACAGCCCCCCGTCCTCGCTCACCCGCGCGGCGGCGCCGACCAGGACGGCCGCCTCCGGATTCTCCTGCGAGAGGGCGAGCAGGCGCTGGAAGGCGCGCGGGGCCAGCCAGTCGTCGGCGTCCAGGAAGCACAGCCAATCGCCGCAGGCGGCCGCCAGGCCGGCGTTGCGCGCGGCCGACACGCCCGCGTTGCGCTGGCGGATCAGTCTCACGCGCCGGTCGCGCCGCATGCGCCGTTGGACGACCTGGACGGTGTCGTCGGTCGAGCCGTCGTCGACGACGATGGCCTCCCAGGCCACCTTGCCCTGGGCGGCCAGGCTTTGCAGCGCCTTGTCGATGAAGCCGGCTGCATTGTAGGCCGGGATGATCACGGAGACGGCAGGCGGCGCCGCCCGCGCCGTGGCGCGGGCCACTATCCTCGGAGCCCTATCAACCAGCCCACGCGCCGAGTCTGCCATGCCGTTTCCCCACCGTGGCCTGTCGGGGAAACACCATCGCTTGCCGAAAGTTTCAAACGAGCGTCACCATACGCGCCACGCGCGAAGATTTCGCGCGTGAGGCGATTTCAGGTTGAGAATGGAGCGGGGCGGCGACCTAGAGGATGCCAGGACGCGAAAGAAAAAGGCCCCGGGTCGCCCCGGGGCCTCTTCTGGACTGGATTGGCGCTGGCCTAAGCCGCGGCTTGAGCCGCCAGCTTGGCCTTGACCTGCTTCTTGATGCGGCGGGCGCGGGTGCTGAGCAGCTCGTCCTTGGCCCCCAGCAGATAGGCGTCCAGGCCGCCCTTGAAATCGAGCGTCCGCAGGGTGGCGTTGGTCACCTTGAGGCGGAAGCTCTGACCCAGGGCTTCGGACTGCAAGGCGGTCTCGGCCAGCGCCGGCAGGAAGCGACGCTTGGTCTTGATGTTCGAGTGGCTCACATTGTGGCCGATCATCGGACCGACGCCCGAAAGTTCGCAGCGGCGCGACATGACTATAAGACCTTCAGAACAAGAAAACCGGTCGCAGCGGACGGGGTCCGCGCGGAGAACGGGCCGTATACGCATCCCGGCCCCCCGGGTCAAGATGGAGTGGGGATTTGCCGGGACTTTGGATGAATTCCCCGGTCCCGCGGGGGGCGCCGGAGCGCGGTCCGCTACAGCTCAGCTACAGCTGGAATTTTGGTTAATGAAAATCAACCTTTATGGGTGATCGCGAATCGTTCTACCATATCTTGTCGTGAACGAAGCCTGAATCGTGCGGAGTCACCGATTCGGTCACGGTCTGTTCCAGCCGTGTTCTCTCGCGTTCAACCTGCGGTTAAGTGGTTGAATTCGTTAACGGCCCTTCACGATTAACGCCGAGCTGCAAAACGCCTGCAGGCTTGTCATGCGGCCGGCGATCCCCCACGTTCGAGTCATGACCGATCGCCCCTCCGGCGCCGCGCCCTCGCGCCTCGTCGCGGTCCTCGGACCGACCAACACGGGCAAGACGCATCTCGCTGTCGAGCGGATGCTCGGACACGCGTCCGGCATGATCGGCCTGCCGCTGCGGCTGCTCGCGCGGGAGGTCTACGATCGCATCGCCAAGCAGCGCGGCGCCCGCGCGGTGGCCCTGATCACCGGCGAGGAGAAGATCGTCCCGCCGCGACCGCACTACTGGGTGTGCACGGTGGAGGCCATGCCGCTGTCGCTGCCGGTGGAGTTCCTGGCGGTGGACGAGATCCAGCTGTGCGCCGATCCGGAGCGCGGCCACGTGTTCACCGACCGCCTGCTGCACGCGCGCGGCCAGTTCGAGACCATGTTCCTGGGCTCCGGAACCATGGCCCCCCTGATCCGCCGCCTGCTGCCCGAGGCCGAGATCCAGACCCGCGAGCGCTTCTCGACCCTGCGCTACGCCGGCTCCAAGAAGCTGACCCGCCTGCCCCGGCGCACGGCGATCGTCGCCTTCTCGGCCGAGCAGGTCTACGCCATCGCCGAGCTGATCCGCCGCCAGAGGGGCGGGGCCGCGGTGGTGATGGGCAATCTTTCCCCGCGCACGCGCAACGCCCAGGTGGCGCTCTACCAGTCCGGCGAGGTCGACTTCCTGGTGGCCACCGACGCCATCGGCATGGGCCTGAACATGGACGTCGACCACGTGGCCTTCTCGGGCCTGCGCAAGTTCGACGGCAAGCGCATGCGCTGGCTCTATCCGCACGAGGTCGGCCAGATCGCCGGCCGGGCGGGCCGCTACAAGCGCGACGGGACCTTCGGCGTCACCGGCGACTGCGAGGAGATGGACGAGGACCTGGTCGAGGCGGTGGAGCACCACCAGTTCGAACCGGTGGCCGCGGCCGAATGGCGCAACGCGCGGCTCGACTTCTCCTCCCTGTCCAATCTGATGCGCTCCCTGGCCCAGCCGCCGGACCGCGACGGGCTGAAGCTGTCGGACGAGAGCCTCGACGAGGTGGTGCTGCGTCACCTGATCAAGGACGGCGACATCCAGGCCCGGGCGAAGAACCGGTCGCATCTGCTGCGCCTGTGGGAGGCCTGCCAGACGCCGGACTTCCGCAAGCTGTCGCTCGACGAGCACATCCACCTGGTGAAGACGGTGTTCGAGCACCTCACCGAGGGCAATAGCCGCCTGCCGGAAGACTGGATCTCCAGCCAGTTCTCCTGGCTCGACCGGACCGACGGCGAGATCGACGCCCTGGCCGGGCGGCTGGCCCATGTGCGCACCCTGGCCTATGCCGCCAACCGGCCGGACTGGCTGAAGGACCCGGTCCACTGGCAGATGCGCATGCGCGAGCTGGAAGACCGCATCTCCGACGCCCTGCACCAGAAGCTGATGCAGCGCTTCATCGACCGGCGCACCAGCGCCCTGATGCGCGGCCTGAACCTGCGCGAGGAGCTGTTGGCGGGGGTGAGCGGCGACGGGGCGGTGACAGTGGAGGGGCAGTTCGTCGGATCCCTGCGCGGCGTGACCTTCGATCCGGTGCGCGGGGCCACTGCGCTGGAGGACAAGGCCCTGCGCGCGGCGGCCCAGAGGGCGGTGGCGCCGGAGATCGCGCGGCGCCTGGGCAAGCTGGCGGCCGAACCGGACGAGGCCTTCGCCGTGCAGCCCGACGGCCTGGTCCTGTGGCGCGGCGAGGGAGCGGCCAAGGTCGACAACGACCGTCCCTTCGCCCCGCGCGTGCGGCTGCTGGGGGAACTGGGCCCGGGCGCGGCGCGCGAGCGAGCGGCGCGGCGGCTGGAGGCGTTCCTGGCGGCCGAGGCCGGTCGGCGGCTCAAGCCCCTGCAGCGCCTGGAGGCGTCGATCGCCGAGGGCCGCATCAAGGGCCTGGCGCGGGGCCTCGCCTACCGCCTGGCCGAGGCCGGCGGGGCGGTGGCGCGCGGCGACGTGGAGGCCGAGGTCAGGGCCCTGAGCCAGGCCGAGCGGCGGGCGCTGAAGAGCCTGGGTGTGCGCTTCGGGGCCTTCTGCCTGTTCCTGCCCGGCCTTCTGGAAGCGCGCGCGCGCGACTTCACCGCCGCCTTCACCACGGCCTCTTCCGGCGAACCGCGCGACTGGCGCCCGCCGATCAACCAGATCAGCCCCCTGCCCGCCCAGCCGCCTTCGGCCAAGGCCCTGGCCTATCGCGGCCTGATGGCCGTGGGCGGCCTGGCGGTCCCGGTCGAGCAGATCGAGCGGCTGGACACCATGCTGCGCACTGCGCCCCGCCAGGGGCCGGCCGCCTTGCTGTCGGACCAGGCGATCGAGGCGCTGGGCTGGACGGCCAGGGAGGCGAACGCGGTGCTGCGCGCCCTCGGCTTCACGCCCACGGCCAAGCCCAAGGCCGGCGAGCCGGTCGCCTGGCGCCGGCGCCGTCTGGCCGCCGAGCCTAAGGCTGAGGCGCAGCCCTCGGGAGCCTCGCCCTTCGCCGCCCTGGCGGCGCTGAAGGACAAGCCGCCGCCGGCCCGCCGCCGTCGCCCGCGCCGCCGCCGCGGGGCCAAGGCCGAGGCCAAGGAATCGGCATGAGCGAGGACGCCTGCCGCCTGGACGTTTGGCTGTGGCGCGCCCGATTCTTCAAGACCCGCGCCCTGGCCGCCCGCTTCCTGGACGACGGCCGGGTGCGGCTGACCCGCCAGGGGGCGTCGGAGGTGCGGGTGGACAAGGCGAGCCGCACCGTGCGGCCGGGCGACCATCTGGTGTTCGCCATCGGCGGCCGGCTCTTCGCCATCACCGTCCAGGCCCTCGGCGAGCGGCGGGGACCTGCATCCGAAGCCCGCGAGTTGTATTGTGAGTTGGCTTCGCAAGCGGGCCATTGACAACGGGGTCGCGGGACTGACACATCCGCGCCGCGCGTAACCGTGCGTGCGCAATCGAAACGGCCGTGAGAGTGCGATGACCTACATCGTCATGGACGCCTGCATCAAATGCAAGTTCATGGACTGCGTGGAAGTATGCCCCGTGGATTGCTTCTACGAGGGCGAGAACTTCCTCGCGATCAATCCTGACGAGTGCATCGACTGCGGCGTCTGCGAGCCGGAGTGCCCGGTGGACGCGATCAAGCCGGACGTCGAGGATGAGTCCGACGGCAAGTGGCTCAAGATCAACTCCGAGTATTCGAGGATCTGGCCCAACATCACCGTCAAGGGCGAGCCCCCCGCCGACCGCGACCAATTCGAAACCGAGACCGGCAAATTCGAGAAATATTTCTCGGCGGAGCCGGGCAAGGGTTCCTGAACCGGAACCCTTGATCAAGCGTTGGGGGTTATTAACCAAGCCAACGCTTCACTTACCCCATATTTTGTGATAGGGTCGCAGAACGCTGAGAGAGCGGCCCCGCCCCTCTTTGCGCCTATATTTCCGATCGCGACATCGCGCCAGCAAAAGCAAAGAGTGCCCTAGACCCCTTTCGCCACGATCAGCCTGGCTCCGCGTCCTGCGCGGGGGATGGTGGAGTCGTCCCGAAAGAAAACAGCAAAAGGCAGCGCGAGTCGGCGACTTGGCCAGATAAGAAAGGGTTTTGTTCAATGAGCAAGAACGGTCATGAATTCTCGATCGGCGATCATGTCGTCTATCCCGCGCACGGCGTGGGTCAGGTCCAAGGGATCGAGACGCAGGAAGTGGCTGGCCTCTCGCTCGAAGTCTATGTGATCA
>DASYBX010000019.1:0-6443 GCA_036500495.1 Caulobacteraceae bacterium
ATCACCCAGCGCCACGAGAACCAGCTGGCCGAGGCGCGCGAGCAGCTGACCCTCGAACTGGCGATCCTCAACGAGCAGAGGAGCGCCAAGGCGATCTACTTGCTGGAGGAGATGCGCCGCGACCTGCCGCAGTTGCCGAACCGGTCCGATCCGGAGGCGGAGCAAATGGGCCGCCCCTCCGATCCCCATGCCGTCCTGGAGGCGCTGCGGGTCAGCACGGAAGCGTCGCCCGAACCGGAGGGCGACGGCGAAGCGGGCTGAAGTTCAGTAATTTCATGCACCTGAGGTTGCACGCCTGGGCTCCGAGGCCTGATCCTGGGGCCGGGGCAGAATCAACAGGAGCAACCCACATGAAAACGGTCATCGCCATCGCGATCGCGGTCGCCACCATCGCTGCGGCGACCACCGCCGCCGACGCGAGGCCGCGCCACGCCCACAAGGTGTGCCACGTCCGCCACGGCCATCGCGTCTGCCACTGGGTCCGCTAGAACCCTGGAGCGAGTTGCAGGCGAGAGGCCCTGCCGGGCGACCGGCGGGGCCTCTTCTTTTCCGGGGCGCGAGGCGTAGGCGGGCCTACTTCGACAGCTCCGCGTAGAACGGATCCAGGCGCGCCGGCTGGGTGAACAGCGGGGTGTTGACGTTCCAGCCGAGGTCGTCGGTCTTGATCGCGGCCATCAGCTTGTCCTTCGGCGTGCCGGCCTTGATCGCGGCGCGGGCGCGGTCGGCGAAGGTGTGCCACTTCTTGGCATAGTCGAGGAACTGGGCCTTGGTCATCGGGTCGGCGCCATGGCCGGGGATGACGTATTCGAAGTCGAGCTTGGACAGGGCGTCCAGGCTCTTGAGCCAGCCGGTCACGCTGCCGCCGAACGGATAGTCGATGTTGGGGGTGACCTCGACCACCTCGTCGCCGCCCGACACAACCTTCTGCGCCGGGAAGTAGACCACGGTGTCGCCGGCCGTGTGGCCCGCGCCCCAGTGGTGCGCCTCCACCTTCACCCCGCCGGCGGTGGTGGTCAGCTCGGTGTTGTAGGTGATGCTGGGCGCGGTCGGGCGCGGGGTGGCGGTGTTGACGTAGCTCTGCAGGGCTTCCATCTCCTGCTGCTGGGCGATCACGGGGATGCCGTGGTTCTCGAACAGCAGGGTGTTGCCGGAGTGGTCGGCGTGGTGGTGAGTGATCAGCACCTCGGCCACCGGCTCGGAGGTGACGCTTTTGATCTTGTCGTTGAGCTCGTCGTAGATCTTCTCGCCCGGGTTCTTGGTGTCGACCAGGACCACGCCGGTGGGGCCGACCACCACGGTGGAATTGCCGCCGTCGCCCACGACCATGTAGACGCCCGACTTCACTTGCTTGATCTGCAGCGGCTGAGGCGCCGGCGCAGCGCCGCCCGCAGCGCCGCCGCCGGGCCTGCCGCCGCCCGGAGCCGCTCCCGCGGGGGGCTGGGCCTGGACCGCGCCGGCCGCCAGGACCGCCATCGCAACGCCGGCCGCCATCGTCATCTTGTTCATTCGGCTACCCTCCCATTGGTGTGTGACTTGAACTTGAGGGCGCAACGCTAGGTCGCCACGGGAGCGATGTCCAGCTAGCGAGAACTGCTGCCTCGATGAAACCGTCAGGTCCGGTGAAGACTAGCGGGCGGCTTTCTCACGCTTATGCTTGTTCACCTAGGAACCGCTCCGTTGGCGCGAGAACCCAGGTTCGGCCTTTGGCTTTGCGGGCGAGGCGCTTATATGGCCCGTTCCCGTCCAGCCGTCGAAGAGCGTCATGGCCCGCATCCTGATCACCTCGGCCCTGCCGTACATCAACGGCATCAAGCACCTCGGCAACTTGGCGGGGTCGATGCTGCCGGCCGACGTGTTCGCCCGCTTCCAGAGGGCGCGGGGGCATGAGGTGCTCTATATCTGCGCCACCGACGAGCACGGCACCCCGGCCGAGCTGGCCGCCGCCGCGGCGGGCCAGGACGTGGCCGCCTACTGCGAGGAGCAGCACACCCTGCAGCACGACGTGGGCCGCGCCTACGGCCTGTCGTGGGATTGGTTCGGCCGCTCGTCCTCGCCGCAGAACCATCGGCTGACCCAGCACTTCGCCGAGGTGCTGGAGGACAAGGGCCTGATCGAGGAGCGCACCGACCGGATGGTCTATTCGGTCGACGACCGGCGCTTCCTGCCCGACCGCTATGTGGAAGGAACCTGCCCGCACTGCGGCTATACCCCGGCGCGGGGCGACCAGTGCGACAACTGCGGGCGGCTGCTCGACCCCACCGACCTGATCGAGCCCTATTCGGCGATCTCGGGTTCGCGCAACATCGAGGTGCGCGAGACGCGCCACCTCTACCTGCTGCAGACCAAGCTGGAAGAACAGATCCGTGGCTTCATCGATTCCAAGGCCGACTGGCCGACCCTGCCGCGCTCGATCGCCTACAAGCACCTGGACGAGGGGCTGATCGACCGCGGGATCACGCGCGACCTGGCCTGGGGGGTGCCGGTGACGCGGGGCGGGCTGCCGCGGGCGGGCTTCGAGGACAAGGTATTCTACGTCTGGTTCGACGCGCCGATCGAATACATCGCCGCGACGCAGGAATGGGCCGACGGCGCCGAAGACGGCAAGCCGCGCGACTGGCGCGGATGGTGGCGCACCGACGCGGGCGCGGACGCGGTCCGCTACGTGGAGTTCATGGGCAAGGACAACGTCGCCTTCCACACCGTGAGCTTCCCCGCCACGATCATCGGCTCGGGCGAGCCGTGGAAGCTGGTCGACACCCTGAAGGCCTTCAACTGGCTGAACTGGTACGGCGGCAAGTTCTCCACCTCGCAGGGGAGGGGCGTGTTCATGGACCAGGCCCTGGCCCTGCTGCCGGCCGACTACTGGCGCTGGTACCTGACCGCCAACACGCCCGAGAGCTCGGACACCGCCTTCACCTGGGAACAGTTCCAGAGCGCCATCAACCGCGACCTGGCCGACGTGTTCGGCAATTTCGTCAACCGCATCCTGAAGTTCAACGAGTCCAAGTTCGAGGGGAAGGTCCCCGCCGGCGGGGCGTTCGGGCCGCTGGAGGACAAGCTGTTCGCCGAGGTCGCCGAGAAGCTGGCCGACCTGACCGCCCAGATGGAAGGCATCGAGATCCGGAAGAGCGCCCAGGCGCTGCGCGACCTGTGGGTGCTGGGCAACCAGTACCTGCAGGAGGCGGCGCCCTGGACGGCGATCAAGACCGATCCCGAGCGGGCGGCGGTGATCGTGCGCACCGGCCTGAACCTCGTCGCCCTGTTCGCCCGCATCTCGGCCCCCGTCCTGCCGTTCACCGCGCAGAAGATCGCCGAGGCCATCGGCGAGCCCTATCCGGGGGCCTGGCCGTCCACCGACGCCAAGGTCGAGCTGTCGCGGCTGGAGCCCGGCCGCCCGGTGCGCGCGCCCGAGGTGCTGTTCAAGAAGGTCGAGGACGCCCAGGTGGCGGAATGGACCGAACGCTTCGGCGGCGAGCCCGCGTAGACCCCAAAGGCTTCCAGGCCGAGCGCCCCTTCTCCCCGTCGAGGGAGAAGGAGACATGCGCCGACGTTTTCGACGTGCGCATGACGATCCCGTGCGCGCACCCAAGCTGAGCTTGACATAAGCATATAAAGATATCTTTATGTGATCATATCGAGATTGCAGCTGCCGTCAGCCCAGGAGTACGCCATGACCGCGCCTTCCGATCCCGTGGAAACCCTTCAGCGGCCCGCGTCCTCGGCGGGCGCGTCCAATCCCAGGAGCACGCCGATGTCCGCCCCCTACAGAGCCGATCACGTGGGCTCGCTGCTGCGCCCGCCCGTCGTCAAGCACGCCCTGGAAGACTTCGCCGAGGGCAAGATCACGGCCGCCGAGCGCAAGGCCGCCGAGGACGAGGGCATCAAGCAACTGATCGCCCTGCAGGAGGGTGTCGGCCTGAAGGTGGTCACCGACGGCGAGGCCCGCCGCCATTTCTGGCACTACGACTTCCTGGCCGACCTGGACGGCGTGAAGTTCGTGACGCGCGACGCCTCGCAGGGCAACGCCTTCCACGGCATCAAGCACCCGCCGACCTTCCCGACCATCACCAGCAAGCTCGACTTCCCCGCCGACCACCCGATGGTCGAGCATTTCAAGTTCCTGGCCGCCAACACCTCGGTCACGCCCAAGATCTCGATCCCTGGCCCGAGCGTCGCCCACTACCGCACGGCCAAGGCCGACGTCCTGCATCCGGAGTACAAGGACACCGAGGTGCTGATGGCCGACCTGGCCAAGACCTTCTCCAAGGCGGTGCAGGTGTTCTACGACGCCGGCTGCCGCTACCTGCAGATGGACGACATCTATTTCGCCTATCTCGGCGACGAGAAGCAGCGCGAGCTGAAGCGGGCCGAGGGCTATGACCCGGACTGGCTGATCGAGAAGTACGCCTGGATGATGCACGAGGCGATCAAGGACCGTCCGGCCGACATGCTGATCGGCATGCACATGTGCCGCGGCAACTTCCGCTCCACCTGGGCGGCCGAGGGCGGCTACGACGCGGCGGCCGACGCCATCTTCAACAAGACCGGGGTCGACCTGTTCTTCATGGAGTACGACACCGACCGCGCCGGCGGGCTGGAGCCCCTGCGCCTGCTGGCCAAGGGCAAGCAGCGCGTCTACCCGGGCTTCATCACCACCAAGACCGGCGCCCTCGAAAGCCTGGACATGCTGCGCCACCGGTTCGACGAGGCGTCCAAATATGTGGACCTCGACCAGCTGGGCATCGCGCCCCAGTGCGGCTTCTCGTCGACCGAGCACGGCAACGCGATCACCGAAGACGACCAGAAGCGCAAGCTGGAGCTGGTGGTCCAGACCGCGCAGGCGATCTGGGGCGAACCGTAAGCGCCCTGGCATCCCTGTCGTCATCCTCGGGACAAGCCCGAGGGTGACGAAGGTGGGTGCTCAGCGCTGTTTCCGCGCCGCCTCGTAGAGGGCCACGGCGGCGGCGTTCGAGACGTTCAGGCTCTCGAACCCGCCCGGCATGGGGATCTTGGCCAGCACCTCGCAGTGCTCGGCGACCAGCCGCCTCAGGCCGTCGCCCTCCGAGCCCAGCACCAGCACGGTGGGGCGCTCGTCGATCGCCTGTTCCAGGGTGAGATCGGCCTGGCCGTCCAGGCCCACGCCGCGCCAGCCGGCCTCGGCCAGCTGCTCCAGCGCGCGCGACAGGTTGATCACCCGGGCGTGCGGCAGGGCGTCCACCGCACCGGCGGCGGCCTTGGCCAGGGCCCCGGCGAGGGCGGGGGCGTGGCGATCCTGCAGGATCACGCCGCGGGCGCCGAAGGCGGCGGCCGAGCGGAAGATGGCGCCGACGTTCTGCGGGTCGGTGAGCTGGTCGAGCATCAGCAGCACCCCGCCCGGCTGCATGAGGAACGGCTCCAGGCCGTCGCCGTCGAGCGGGTCGGCCAGCAGGGCGATGCCCTGGTGCACGGCGCCCGGCGGCAAGTGGCGGGCGATGTCCGGCCCCTCCATCTGTTCGAATCGGACCTTGGCCTTGGCCGCCGCCGACGCGATCTCGTGGGCCCGCGCGGGCGAGACCAACAGGCGCTTGAAGCCTTCGCGATTCGGGTTGGCCAGGGCGGCCTGCACCGCGTGCCAGCCCCACAGCCAGTCGTTGGACGCTTCCTGGCGGCGATGGCGCGGGCCGGGGCGGCCGGGACGCTCGGAGGTCCGCTCCGAAGCGGCCGGATCATAGGCCGGACGGGCGCTTTCGCGCTGGGCAGGCCGCGCCTGGACCGGGCCCTTGCCGGCGGTCTTGGCGCCCTCTCGCGGGCCACCCTTGGGGGCCTTCGAAAAGGGCTTGTTCGAAGGCTTTGAGCGGTCGTTGCGTTCGCGGGACGAGGACACTATAAGACGCGCTCCGATTTGGGGCCCTGGGCCTCCGGACGACGGGATGGCGTGGTTTAGCACCGCGCCGGCCCATCCAAGGAGGCTTTTCGCCAAGACCGTTCAGATCACTGGACGAGGGCGGCGAAACCAGGCTTCCGGCGGCGTGCGCAAGGGGGAATGTCCCGAGCGGCAAAGGGGGCGGACTGTAAATCCGCTGGCATAGCCTTCGTAGGTTCGAGTCCTACTTCCCCCACCACGCACACGCCGAAGCCGGGAACTCAGGGTTGTAACTGGGAGATAACGCGGAATTCCCGCAGGTCGCCGGCCAGCCGGCGTCTGGCGGGTATAGCACAATGGTAGTGCAGCAGCCTTCCAAGCTGAGGATGCGGGTTCGATTCCCGCTACCCGCTCCACTCCAATACTGAAGACGCACGGCTGACGACGCGAAGGGTAGACGATGGCCAAGGAAAAGTTTCAACGCAACAAGCCGCATTGCAACATCGGCACGATTGGTCACGTTGACCATGGCAAGACGACGCTGACGGCGGCGATCACGATCACGCTGGCGAAGGCTGGCGGCGCCAAGGCGATGGGCTAT
>DASYBX010000020.1:0-14556 GCA_036500495.1 Caulobacteraceae bacterium
TGCTGGGGGCCAACTGGCTGATCGGCTCGCTGAAGACCTCGCGCGATCGCCTGTCCGCCGAGCGCGAACGCTACGCCCGCCTGGCCGAGAGCCGCGACCTGCTCTACCGCGAGTTGCAGCACCGGGTGTCGAACAACATCCAGATCATCTCCGGCCTCCTGCTGCTGCAGAGCCAGGGGGTGGGCGACCGCGGGGCCAAGCGCGCCCTGTCGGAAGCCTCCGGCCGCATCGCCCTGATCGCCCGCATCCAGCGCCAGTTGCACGGCCAGGGCGGCGAGCGCTCGCCCTTCAGCCTGTTCGCCCATGACCTCCTCACCGACGCCATCGCCGCCTCGGGCGCGGACGCCGTGAGCCTGCAGATCGAGGGCGGCGAGGAACCCCTGCATCCCGACCAGGCCACCCCGGTCTCGCTGGTGCTGCTGGAATGCGTGAACAACGCCCTGGAGCACGCCTTCAATGGCGAAGGCGGTTTGGTGCAGGTGTCGATGGCGCGCGACGGCGAGCGCCAGGTGCTGACCGTGACCGACGACGGGCGCGGCCTGCCCGACGATTTCGACCTGCAGGCCGTGGACACCCTGGGGCTGAAGATCGTGCGCACCATGGCCGGCCAGCTCGGCGGCCGCTTCAGCATGACACCCGAGGCCAAGGGTGTGGCCTGCCGCCTGCACTTCCCCGCGATCGACGCCTAGCGACGTAACCCTGAATCCCCGCGGCGCCCGTATTCCGACTCGAGAGGGCGGCGACGGCGGCCCGCTCAGCCGGACCGGCCAGCACGCCATGGAGCGATTTACAAGATCGCAATCTTGTTTCTAAGTTGACACATATACAACCTGGAGGCAGCCTTTCCCCTGAGACGCCGCCAGATGCGTCTGCAACAAACTTGCAATATGGAGGTTTCCTGATGATCCTTCGTACAGCCGGCCCGAGCCCCGCGCTCCCTGTCTTCCATCCCCCCAGACTGTCCCGCCCCGCCATGACGGCGATCGGCCTGTCCCTCGCGTTCCACGCCTGCGTCGGCGTCTATCTGTACACGCACCGCTTCACCCTGCTGGCCCTGCCCGGGTCCGACGACGTTCCGATCGTCACCCTCGAGCGGGTTCGCATGCCCCCGCCGCCCGAAGCGCCGCCGCCCAAGGCGCAGCCACAGCGCAGGGAAGCGCCGCCGCCGTCGCTGAACCTCCACGTGGGGCCGACGGTGCTTGGCCCCGAGCCGACCCAGACCATCGACGTCACCCCGACCCCGCCGGCGCCGAAGATCGACGCCCCGGCCACGATCGCGCCGCCGCCCGTCCCGCCCAAGCCCAAGGTGATCCAGAACCCGTCCTGGCTGTCGAAGCCCTCGGGCGACCAGCTGGCGGACGCCTATCCGCCGCGCGCGCTCGACCTGGGCCTCGCCGGCTCGGCCACCCTGTCGTGCACGGTCTCGGCTGTGGGCCAGGTGCAGGGCTGTTCGGTGATGGACGAGACGCCGTCGGGCTTCGGCTTCGGCGCGGCCGCGCTGAAGCTGTCGCGCTGGTTCAAGATGCGGCCGGAGACACAAGACGGCCAGCCCGTCGACGGCGCCAGCGTACGCATCCCGATCAGGTTCGCCCTGGCGGGATGAGCGCGCGCCGTCCGCCGAAACGGACGCCGGTCTTGGCGTCAGGAGGCGCGCAGAACTAGAGTCTCAGGCCGCCTGGCCTTTCGCCTGCCTGGCCGTCCGGCGCAGCCAGCAGGCGATCGCCCAGGCGTGGCTGTCGTGACGGACGATGCGCAGCGCCTCTTCGGGGGCGACCCACGCCAGCTTGTGGTCGTCCTCGATCTTGAGCGAAGGGTCGAAGCCCTCGATATGGGCGACCAGCAACACCGAACGGTTGTTCACAGGCTCGCCGTCGCTCTTGACCATGTACTGGTCGACGCGGTCCAGCACCTCGCCGCCGCGCACGACCAGGCCGGTCTCCTCGCCAAACTCGCGAGCCAGGGCCCGGCCCTCGCTCTCGCCCGGCTCGATGGCCCCGCCGGGCAGGTCGTGGAACGGCTCCATGCCCTCGCGGGTCACGCTGATCAGGGCGATCTGGCCGGCGCGCTCGGCCACGCCGAACACGGCGGGCCGGTCGCGGTACTTCACGCCCGGCTCGGGCTCGCCGTACTGCAGGGGGGAGGGTTTGATCGCCAAGGGACTCAATGACCTCCGTAGAGCAGGTCGTAGGCGTCGCCGGCCTTGCCGGCCTCGACATCGGAAGCGGCCACGCCCGGGTACCCAACGACCATCTTGCCCGAGGCGTTCCAGGCCGCCGTGACCATGTCGCGCAGTTCCGCGGCGCCGTCGGCCACGCGGGCGGCGACGAAGGCCTTGCCCTTGGGATTGCCGTCCTTCAACTCGCCGTCCTTCCACATCTGGTAGACCGTCTCGACATACTGGTGAGTGTTCTGGAGGTAGCCGCCGCTCATGGCGGCGATGTCGCACGACCCGCAGTCGGCCGGCGCGCGCATGGCCGCTTTTACCGCCTCCAGTGTGAGGTTGTGGTTGACGAAGTCGCCCTCGAACGGGCCGTGGATGTGCTCGGTGGTGTAGCCCTTGGGGTTCGGATAGGGGCCCCAGCCGTTGTAGTGGTAGGTCACGTGCAGCGGCTGGCTGCCGTCGCCGACGAAGTGCGACCAGGAACCCAGGTCGAAGATCAACTGCTCTTCGCGCCGCACCCGGTCCTGCTTCAGCCAGGCCCTGTGCGCGGGATCCTTGGCGGTCTTCTCGCCATGGCTGTCGGCCCGCCAGTAGGCGAAGTCCTTGACCAGCTGCTGCCAGCCCTCGACCAGGTTGTAGTAGAGGTAGCCGGCCTTCCAGCTGTCGGTCCCGACCGCCTGCAGCTGCTTCTCGTACTCCTCGCGGGTCACCGGCATGTGGTCCAAGGTCGGGCCGCCCAAAAGCTTGCCGTTGTCGTCGATGTCGGCGAAATGTCCGGGGTCGCGGTCCTGGTCGTGGGCGCGGCCCGCGCCGCGCGAACGGTCGGGCTCGCGCGCCCACTCGCCGACGTCGCGCGCCGCCTCGGGCGTGCGCAGGAAGGCCGGCAGGCTGGCCGGCAGCGCCTGCATGCCCAGGGTCCCGATCCAGCGGTGGCCGACATCCTCCCAGGCCAGTGCCGGTCCGGCCGCGCCCGCCGTCGCGAGAAGCGCCCCGAGGGCCAGCATCGGGGCCAGCGGGGGACGGCGAAAATCGGCCATGAACTCAGCTCCGTGGGGCAAGGTCCGGGTGCTAGCAAGCCTGTGCGACAGTCCCGTGGCGGGCGCAAGGTCCAAGCCTTGCCGTCCTCAATCGTCGATGCCCAACTCCGCTTCGACCCGGCCCACCCAGGCCTTCACCGCCGGATAACCGTCCAGGTCGAAGCCGCCCTCGTGCGCCACCCGGGTGTAGGCCACCAGGGCCACGTCCGCGAGGCTCAGGGTCTCGCCGGCGAGGAACGGCGTGGCCCCCAGTTGCTGCTCCAGCCGCGCCAGGGCCCCGGCGCCCCGCTCCATCAGCCGGGGCTCGATCTCGCTGGCCGGCTTGCCCATCAGGCGGCGGTGGAAGCGGGCCACGGCGATGTAGGGCTCGTGGCTGTACTGCTCCCAGAACAGCCATTCCAGCATCTTGGCCCGCGCGTAGGCGTCCCTGGGGATCAGATCCGAGCCCTCGGCCAGGTGCAGGATGATGGCGTTGGACTGGGCCAGCGGCCGGCCGTCGGGCAGCACCGCCAGCGGGACCTGCCCGGCCGGGTTCATGGCCAGGAACTCGGGCGTGCGGGTCTCGGCCTTCATCACGTCGGTCTGAATCCAGCGGTAGGGAATCCCCAGCTTCCGCGCGGTCCACTTCACCTTCAGGCAGTTGCCCGACACGCTATCGCCGTAGATCTGCAAGGTCATCCCGAGTCCTCTCAGTCTTTTGTCCACAGCTTTTAGCCGGCTCGATCTGCCCGCGGAAAGGCAGATTCCATCAGGGTTTGCGCGTCGCGTCGCGAATGTCTCCACAAGGGCGCGCGCGATCTCGTGATGTCTTTCAGGGGTTGATCTCTCGTCCAAAGGACGGCTAGGAGTCCAACCCTGCCAGGCCGACCGGGCCGCCACCGTGGGCAAAACCCAGTGATTGCCGGACTCGCCGCCGCCCTGGCGCTCACCGCCAGCCCTGCGCCCGCCGCCAAGACCGCAGCCCCGATGCTGCCGGCCGCCGACCCGATCGGCGAGCTGATCCTGAGGGCGCGCAAGGCGGCGGATGACGCGGTGACCGCTGTCGAGACCGAGCTGAAGGCGACCCTCTACCACACCGGCGTGCGCGGCATCGGCCAGAGGGACTCCCTGGGCTGTCGCCTGCAACCGATGCGCACCGTGGCGGTGGACCCCAGGGTGTTCCCGCGCCACAGCGTGCTGTTCATCAAGGAGACCGTGGGCCTGAAGATGCCCGACGGCTCCAGCCACGACGGCTACTGGTACGCCTCGGACGTCGGTGGCGCGATCAAGGGCGCCCGCATCGACCTGTTCACCGGCGCCGGCGCCGCCTCGATGAAGGTGCTGCAGGCGTTGAACCTCACCACCATCACCGCCGTGAAGGTGGGCGTGTTCGAGGGCTGCCCGACCACCCAGTCGCCCACGATGATGGCGCAGAACACCACGGCCGCAGAGCGGTAGCAGCCCCCCAAAGGAGCGCGGCATGACGAACGGACTGGTCAGCCGCAGGAGCATCCACGACGCCGCCGAGACCGCGCGCCGTTTCCGCGCCGCCGCCGAAGGGGCGGGCCTGACCATCTTCGCCGAGGTCGACCATGGCCGGAACGCCGCCGAGGTGGGCCTGGAGCTTCGCCCCTGCATCCTGATGCTGTTCGGCAACCCGCGCGCCGGCACCCTCCTGATGCAGGTGAACCTGGAAGCTGGCGTCGACCTGCCGTTCAAGGCCATGGCCTGGACCGACGAGAACGGCGACACCTGGTTCGGCTGGAACGACCCCGAGTGGGTCGCGGAGCGCCACGGCCTGGGTCCCACGGCGCAGGCGACCGTCGCCGCCATCGCGGCCGGCATGGACAAGCTCGGCGCCGCGGCGACGCTCTAGCCGGCGCCGTCGTTCGGCGGATTCAGGATCGACAGCAGGCTGTTGAAGGTGTCCGACGTCATGGATGGCGCGGCTAGGCCCGCCTTCTGCATGAGGGCTGCGGGGTTGGACGGATAGCCGCCGGTCTTGGCGATCGAGTCCTGGATCGCCTTGACGAACTGCGGGGTCACCTCGCCGGTGATCCCGCCATTGTAGCGGTAGTTCGCCACGGCGATGGCGAGCTGGTTGATCTTGCCGCTGGCCGGCGAATAGCCGGTCAGGGCCTTGTCGTTGTCGGTCAGGATGTCGGCGAGCGAGAAGCCGCCGTTCAGGCCGCCGGCGACGGCCTTGGCGTTATCGGCCTCGACCTGCGTCTGGTTCGGCCCGCTGTAGCCGAATCCGAAGCCCTGGACGCTGTTCACCTGCATGGCGCGACTCTTCCCCCCCGCCCTGATGGGAAGAATGCAAGTTCCGGGCCGGGGGCTTTGGTCAGCGCGCGTCCGGCGGCAGGGCGATTTTCGGCGCGGCCTCCGGCAGAAATTGCCTTGCCTGGGCAAGATCGTCCCGGCGCGCGGGCCCTCCGCCCTCAGGCCTTCCGGCGCCTCCACCACGCCCAGAACCCGCCGGCGCCGAGCAGGATCACCGCCCCGCCGGCCAGCTCCAGGCTCGGCACGCCCGCGCCCGCCGAGATCGGCCGGGAGGACGCCGCCGCGTCGTTGCGGGCCACCAGGCGGTAGCGGTGGTAGA
The DNA here is from genome assembly GCA_036500495.1 of Caulobacteraceae bacterium. GTDB lineage: Bacteria > Pseudomonadota > Alphaproteobacteria > Caulobacterales > Caulobacteraceae > BOG-938. The sequence goes on from DASYBX010000020.1 coordinate 5,780, forward strand.
GCCAGGGCGACTGGCCGCGGTCCTCGAACGCCGTCTGGGTCGGCAGGCCGATCACCCGGCCGTCGCGGACCAGGACGTAGTCCTCCGCCCCGCTCCTGGGCGGGGACCATGAGAGCTTGACCACGTCGCCGTCCATGCGCGCCTTGAAGTCCTCCGGCCGCCCGGGGGCCTTCTGCCCAGCCTGCCTTTCGCTCCTGAGCAGCGGCCGGTCGAACGGATACTGCTCGGCGGCCACGCGCGGATCGGTCAGGTCGTTGCGCAGGAAGTCGATGATCTGCTGGCGCTGGTCGTCCTCGATCGGCGTCTTGTAGGGCTGGTCGGTGCCCGGCAGGTTCTCGGCCTCGGCCTTGGGCGTGACGTAGTGGTCCAGCACCTTGTGCAGGTCGGTGAACTCGCCGGTGTGCATGAAGCTGGCGCGCAGGGCCGCGTTGCGCAGGGTCGGGGTCTTGAAGCGCCCGTTGTCGGCCGGGTCGCCCGATATCTTGCCACGCCCCTTGTCCTGGTAGGGTCGCCGCACGCCGATGTTGTGGAACTTGTTGTCGGTGAACAGGGGCGGCTTGTGGCAGACGGTGCAGTGCGTCGTGTCGAGCAGCAGCATGCCGCGCTGGATCTCGGGGTCCACCGGTTTGCCGGGCTGGGTGCCGAGGTCGTAGGGCGTCTGGTCGGGCACCAGGGTCCGCTCATAGGTGGCGATGGCCTCGGCCACGCGCACGGCGTCGATCTTCGGGTCGCCGAAAGCCTGTTTGAACAGCGCCGGATAGCTCGGGTGGGCCTTGATCGCGGCGGCCATGTCGGCGGGGATGCGGGTGGCCAGGGCCAGAGGCCGGGCGTAGAGCAGCTTCTCGTCCACGTCGGCCCAGCCGCGGCTGTCCTTGGCCATCTCGGCGGGGTTCTGCAGGGGGCCGAGCACCTGGTTCTCCAGGGCGCCGCCGGTCTTGATCACGGTCTGGCCGGTCTCGGGATCAGTCACCTTGGGCCCGGCGCGGCCGTCCCAGAACATGTAGTCCGACCAGATGTTGCCGAAGTTGGAGGGCGCCGTGCGGTCGCCCACCTGCGGGCTCATGCCGAAGATCTTGTGCTCGCGGGCGATGCCGGCCTTGTCCAGGTGGGCCACGCCGGGCGAGCCGAAGGTGTCGTCGTCGGTGCCCATGACGCCGTCGGGGCCCGGGTTGCGGCCCTGGCGCGGATCACCCCCGCCCTTGCCGGGCCGGTGGCAGGTGCCGCAGGCGACGGTGTTGTCGCTCGACATCTGTTCGTCCCAGAACAGGATCTTTCCCAGCACCCGCTTGGGCTCGGTGATCGGGTTTTCCGCCGGGACCGGAACGGGCGGCAGGGCGGCCAGAGCTGCGGATGCAAAGAAAGCGGCCATCCCGGTGGCCGCCGCCAGCATCCTGGGGCCGATCCTGCTCATCCTTGTTCCCTCCACCCTGGAGTCGGGCCCATATAAGATATATTATAGATACCTGTTTTGACACATCAACTCCCCAGAAGCGACCATGCGCCTCACCGCCTATACCGACTATTCGCTGCGGGTCTTGATGTACCTCGCCCTTCATCCCGACCGCCGGCCGACCATCGCCGAGATCGCCGGACGCTACGGCATCTCCAAGGCGCACCTGATGAAGGTGGTCTACCAGCTGGGGCTCAAGGGCTATGTGGAGACCGTGCGCGGCAAGGGTGGCGGCCTGCGCCTGGCCAAGGCCCTGGACCAGATGACCGTGGGCGAGATCGTGCGCCAGACCGAGCCCGACATGGCGCTGGTGACCTGCTTCGACGACAGCCAGCCGCCCTGCGTCATCGCCCCCGCCTGCCGGCTGAAGGGCAAGCTGGGCGAAGCGCGTGCAGCTTTTCTGAAGGTGCTGGACGATTGCACCCTCGCCGAGGTGATGGGAAACCGTCCGGCGTTGGCAGCATTGCTGGCGTCCTGAACGCTCCCAGATCACCTCAACCCGCTGATAGAATTCCGCTCTTGGCCCCTGGACGGGCCTCGGGTACTAGGGCCATCGCGTAAGATTTGGAACCAGCATGACCGTTTCCGCAGTGGCCACCGCAGAAGCCCCCGCCAACAGCCCGTTCCACCACGAGACGGTGACGTGGGTGAAGCACTGGACCGACCGTCTGTTCAGCTTCGGCCTGACCCGGCCCGCCAGCTTCCGCTTCCGCTCGGGCGAGTTCGTGATGATCGGCCTGCCCGGCGACGACGGCAAGAAGCCGATCATGCGCGCCTATTCGATCGCCTCGCCCAACTGGGCCGAGGAGCTGGAATTCCTGTCGATCAAGGTGCCGGACGGCCCCCTCACCTCGCGCCTGCAGAAGATCCAGACCGGCGACACGGTGCTGCTCGGCAAGAAGCCCGTCGGCACCCTGGTGCACGACGCCCTGAAGCCCGGCAAGCGCCTGTGGCTGCTGGGCACCGGCACGGGCCTGGCGCCCTGGCTGTCGGTGGCGCGCGACTACGAGACCTATGACAAGTTCGAGCAGGTGATCGTCTGCCACGGCGTGCGCGAAGTGGCCGAGCTCTGCTACCGCGACCTGTTCACCAAGGATATCTTCGAGGACGAGCTGATCGGCGAAATGGCCCAGGCATCGCTGCGCTACTACCCGACCGTGACCCGCGAGGCCTTCGAGCGCCAGGGCCGCCTGACCACCCTGATCGAGACCGGCCAGATCTTCGCCGACAACGGCCTGGACCAGGCCAAGTTCGACCCGGAGACCGACCGCGTGATGCTGTGCGGCTCCATGGAGATGATCAAGGACCTCGCCCACCTGTGCGAGGCCCACGGCCTGACCGAGGGCTCGAACGCCGAGCCGGGCGACTACGTGCTCGAGCGGGCGTTCGTGGGCTGATCATCCGGGGGCGGATTCAGAGTCCGGCTTCAGTTGGTCTATCAGCGCGGCGGCTTCATTGGAGCCGTAGAAGACCGACATGCCGATACGTTCGGCGAGGCCGGACATCGTCTGCGACCGGATTTCGTCGGGTCCTATGACGTTGCCAAGGGTTTCCGAACCGTCTTTGTGGATTCGGTAAATGGTGACCGCAGGACGCTCGGGCTCGATCGCCACGCTGTGGGAAGGCATCAGGGTCCGTCCGGCATTTGTTTCGTAGAAAGCCTTGCGCTTAGCGGCCGTCCTCGCTGAGGGGAGGCAGAAGTCCTGCTGGAACCGATTGCCCATCCAGAAGTCGAAATAGTGAAGGTCGCCCTTCTCGCGCCACCAGATCGAATAGCCATCCGCCTCGCAATTTTCGAGGAGGATACGACCGACCCACAAGAGCATGCAAAGAACATGGATCTCGTCGTCACCCCTCAGGCGCTCGACCTTGGTAAAGTGCTTGCACTCGATGTGCAGCGTTCCGACGAATTCGGAAAATTCCTCGTGTCCTTCGACCGCTCGCTTCACAGGTCGCGTGAAACGTAGCATCAGCGAACTGACGTCGCCGTTCGGTCCCTCGATCCAGCATTCGCGGGCTAGGATCACATCCCCCGGCTGGGCTTCTGGGCGAGAAACGCTATCGCTCATCAAGGCCTCTGTCGCCAATACGGTTGTATTCCCTTTTGTCCATCATTGTGGACGCAGTCTACGTATTTATCGAAAGCCCGTTGCTCACAGGCTTTTCCATGACGCGAGCCTTTCACGGCATAGACCGTCTTACAGTCGATCATGTCCGTGTCGTATTCGTCTTGACACTGCGCCCGCTGCTCTTCTGTAGGACGACTAGCCCAACTAAAAAGCTCATCGAGCGGCCGGTTCCAAAATGCGTTGGGATCGCCAATGATCGGCGATGGCCCGGGTTGAGACGGGGTGGTCACGATCGGCGGCGGGAACAGGCCCGGAGCAGGGATCGGAACCTGAGTCTTGATGATTTGCCCCTGCGCACCAGCACCAGCACCAGCACCAGCACTGGAGCCGGTATCGAAGTTCTCGCGGTCGTCAATGCAATTGGGACAAGGGGCCGAAGGCGGGCAGTCAGCGCAGGGTTGGCCGTTCAAGTGCGATCGCACGTCGCCCAGAAGCCCGGGTCCCAGTCCCTTCTTGAGTTGCGATGTTCCCCGGTTGAAGCTGTTTCCGTCGGGATCGGTAGAGCCGAAGAGCGACAGCGACGGCGGTGCAATTTCCAGGGTTGTCCAATTCCGTTCCATCACAGGAGCCTCCGCAGCCAATTTCAGAGCGAAAGCATGACTTCAATTATTTGAGTCGACCAGAACATATCAAGAACATTTTCTGCGCCCCCTCGCGCGCCTCAATCTTCCTCCCCCTCTCCGATTTCCCGGGCCCGGAATTCTCGGACGGCCAGCGCCATGGCATCCCCCTCGGCGGTGGAAGGATGGCCGGCGGTCCATGGCCCGTCAAGAACAAATAAGGAACGATAGGCGGGCGATGATCGTCCAAACCACCTATCCCAGCAGCCTTTCCGGCGGTTAAGGTGCCTCCAACGATCAAACCTGTGGGAGGGTATACAATGAGATATCAACATGTTCTGGCCGCCGGCTCAGCGGTGGCCCTGTTGTCATCCCTGGCCCTGCCTGCCGCCGCTCAGGCCCTCAGCGATCCCGTCACGGCGGCCAGGAACCCCGAGGCGCTGTTCACCTCCAAGGACCCCAAGCTGAACCGCAACAAGCAGGCGGCGCTGCACATCGAGAAGGACCTGCTGGAGTCGCACCGTTGGAGCGAGGCCGACAAGTGGCTGACGCAGAAGTACATTCAGCACAATCCACAGGCGGCCTCGGGCCTGCCCGGGGTGGTCAAGTTCTTCACCCAGGTGCTCAAGCAGCAGCCCCTGCCCCTGCAGACCCCGACCAAGATCGAGATCGTGGCCGTGCAGGCCGAAGGCGACTACGTGACGGTCTCGACCGTGCGTCACCTGAAGGACGCCAAGGGCAATCCCTACACCACCACCTGGTTCGACATGTGGCGCTTCGTCGACGGCAAGGCCGACGAGCACTGGGATCCGGCGAGCCTGCCGGCCGGCCAATGACCCGGCCCGTTACGGCGCTCGCCGCCGCGCTCGCGTTCGCCGCGACCCACGCCCCGGCCGCCCGCGCCCAGCAGCAGGATGGCGGCTTCACCGTCCAGACCGTGATCGACCGCGCGGAGATCGAGGATCTGCTGCAGCGCTACTACGCCAACTTCGGCAAGGCCGAGGGCGAGGCCTTCTCCAGCTTCTACGCCGACGACGCCCAGTTCGTGCTGAACGGCAAGGCCTACAGGGGCAAGGACGAGATCGCCGGCGTCTACAAGGCGATCGGTTCGAGCGGCCAGAGTCCGGCGGCCGGGCGCTTCTCGTTCAACGTGCTGATGACCAATCCGGTGATCACCGTGCACGGCAATGCCGCCACCGCCCAGATGATCTTCACCGAGATCGTCATGGACACGGCTACCGCCCCGCCGCGCCTGCTGACCCAGGGCCGCGAGTACGACGACCTGGCCAAGGTCGATGGCCACTGGCGCTTCGCCAGGCGCCAGGTGATGGCCGGGACCAAGCCGCCGGAAGGCTGGGTGAACTAGGGACCAGGCGCCGGGCCGGCCGCCGCGCGGCGGCGCTCGCGGAAGTCCGTCTGCTTGGCGCGGTTGCCGCAGATTGCCATGCTGCACCAGCGGCGTGCGCGCCCACGCGTGTGGTCGGCGAACACCAGGGTGCATCGCTCGCCCTCACACGCCTTCACCTGGGCGAAATCCTCCCCGACCACGACCTGGGCCATCGCCTCGCCGAGCGGGATCAGCAGTGATTCCGGCGAGCGCCAGCGGCGGGCGCTCTCGAAGGCGAGGTGGGCGTGCCCGCCATGGCCGTGGGCGACGACGATCCGGCCATAGGCCTCGTCGCGCTCCAGGAGACGGTTGAGCGGCTTGAGCTCGGCCAGCGCCTTGGCGCCCAGCGGGCGGCCCATGCGGGCGCGCACGAAGCTGCGGAACCATTCCCTGAGGTCGCGCGCCTGGTCGGCCACCCGGTCGAGTTCGCCCGGCATGGCGCGGGCGGCGATGTCCGCCAGCACCGTCTCGGGCGCGAGGCCGGCCTGCTTCAGCCAATCCAGGAAGCCTGCCCCGTCGGCCAGCCAGTCGAACGGCGTGTCCAAGGGCGTGGCCACCGAATTCAGGAAATCGAGGCCGCGGGCCTCGGCGAGGAACATGGCGGGCGGCGGGTGATGCATGCGGGCGATCCGTTGCGAACTCGGCTTTTTGTAACCACTCAAAATCAGTTTGACAAGTTATCTGTCCAATCGTAACCGTCTTGTTGTCTTCAGAGCGGTTTCTGCGGATCCATGAGGGAGAGACGGACATGAGCACCGAAGCGAGCACCGTGGTTCTGGCCCATGGCGCCTGGGCCGACGGGTCCAACTGGGCCCGCGTCATCGAGGGCCTGCGCCGGCGCGGCCAACGGGCCGTGGCCGCGCAACTGCCGCTGACCGCGTTCGAGGACGACGTCGCCGCGCTGGGCCGGGTCATCGCCCGGGTAGACGGGCCGGTGGTGCTGGCGGCGCACGCCTATGCCGGTGCGGTGATCGGCGCCGCCCAGCCCGACAAGGTGAAGGGCCTGGTCTACATCGCCGCCCTGGCGCCGGACGAAGGCGAGGCGGTGGTCGAGGTGTTCCACCGCGGCGAGCCGCATCCCCTGGCGCCCAGGCTGGCGCCGGAGCCCGACGGCGTGATCTGGATGCCCGAGCCGGCCTTCGCCGCCGCCGTCGCGCCCGAGGCCACGGCGGCCGACCACGCCCTCCTCGCCGCGGTGCAGAAGCCGATCGCGCTGGCCTGCATCACCACCCCGATGCGCCGCCCGCTGTGGCGCGACCTGCCGAGCTGGTACCTGGTGGCGGAGGAAGACCGCATGATCCTGGCGGAGAACCAGAGGTTCATGGCCGGACGCATGGGGGCCACGGTGGTCTCGCATCGCGTGGACCACACGCCCCAGCTGGCCCATCCCGAGCTCGTGACCGACTTGATCCTCGACGCCGCGCGCGCCTGATCGGCCAGGTCACATAACCCGATCAATTCACTCAAACAGTTACAGCATCCAGAGAAACGTCATGAACCCGATCGCCTATCGCACCGCCGACGTCGACGGCCTGAAGGTCTTCTACCGGCAGGCCGGTCCCGTCGCCGCGCCCAAGCTCCTGCTGCTGCACGGCTTCCCGACCTCAAGCCACATGTTCCGCGACCTGATCCCGGCCCTCGCCGAGCGCTTCCACATCATCGCGCCCGACATGCCCGGCTTCGGCCAGTCGGACGATCCCAAGGCCAACACCTTCGACTCCATCGCCGACACCATCGAGCGCTTCACCGAAGTGATCGGTCTCGACCGCTTCGCGGTCTACGTCTTCGACTACGGCGCCCCCACCGGCTTCCGCCTGGCCCTGCGCCATCCCGAACGGATCACCGGGATCATCTCGCAGAACGGCAACGCCTATCTGGAAGGCCTGAGCGACGGCTGGAGCCCGATCCGCGCCTATTGGCAGGACGCTTCGCCGGCCAACCGCGAGGCGTTGCGCGGCTTCCTCGCGCCGCAGACCACCTACTGGCAATACACCCACGGGGTGACGGACCCGGCCCGCGTCTCGCCCGACGGCTACACCCTGGACAACCACTACCTGGCCCGCCCGGGCGCCGAGGCCGTGCAACTCGACCTGTTCGGCGACTACCAGAGCAACGTCGCGCTCTACCCCGCCTTCCAGGCCTATTTCCGCGAGCATCGTCCGCCGTTCCTGGCCGTCTGGGGCCGGAACGACCCCTTCTTCCTTCCCGCCGGCGCCGAGGCCTTCAGGCGCGACCTGCCGGACGCCAAGGTGACGTTCTTCGACACGGGCCATTTCGCGCTCGAAACCCACGCGGCCGAGATCGCCGAGGCGATCCGCGGCTTCCTGAATTGAGGAGAGACGACGATGACCAAGTCCGTGACGATCGTGACCGGGGCCAGCCAGGGCATCGGCCAGGCGACGGCAGTGAGGCTGGCGAAGGACTTCGGCGCGGTGGTTCTGGTCGCCCGCAGCCGCGACAAGCTGGAGGAGACGGCGCAACGGGTGAAGGAGGCGGGAGCGGAGGCCCTGGTAATCGACGCCGACCTGTCGGCGCCGGAGGCGGCGGGCCGGGTGGTGGAGGCCGCGCTGTCGGCGTTCGGCCGCATCGACGCCCTGCTCAACATCGCCGGGGCCGTGCCGCAGATCGACCTGTTCGAGATGACCGACGCCCAGTGGGACGGCGGGCTTGCGCTCAAGCTGCACGGCGCCCGCCGACTGACGGTGGCCGCCTGGCCGGCGCTGAAGGCGGCCAAGGGGTCGGTGGTGCTGATGTCTGGCAATTCGGCCCTGTTCCCCAAGGCGCCCTACGCCGCCGTGGGGACGATCAACGCCGCCATCGTCGCTCTGGCCAAGGCTTTCTCCGACCGGGGCATAGCCGACGGAGTCCAGGTCAACAGCGTCCTGCCGGGCCCGGTCATGACCGGCCGCCGCCGCTCCTATCTCGACCACTGGGCGCCGCTGCACGGCATGAGCGTGGAGGAGGCCACCGAGCGCTTCCCGAAGGAGGCCGGCATCGCCCGCTACGGCGAGCCGGAGGAGATCGCCGAACTGATGGCCTTCCTCGTGTCGCCGGGGGCGAAGTGGATGACCGGATCGACGCTGCGGATGGACGGCGGCGAGGTCAAATCGATCTAGCGGGTATTGCTCCGCCCGGCGCAGGCTTCACGGCGCCGGGCGGAGTCCGTTCTTACTTCGCCGGCTCGACCTTGAGCAGCGCGCCTTCCGGTTCGTCGGTCAGCAGATAGAGGTAGCCGTCCGGGCCGACGCGGG
>DASYBX010000021.1:0-11034 GCA_036500495.1 Caulobacteraceae bacterium
GGCGCCACGTCGGTGGTCAGCGGCCCGAGGGTGTAGAACGGCGCCTCGTGGCAGTGCTTCAGCTGCTCGTCCATGTTGGCCTTGATCTTGTGCATCGGCACGTGGCCGGGGCCCTCGATCATCACCTGCACGCCGTGCTTCCACGCCACCTTGGTCAGCTCGCCCAGGGTGCGCAGCTCGGAGAACTGGGCCTCGTCGTTGGCGTCGGCGATCGAGCCGGGACGCAGGCCGTCGCCCAGCGAGAACGACACGTCATAGGCGCGCATGATCTCGCAGATGTCTTCGAAGTGGTCGTAGAGGAAGTTCTCCTTGTGATGCGCCAGGCACCACTTGGCCATGATCGAGCCGCCGCGCGAAACGATCCCGGTGACGCGCTTGGCCGTCAGCGGGATGAAAGGCAGGCGCACGCCGGCGTGGATGGTGAAGTAGTCCACCCCCTGCTCGGCCTGTTCGATCAGGGTGTCGCGGAACACCTCCCAGTTCAGGTCCTCGGCCACGCCGTTGACCTTCTCCAGGGCCTGGTAGATCGGCACCGTGCCGATCGGCACCGGGCTGTTGCGGATGATCCAGTCGCGGATGTTGTGGATGTTGCGGCCGGTCGACAGGTCCATCACCGTGTCGGCGCCCCAGCGGATCGCCCACACCATCTTCTCGACTTCGTCGGCCACCGACGACAGCACGGCGGAGTTGCCGATGTTGGCGTTGATCTTGACCAGGAAGTTGCGGCCGATCGCCATCGGCTCCAGTTCGGTGTGGTTGATGTTGGCCGGGATGATCGCGCGTCCGCGGGCGATTTCCGAGCGTACGAACTCGGGGGTCACGAAATCGGGGATTTCCGCGCCGAAGCTCTCGCCGTCACGGATGAACGGGTCGCTCTCCTTGCGGCGCAGGTTCTCGCGGATGGCGACGTATTCCATTTCGGGCGTGATGATGCCGTTGCGGGCGTATTCCAGTTGGGTGACGCTCGCGCCCGGCTTGGCGCGGTAGACGCGCCGCTCGGCCTTGAACTCGGGGGCCAGGTGCACGCCCTGGGCGAAGCCGTTGTCTTCGGGCTTCACCACGCGCGGGGTCTGCACGACCTCCAGGTCGCCGCGCGACACCACCCACGGCTCGCGGGTGCGGTCCAGGCCCTTGTGGATGTCGATCTGCGCCGCCGGGTCGGTATAGGGGCCGGAGGGATCATAGATGGTCACCGGCGGCTCGCCGGCGGTCGGGTGTACGGCCACCTCGCGGAACGGCACGCGGATGTCCGGCCACGCCACCCCGTTCTGGTAGACCTTGCGCGAGCCGGGACGTTCGCCGGTGGCGACCTTGGAGATGGGGGTTTGAACGTTCACGGCTCGGGTCCTCTCACAATTCGAGAATCCGGCTCGTGGCGGAAAAAGACGAAAGGGGCGCCCCGAAATCAAAAAGGCGCGCCCGGTTCCCATCCCTTCGCCGGCATGACCCGGATCAGGTTCAGCGGGTCGCCGCGCGCTACATGCGGCCTCTCAGTCCCTTTGGCGGGACACCCCGGAGAACAGGGCCCCAGACTAGGGGTCCGTCCGCCCCGGCGCAAGAAATCTTGGAGCGGATCAACCTGTTTGACGCCACGCGCTTGGTCGGGCCGCCGCCGGGCAGGCCAAGGAGCCGTGCGGCAAGGACGCTAGCGGGCCGTCGCCGGGCCGCCGGACAGCGGGACCGGCTGGTCCTGCAGCTGCTGGATCTGGGCGTTGTACTGCTGCAGACGGGAATTGACGTCAGATGGGTTGGCCAAGGCGCTGGACGGGGGCGACAGCATCTGCTGCTGCAGGGCGGTGTTCTGGTCGATCTGCTGCTGGATCTGCTGCTGGCGGGCCATGGCCTGGGCCTGCACCGCCGGGTCGGGCTGCTGCAGGACGGCGGTGTTCTGCCGCTGCAGCTGCTGCAGCTGGTTGGCCTGCAGCTGCAGCTGGAACTGGTTCAGGTTGGCCTGCTGCTGGCTGACGATCTGGCCGGGCGTCGGCCCGGGCGTCTGGGCCAGGGCCGACGTGGCGAAGGCCGTCGCGAGGACGGCGAAGGCGGCGGCGCGGATCATGACCAGAAGATGGGGCTGCGCCCCCTGACCGTCCAGGGGGCGGTTGCAGCGGTCACATTGGCCAGGACAAGATGCCGGCCGAGTATGTCCGAGGGGAACAGCATGCCGACGGTCTACGAAGCGGCGCAGATGGCCAACGCCGTCTATGGCGACAAGCCGAATGTGCCGGGCTGGACCTGCGTCGACAGCAGGAAGGGGGGCATCCTGAACGGGTTCCAGGCCGCCGCCTTCGTCAAGGACGGCGTGACCGTGGTGGCCTTTCGCGGAACCAATTATTCAGGAACCGGGCTTGGCGGCGACATCCGGGGCGGCCTGATGTCCGACGCAGGGGCGGACCTGAAGCTCGGGGCCGGGATGAATTCGACCTACTTCGCGGACGGCGAAGCCTACATGTTCGCCTATCGCCATCTGCCGCGGGTCTATGTCTGCGGCCATTCGCTCGGCGGCGCCATCGCCCAGGTGGTCGGCAATCGGCAGGGACTCAAGTTCGCCACCTTCAATGCGCCCGGCGTCGCCGTGGTGGCCTCGCGGAACATCTCCAGCGCCACCGTGGGCATGACCGCCGTGCGCACCCTCGGCATGACGCTGAGCGCGGTTCGCCACCCCATGCAGGCCATCCGGGACATGCGCGCCGCCTTCAACACGGCGCATGGCCTGAACCTCTGCCTGACCCACGACCGGATCAGCAAGGTCGGCATCCACTACGGGGAGATCCTGCGGATACCCGGCCTGTCGACCAACTGGCTCGACGAACACGGCATGGACACGGTGCTGAAGGTGCTCAAGGGCAGGAGCACGGCCATCGGCGCCCTCGACATCGCCGGCTTCTGAGCGTGGCGGCGACCGAACGCGCTCCAAACCCATCAGGCTCTAGTGGAAATCCCGTGACTTCTGCAGCACCCGCACATTGCGCGGGTGGCGCCAGCGTACGGTCTTTGGGCGTTCCTGGGGGCGTTCGTGGGGCTTTTCGCGGGGGTCGGGCGAGCTCTTGGCGGCGTCGGCGGGCAGCAGGAAGCGGTTCCGCGACAGCCCCGGGTCCGACAGCAGGGCGAGTTCGGAACTGATATCCTCCAGATGCTCGCCGATCAGGTGCACGACGCCTTCGGCCTGCTGCACCACGCCCTTCACCAGCATCATGCGCGAGCCCATCACCACCGGGCGGAACTTGTCGAAGCGGTCCTGCCACAGGACCACGTTCACGATGCCGGTCTCGTCCTCGATGGTGATGAAGCAGACGTTGCCCTTGCCCGGCCGCTGGCGCACCAGCACCACCCCGGCCACCGCCACGCGCCGGCCGTCCTTCATCTCGCCATAGGCCTTGGCCGTCACCGCCCCCCGCACCTTCAACCGTTCGCGCAGGAAGCCCACCGGATGGCCCTTCAGCGACAGGCGCAGGGTCTCGTAGTCGTTGACCACCTCCTGCGCCGCGTCCGGCCGCGGCAGGGCTTCGGGCGGGCGGCCGTCAGCCTCGTCCAGGCCGGCGGCGGCGAACAGGGGCGCGGGCGCGGCGCGCGGCAGGCCCTTGGCCGCCCACAGCCCCTCGCGGCGTGACAGCTTCAGCGAACCCAGGGCGTCGGCCGCGGCCAGGGCGTCGAGCGCGGCGGCGGGCAGGCCGGCGCGCGTGCGCAGGTCGTCGATCGAGGCGAACGGCCGCTCGGCGCGGGCCTTCATGATCTGCTCGGCATGGTCTTCCCGCAGGCCTTCGACGCGGCGCAGTCCCAGGCGCAAAGCCTTGCGCGGATCGCCGGGGAAGGCGTTCGGCCCAGGCCAGGTCGGCGTGCGGAACCCGGCCGTGGGGACCGGATGCAGGCTCGGCGGCAGATCAGCGGGCGCATCCTCCAGCGTGCAGTCCCAATCGCTGGCGCCGATGTCGGGCGGCAACACCACCACCCCATGCTCACGGGCGTCGCGCACCAGCTGGGCCGGAGCGTAGAACCCCATCGGCTGGCTGTTGATCAGGGCCGCGCAGAACACCTCGGGATAGAAGCACTTGATCCAGGCCGAGACGTAGACCAGCTGGGCGAAGGCCGCCGCATGGCTCTCGGGAAAGCCGTACTCGCCGAAACCCTTGATCTGGTCGAAACAGCGCTGAGCGAACTCCGGGTCGTAGCCGCGCCGGGTCATGCCGCCGACCATCATCTCCTCGTAGTCATGAATCGTGCCCATGTGGCGGAAGGTCGCCATGGCGCGCCTGAGGCCGTTGGCCTGGTCGCCGCTGAACTCGGCCGCCACCATGGCGATCTTCATGGCGTGTTCCTGGAACAGGGGCACGCCCAGGGTCTTGCCCAACACGTTCTTCAGCTCGTCTGGATCGTACTTGGAAGCCGGTTTGGGGAAGTCGATGACGTATTCCTCGTTCCGCGCCTCGGCCTCGCGCTTCTCCTTGCGGGCCTTCAGGTACGGATGGACCATGCCGCCCTGGATGGGGCCCGGGCGCACGATCGCCACCTCCACCACCAGGTCGTAGAACTCGCGCGGCTGCAGGCGCGGCAGCATGGCCATCTGCGCCCGGCTCTCCACCTGGAAGGTCCCCACCGAGTCCGCCTTGCACAGCATGTCGTAAACGCGCGGGTCTTCCTTGGGCAGGGAGGCCAGGGTCAGGGCCTCGCCGTCCCAGTGCTCTTCGTAGTGCTCGCGGATCAGGGCGAAGCCCTTGCTGATGGCGGTGAGCATACCCAGCGCCAGCACGTCGACCTTCATGATGCCGAGGGCGTCGATGTCGTCCTTGTCCCACTCGATGAAGGTGCGATCGGGCATGGCCGCGTTGCCCACCGGCACGGTTTCCACAAGAGGCGCCTGGGTCAGGACGAAGCCGCCCACGTGCTGCGACAGGTGGCGAGGGAAGCCGATCAGCTCCTGGGCCAATTCCAGCGCCAGCTTCAGGCGGGGGCTCTCGCCGTCCAGGCCGGTGCGCTTGACGTGGTCTTCCGCCAGGCCTTCGCCCCAGGAGCCCCACACCGTTCCGGCCAGGGCCGCGGTCACGTCCTCGGTCAGGCCCAGCGCCTTGCCCACGTCGCGGATCGCCGAACGCGGCCGGTAGCAGATCTGGGTGGCGCAGATGGCGGCGCGATGACGACCGTAGCGTTCGTAGACGTACTGGATCACCTCTTCGCGCCGGGCGTGCTCGAAGTCGACGTCGATGTCGGGCGGCTCCGAGCGCTCCTCGGAGATGAAGCGTTCGAACAGGACATCCTGTTTGGTCGGATCGACCGAGGTCACGCCCAGCAGGAAACAGACCACCGAATTGGCCGCCGATCCGCGCCCCTGGCAGAGGATGCCCTGCCCCCGCGCCCAGGCGACGATGTCGTGCACGGTCAGGAAATAATGCTCGTAGCCGACCTTGCGGATGATCCGCAGCTCCTTGTCCAAGGTCTCGCGGGTCTTCTCGTCCAGGCCGGCGGGGAAGAATTTGCTGACACCCGCTTCCACCAGGTCGCGCAGGTGCCCCGTCGCCGTCTTGCCAGGCGGGATCGGCTCGTCCGGGTACTGGTACTTCAGGGCGTCCAGACGGAAGGCGGAGGCTTCGACGATCTCGCGCGTGCGCTCCAGGGCGTCCTCGTGCCCCTTGAACAGCCGCGCCATTTCCTCCGGCGTCTTCAGGTGGCGCTCGGCGTTGGCTTCCAGGCGATAGCCGGCCTCGTCGATGGTCACTCCGTGTCGCACGCAGGTCAGCACGTCCTGCAGCCGGCGGCGTTCGAAGGTGTGGTAGAGCACGCCGTTGCTGGCGACCATCGCCGCGCCGCTGCGCCGGGCGACATCGGCCAGGGCGTTGAAGCGGGCCTTGTCGTCGCCTCGGTAGAGTGGCGCGACAAGGAGGTAGAGCCGGTCGGGCCAGGCCTTGCGCCACGCCAGCAGACGCGCTTCGAACGCTTCGTCAGGGTCGGCGGGCGCGGGAACCAGGGCCACCAGCCCTTCGCCCAATTCGGCCGCCTGTTCGAACGCGAGCTTGCATTCGCCCTTGCCGATGGCCTTCACTGCTCGTTCTTTCGCCTTGGGAATGGCGGCGGTGTCCCGATCGATTTCGGCCTTGCCGATCGACAACAGGCGGCACAGGCGCCCATAGGCTGCCCGGTCGCGCGGGTAGACGATCAGCTCGGTCCCGCCCTCCTGAGAATTGGGGGTGAATTGCAGCCGCGCCCCGGTGAGGACGTCCAGCTTTTCCTTCTTGCCTGCCTCCCATGCGCGCACGATCCCCGCCAGGCTGTTGCGGTCGGCCACCCCGATGGCGGGCAGACCCAGCGCCTTGGTCTGCAACACCAGCTCCCCCGGATAGGAAGCGCCCTCCAGGAAGCTGTAGTGCGTCCGGCAGTCGAGCTCGGCGAAGTAGGGCGGGGACCGCTTCATGAGCCCTCCCCCTCGATGGGGGAGGGTTGGGTGGGGGTGGCGGCAGCCGGCGTCTGGAAGAGCGTAGGAGGCGGCGCCGCCTCCATTGCCACTCCTGACAATGCGGAGCCGCCACCCCCATCCCTACCCTTCCCCCATCGCGGGGGAAGGGGGGCGAGGATCGCCTCGACCACACCCTCCACCTCGTCGAGCACCTGCCGATTGCGGAAACGCAGGACGCAATAACCTTGCGACTGCAGCCATTGATCACGGATTGCGTCGTGCAGCTGCGCCTCGGGCAGATCATGTCGCCCACCGTCTATCTCGATGACGAGCCCAGCTTCATGGATCGCGAAATCCGCGATGTAGCGGCCGATCGGAGCCTGCCGTCGGACATTGAGCCCCAGACGCCGCAGAACTCGCCAGAGCGCTTGCTCAGGCAAGGTCATTTCGCGCCGCAATCGCCGGCTTCGCTTGATGGCGCCTTTGCTTTGGCGTTCCCGGCGCGAAAGCTCGATCATCCCCACGCCCCCTGGATCCACCACTGGGGCAGCCGATCCCCCTCCCCCTCGATCCGGTCGTACAGCCCCTCGCGGAACAGCCAGTAGCGGCGGCCGGCGTCGTCCTCCACGGCGTAGTAGTCGCGGGTGCGGGCGCCTTGGCGCGGTTCGGGGCGCCACCATTCGGGGCCGAGGCGTTCGGGGCCCTGGGCCTTGGCCACACGGTGGCCCACACGCCGCCAGGTGAAGCGCGAGGGAGCGGCGTCGGGCAGTTCGGCGATGGCCTCGACCGGCTCCGGCGGGTCCAGCAGCAGCAGCGGACGCGGGCGCGGCGGCGGCGCGGCGACGGGCGGCGGGCTGGGCCCGGCCGGAACGCGGCGTTCGCTGCGCTCGGGCAGATGGCTCTCCACGCCTTCGGGCCGCGTCACCGCGCCTTCGCCCAGCTTGGCCTGCAGGCGATCAATGAGGCCAGCAAGAGCTTCTGCGCCCTGTAGCCGAGGGTCGCCTTCCAGCTCGCCCTGGCGGCCGGCCAGGGGTTCGGCGACGAGGGCCGAGAGCATCAGGGCGTCGGCGCCGAAGCCGAGGTCGAGGCTTTCGACGCCCTTCTCCTTGATCAGGCGCAGCAGGTGGACCGGGATGCGCGAGGGGGCGGAAAGGCCGGCCGAGAGGCGCACCACGCGGCCGTCGGTGCGGAAGGCGTCGAGCGCCAGTTGGCGCGCGCCCTGCCCGTCCTGTTCCAGCTGGGCGCACAGGGCCTGCGCCAAGGCCGGCAGGGCGAAGGCCACGCCCTCGGCCTCCAGCAGGGGCTCGGCGAAGGCCTGCCACACGCGATAGTCCGCCGGCGGACGTTCCGGCTTGAGCGGCTCGGCCTCGACTCCCAGGGCCTGGTCCAGGCGGCGCACCAAAGCCAGCCCTTCCTGTCCCCGGAACCGGCGCGCCAGGCCCGCGCGCGGCAGGCCGTAGAGGTCGCCGATCCGCTGCAGGCCGAAACGGGCGAGCAGGCGCACGGCGCCGTCGTCCAGGCGCAGGGCCTCCACGGGCAGGTCGGCCAAGGCTTCCCGTGTCCGGCCCGGCGGGGCGACGACGGCGGGACGATCGAGGGACGCCGCCCACCGCGCCAGGGCGTAGGCCGCGCCCGGGGTGTCGGCGATGGCGGCCGTGGCCGCAATGCCGGCCGTCTTCAGCCGGCGCAGGATCTCCTGCAGCAGGCCCTCCTCGCCGCCGAACAGGTGCGCGCCGCCGCTCATGTCGATCAGCAGACCCTCCCGCTCGGACAGGCCGACGTCCACGGCTGCCAGGGGCGAGAACCGCTCGAACCACAGGGCCAGGGCCTTCAGCGCCCGGCGCTCCTCCTCCGGCTCGGCCTGCGCGCTGACCAGGCCGGGGGCGATGGCGCGGGCGTCGGCGTGCGACTGGCCGGGATGCAGGCCGAAACGGTGACGGGCCACCGCGTCGACGGCGTGCAGCACCACGCCCCGGCCGGTGCGGTCGACCAGGGCGAAAGGCTGGTCCGCATCCTCCAGGACCCCAGGCTCGGGTTCGACGCTAGGCGACGCGCAGCGCGTGCGGCTGCGGCGCCAGACCGTGATCGGCCAGTCCGGCAGCCAGACGGAAACGATGCGTCTCATCATCCTGCTCCAGAAGGAAAGATCCGCTCTTGCCGTTGCGGCTGCGCACCAGCTCGCACCTGAGGCGCGCGGCGCCGGGGGCGCGGGGATCGAAGGGATGGGGCGCCGAGGGTTCGGCGGCGACGCGCCAGCGCAGACGCGCGGCCGAGAGGTCGCCGGCCGGTCCCGTGCGCAGCACGAGACCGCAGGCTTGGCCGGCGCGGGCGGCGTAGTCCAGGCGGCGAGTGGCGACGAAGGCCGGCCGGTCGAGGGCGCCGATCACGGCCGCCGCGGCGCCGGACTTCAACGCCTCCTCGAAGGCCCACAGCGCCTCCGGCTCGCGCCGGGCGCGGATCAGCAGCAGGCGGGCGGGGTCCAGCCCCAGCCCCCGCGCGCCCCAGCCGAACAGCCGGCCGCGCTCGTGGTCGAACATCGGCGTGGACACCATGGCCACCGGGCGCCCGTCGCCTCGCCCTTCCGCCGCCTCGATCGCGCGCGACAAGGCGAAGGCCAGGGCGGCGGCGAGATCCTGGGGCTGGGCGGCCGCCGCCTCCTCGAACGGTTCGGCGCCCGGCAGGGCGCCAGGATCGGGGGTCCCCGGATCAGGGACTAGGGGGCTGTCGGAAGGCAGGATCATGGGCGGGGAACGTCTCTTGTTCCTAATTTGTTCTTATCGGCCGCGAGAGTCAACGTCCCCTTAACATCCGCGGCCTATTGTCTCCCTCGGGGCGCGAGACATTGAGACGACACGCGATGAGCACTGGCCTGTACAGGAGGGTCGGCGTCGCCACGCTCGCCCTGGCCCTGGCGGCGCCTCTGACGGCGCGATCCGGGGACATGGGCAGCGGACACGCCTCGGCCATGGCCGACTACGACGCCTGGATCCGGCAGCACCCGAACGACCCGTCCGGCTACCGCGCCCGCGGTCGGCTGAATCTGGTCCTCGGCAAGGCCGGCGCGGCTGCGTCGGACCTGGAGAAGGCGGTCAAGCTGAAGCCCAACGACGCCTACAACGTGCTGTGGCTGCATTTCGCGCGGAACAAGGAAAACGCCCCCGACGCCATGGAACTGCAGTTCAACGCCGGCCGCACCGACCATGCGGCCTGGCCCAGCCCCCTGCTCGACTCCATGACCGGCCGGATCGACGCCGCCGCGGCCCTGGCCCAGGCGGCCGGTGGCCAGGGCAAGGCCAAGACGGCGAGGCTGTGCGAAGCGGAACTGTTCCTGGGACAGGACGACCTGGCCAGGGGCCGCCGCGGCCTGGCGCTGGACCGGCTGCAGGCCGCCGCCCGCGACTGCGGCGGCGACACCCGCGAGGCCGAACTGGTCCGGGCAAACCTGCCGGGCTCGGTCGCGCCGGCGCTGGCGCCGACGCCCATATCTGCGCCTGCGCCGATCTCGCGGCCCGCGCCCAGGTCCCCGCCGCCGGAAACCGAACCGACCTTGAAACCCGCCTGGGTCGCTTCCGCGTCCCAGATTCAGCCCCAGGCGCAGATCCAGGCCCAGATCGATCCCCGCAACCCTGCCGCAAACCCGCTCCTGCTGCGCGGCAGCCTCAGGTAGTGTTCGCCAGGAGGGCGTTCGACGCCGTCTCGATGCGCTCCTGCAGCAGGCGCATGAAGTCGGCGCGCTTGAGGCCCGCCGGGATCGGCTCCAGCACCTCGTACACCACCGTCCCGCACGACCTGGCCACGCCCGAGGTCGAGATGTGGGCGCCGGTGTTGGTGGCCACGGGCACGCAGGGAACGTTCAGGTCGCGATAGAGCCCCGCCACGCCCGGCTTGTAGTCCGGCTCGGCCCCCGGCGCACGGCGCGTGCCTTCCGGGAAGATCACCAGTTGGCGCGGTTCCTTGAAGCGTTCGCGGGCTTCGGCGATCATCTTGCGCATGGCCTGGGAGTGGCCCTGGCGGTCGACCACGATGGTGCCGTGCTTGCTGTTGTGCCAACCGAACACAGGGATGCGCATCAGCTCGCGCTTCATCACGAACATGGCGTCGGGCATGTAGGCGAAGGCCGGGACGACGTCGAACATGCTCTGGTGCTTGGCCGCCAGCAGCACCGGCACGCCCTTGGGCAGGCGCTCCAGCCCCCGCACCTCCAGCTTGACCCCGCCGATCACCCGCATGCCCCAGATCAACAGCTTGGCCCACACGCGGATGCCGGCTCCGAGGACCCTGCGCGGCAGGGCCAGCAGCGGGATGTAGAGGATCGCCAGCCCCGCGGTCACGCCGTAGTACCAGAGCCCGTAGAGGATCGACCTCGGCCCCATCAAGCTCCCCCAGCCCCTGCGCCCCCGCCGCCTCGAGCAACGTTGCCTTGGGCGGCCGTGGCTTCATGCCCGGAGTTGGGTCCCAGGCGCAAGACGGCCTCGCGCGCCAGGATCACCAGGTACTTGTCGTACTCCATCACCATCAGCTTCAGTCCCTGCGGGGTCTTCCACCAGGCGCGGGCGTCCACGTCCTCGGTCGCCACCGTATAGGGTGTCAGCGTCACCTTGGGCATGGCCCCGCGCAGTTCCAGAAGGGCTCGCGGCATGTGGTAGTCGGCG
>DASYBX010000022.1:0-10481 GCA_036500495.1 Caulobacteraceae bacterium
TGGCCCGGGCCAGCGCCATCAGCTGCTGAATCAGCTGATTTTGCCCTCCGGCGCCGTTCAAACCACTCGTTTGCACGTCGAATCTCCTACTTTCGAGGATCCGGGCCTCGATGGCCGCAGTCGTCGCGCGGGCAGTCATGCAAGAGGCAGGCAATCGCCCGCCATATGTCAGTAAAGACAAGTTTCGACGCGCGAGGCCTCAATCCTCCGCTTCACTAGCCACCATTTGGTGGACTCTGGGGCGGGCGGGGCTGCCCGCCGCGGCCGCGACGGCCACCCTTTTGGGCCGGGGTCTTGGGCAGTTCCGCAAGGAGCAGATAGCCCTTGCCGTCGACGTCAAGCCGGCCGAAGCGCTGGGCGGCCTTGGTCCTGAAGCTGGCGAGGGTGATGCGGCTGTTCAGCTCGAGGTCGGCCGCGGCCACCGGCTCGCGCTCGCCCAGCAGGCCGTAGGGCGCCGCGCCTTCCGCCTGGGGCGTGGCGCCGCCGGACCCGCCACCTTGCCCCTGGCCGCCCTGCCCGTTCTGCCCGCCTCCGAAACCACCGCCTCCGCCGCGGCGGCCGCGCCGCCCTCCGCCGCCCTGACCACCGCTGCCCTGGCCGCCTGCGCCCGAACGCTGGGAGCCCTGGCTCCCGCCCTGCGCGCCGCCGGCGCCAGGCCGGTCCGCGGTGATCTCGGGGACCATCTCGGTCTCGTAGGCCTTGACCTCGGCCCCATCGATCACCCCGTCATGGTTGGCGTCGAGCTTCTGGAAGAAGCGCGCGGCGTCGGCCGTGAACTCGTCCCTGTTCAGCTTGCCGTCGCCGTCCGCGTCGGCCTGGCGGAACCAGACGCCGACGGGATAGGCGTCGCCCGGCCCCGCCCGAAACGGCTCGCCGGCGGGGCTGATGAACAGCGATGGCCGCGTCCTTGGCCCAGGCGCCCCCGGGCCCGATGATTCTGACCTCTCGGCCTGGACGCCGCCGCCCGCCGGCCCCCGCGGCTCATCCGAAGCGCAGGCGGCCAGCAGCAATGTCGCCGCAAACGCGCTCCAACCCCGCAAAGCTGTGCCGTTATCGCCACACCGGCGGGAATAACCGCGATCCATCGCACGTGCCTCTTGCCGTAAGGGTGATACTCAAAAAGATGGGGCCGGTAGGAGGACCCTCGACTACCGGCCCCATTAAAGGCGCCGCGGGTTGAGGGGAGGGGTCCCGCGGGTGGTTCTTGGCTAGGGGCAAACCTTGGCCGTACCTGGGCCACGTTGTTTCAGTACAAAGCGAACGAGGGCGGCCTGGACACAGAGCCGCCCCTTTGCTGTCGGACCTGAGCGAACGGTGTCAGCCCTTGGCGGGCAGGGCCTCGGCGTCGGCAAAGACGGGGCCTAGGGGCTCGCCGCCGAGGCCGCTGACGGCCGGACCGCCGAGCACCGGCACGCGCAGGCCGAGGCAGGCGTCCAGCTCCGTGCGGTTGGCGAGGGGCGCCACGCCCGGCCAGATGCGCTTCTTCTTGTAGAGGTCGCGCTTCTGCATGAAACGTCGGATGGCGGCGAGGCGCTCGGCGGGTTCGCGCTCGGGCGGCAGGGCCAGGGTCACGCTCGACACCATCTCCGGCGCCAGCCGCTCGACCTCGAAGGCGGGGTCGCGGACCTGCAGGTTCAGCTCGCCGAAGAACGGATCGAGGAAGCGGCGCATGTTGGCCAGGGCGAAGTAGGACGGGGCCCGGGGCGTATCGTAGATCGCCGCGCCCAGGCGGCTGCGGGCCTCGGCCGGCAGGTGGCACAGGAAGCGGGCATAGGCGCGCCGCCCGGAGGAGCGCACCAGCGACGAGAAGCTGAGCGGCACGAACAGCAGGCCCGCCGCGCCCTGGGCCAGGGCTTCGAGGGCGCTTTCCACACATCCCTCGTCGAAGGCCTCCGCCGGCTGGCCGGGCAGGGCCTCGGCGGTGGACAGGTCGGGATAGACTAGGCGGTCGCGGCGCGGCCTGCGGCAGAGCGCCAGACTGCCCACGAAGCTCTGCGTCGAGGTCAGGTAGAGGCCGGCGTAGACCGACTCGTGATGACCCGGCGCGCGCAGCGGCGCGGCGCGCATCGGCGGTTCCGGATCGTCGGTCTCGGCGGCGGGGACGGCCGTACGGATCGGCTCGTCGTCGATCGCGAGATCGGCGGTGATGTGGTTCAGAACGCCTTCGAAGGGCGGGTGCAGGGCCTCGCCGGCCAGCATGCGCTCCACCTCGTCGACGCTGAGGCGCGCGAAGCGATGCACCTCCATGTCCGGCCCCTCGAACAGCAGGAGCGCCACTTCGCCCTCCCCGTCCGAGCCGAACAGCTTGAGCTGCAACTCGCTGGCCAGGGCCTTGAGGCCGCGCTTGTCCATGCGGTCGGACCGCGGATCGGTGAGCACGAAGGCGTAGGGCGTCATCTGCTCGAACTGGCGCGGCCATTCCCAGCGGCTCTGCAGGAAGGCGTTGATCACCTTGGCCACCAGGGCCTGGAGTTCGCGCTCGTCCTGGCCGCCGGGCTGCGACAGCAAGCTGACCCGCAGGCAGGCCATGGCCGGCGAAACCAGATCGGCTGTACTCACCGGCATCGCGCGCCGTGCTCCGTCCGCCGCGGACAGGTCGCGGGCGCATAAAGTCTAGGGCGCGCGGGCAAAGCAGAGGTTAATGGTCGGCTGAGGCGCAAGGCCGCGCCGAGACCCTCCAGACGGGTCCTGCGCACTGGACGGAAGCGCTTGGCGGGTCCAAAGCAACGGCGAAACCGAGGTGATGCTCGATCATGGCCGGACGGCTGACCACCCATGCCCAAGACATCGTGCTCGGCCATGGCGCCAGCGGGCTCAAGGTGTGGGTGCGCCGCTTGCCCGACGAGGAATTCGGGGAGGTCGAGCTCGATTCCGCCGGGCGCGCCGTGCTGCTAGAGGGCGGGCGGTTCGAGGCGGGCCTCTACGAGCTCCACTTCCGGGTCGGCGACTACCATCGGGCCCGCGGCCTGGTCGACGGCGACGCCTTCCTGGAGGACGTGCCGGTGCGCTTTCGGGTGGCGGATGCGGCCGTCTCGCACCACGTCCCCCTGCTGATCAGCCTCTTTGGCTACAGCGTCTATCGCGGCAGCTAGACCTATGCCCCCCCTCTCCAGAGGCCTGAAGCTTCCAGGCCTAGACACGTTCCTGATGTTCCTGATCGCCTCTGTGGTGCTGGCCAGCGTCCTGCCCTGCCGCGGCGTGGGCGCAGTGATCTTCGGCTGGATCACCAATGCGGCCATCATCCTGCTGTTCTTCCTGCACGGGGCCAAGCTCTCGCGAGAGGCGGTCCTGGCCGGCATCGGCCACTGGCGGCTGCACCTGCTGGTGGCGCTCTCGACCTTCGTGCTGTTCCCTGCGCTCGGCCTCCTCATCCGCGTCCTGGGCCACGGCTGGATCGACCCGAAGAACTATCTGCTCGACGGCATCCTGTTCCTCTGCGTCCTGCCATCCACCGTGCAGTCGTCGATCGCCTTCACCTCGATCGCCAGGGGCAATGTGCCGGCGGCGGTGTGCAGCGCCACCCTGTCCAACGTGACCGGCATCTTCATCACCCCGGTGCTGGTGGGCCTGTTCATGGGCGATTTGGCCAAGGGTGGGCAGGCGGGCGTGGACATGCACTCGATCGAGTCGATCGCCCTGCAGCTGCTCTTGCCCTTCATCCTCGGCCACCTGTCGCGGCCGCTGACCACCGGGTTCATCACCCGGCACAAGACCCTGGTGGGCCGGGTCGACCGCTCCTCGATCCTGCTGGTGGTCTATACCGCCTTCAGCGCCGCGGTGGTGGAAGGGTTGTGGAAGAGACTGTCGCTCGGCGACATCGCCCTGGTCCTGGCGCTCGACAGCGCCCTCCTCGCCATCGCCCTGACGATCACCACCCTCGCCGCCCGCGGGCTCGGCTTCTCCCGCGAGGACGAGATCGCCATCGTCTTCTGCGGCTCCAAGAAGAGCCTGGCCTCGGGCGTGCCCATGGCGGGCGTGCTGTTCCCCCCCGCCGTGGTCGGGCCACTGATCGTGCCGTTGATGCTGTTCCACCAGATCCAGCTGATGGTCTGCGCCGTCATGGCCCGGCGCTACGCCGCCGACCTGGAAGCCCGGCTCGCGGCGGAACCGGTGAAAGCCTAGCTTTCGGCCGGCAGCAGGCCGGCGCGAGTCAGGATCGGCAGCATGCGGCTCCTGATTTCCAGGCCCGACAGGGGATTGGCCGATTCGATCGAGAGGGCGAACACGACGTCGCGGTTCGGGGCCTTGATGCGCCCGATCCACCAGCTCACGTCGCGCGAGGCGTCGGCGATCGAGGGGCACAGGGCGCCGAGGTCATAGAGCTGGGTCTGGCCGCGCGTCTTGTCCGCCATCAGCGCCTGGACGGCGGCCTGCGCCTCCGGCTTGGCCGGCAGGGCGCCATGCGCCAGCTTCCTCAGGACATCGGCCTGATTGCGGGTGGAGAGATAGAGCCCGCCGCCGGCCGCCGGGCCCATCCAGAACGCGTCGGGACGGCCGATGGGCTTGCCCTGGCCGTAGTCGAAGGCCGACAGGGCCTGTTTGAAGCGCTCCGGCCCGATCTGGGTCGCCACGCGTTGGAACCACCACTGCGCCCCCGTTCGCCAAGCGCCCTGCAAGTCGTAGTCCCGCTCCCACAGCTTGTAGGGCTGGACCTTGCCGTCCCACTTGACCACGTCGCCGGGGGTGACCTTGCCGTCGGTGAGACCGATCACCGTCAGGGGAATATGGAACGTGCCGCACGGCGCCAGAGGCCGGTTGCAGACCGACTCCGCGCCATAGCGGTACAGCTCGTCGCCATTGCCCGTGTCCTTGATCACCATGCAGGTGTCCGGACCTCCCACCTTGGGGTCGAGCGCCGCCTCGAAGCGGTCCTTGTCGATGCCGAGTTTGTTGCCCTGGCCGGGCAGCCAGTTGCAGCCGGCAAGCGCCAGGGCCGCTGCGGA
This sequence comes from Caulobacteraceae bacterium, assembly GCA_036500495.1. Lineage (GTDB taxonomy): Bacteria > Pseudomonadota > Alphaproteobacteria > Caulobacterales > Caulobacteraceae > BOG-938. Next base: position 4,944 of record DASYBX010000022.1, read on the forward strand.
AATCAGAAGGGCGAGGCCGCCGGGCGGCCTCACGCCGCCGACTTGATCCGGTTGCCTTCGTCCAGGAGGACGACGTTGGGGGCGTAGTTGCGCGCCTCGGATGCGTCCATCTGGCCGTAGGCCACCACGATCACCTTGTCGCCGGCCTGCACCAGCCGCGCCGCGGCGCCATTGACGCCCACGGTGCGCGAACCGCGCGGGGCCTCGATGGCGTAGGTCGTGAAGCGCTGGCCGTTGGTGATGTTGAGTACGTCGACCTGTTCGTGCGGAAGGATGCCCGAAGCGTCCAGAAGGTCGAGATCGATCGAGATCGAGCCTTCATACTCGAGGTCGGCCTGGGTCACCGTGGCGCGGTGAAGCTTGGCCTTCATCATGGTGAGCAGCATGGGCGTGTGGGGAACATCCTCCGGAACCGTCCGGCCCGGCTCATATAAGCGTTCTGCGCCGCGCCATCAATCGCAGTGCAGCAAAGCCTGGCCGCTGCGCGACGAAACCATGACACGGCCCTCGCCGTTCGCTTGCTCAGGGCATGAACCGTCACCATCTCACCAACAGGAGGCAGCCCATGGCCATCATCCCCCCCGAATTCGAATCCCTTGTCGGCGCCGAAGGCGAGATCATCCCGAGCGCCGGGGGCGAAGCCCTCGCTCCCGAGGAACATCCCGCCTTCGATCGAGAGCTGGACCGTTTCGAGCGACGCCTGCGCTACGAACGCGAGCATCCCTTCTTCGGCGTCCATCCAGAGGGCGTCGGCCCCACCCTCGGCCAGGACCTGGGCAGCCCCAACACCGGCGTCGACCTCGACACGGACCCTCTGATCCACCGGCGACCGAGCTGAGAGTCTTCTTCTTCATTTTTGCGCTATCGGCCTGGCGGCCTACTTGAGCGCAGGCTTTGCGCTATCGGCCTGACGGCCTACTTGAGCGCAGGCTTCGCGCCATCGGCCTGGCGGCCTGCTCGAGCGCCTTTGTTCGCACCGGCGCCGCAACTGTGAGGCGAACCGAGCTGGACCGAGCGTGTTTCCCTTGGGCAAGCCAGGGAGACGGTCATGGCGGAAAACAGTTCGGGCGAGGCTCTCGTCATCCAGCGGGTTCATCCGCGCGAGCCAGGGCGGCTGACCCTCACTTCCGAAGCGATCGGCCTCGACGAACGGATCGGCGACGCCTATTCGGCCTATCACGACGATATGTCCCCGCCCCTGATATGGACGGGCATGCCCGACGCCGAGAGCTACTGCCTCATCCTGGAGGATCCGGACGCCCCCACCGAGCGGCCATTCTTGCATTGGGTGATCTGGAACATCCCCGGCAAGGCCGAGGGCTTGCCCGTCAACCTGCCCAAGGACGCCAGGCTCGAAGGGGCGCTGGGCGGCGCGGTCCAGGGGCTGAACGGGCGCGGGCGGCCCGGCTACATGGGCCCGCGGCCGCCGGCGGGCGACGGCTCCCACCGCTACCACTTCCAGCTGTTCGCGTTGGACATGCGCCTGACCCTGCCGCCGGGCGCGCCGCTGGAGGAGCTGGTGCAGGTGCTCAAGGCCAACGCGATCGCCTCTTGCGAACTGGTCGGGACCTACGATGCGGACGCCGCTAGCGAGCGGCCGACCGAGGAGCGCAGCTTCAGCGAGGCGGAACTCAACGCCGGCCGCGGCGGCCTCGACCAAGACGACGTCGATCGCCACGCCCCGCACGACCCCGAAGGGGTGGTGCGGCCGCGCTGAGACGGCGGGCGGCGGGTTCCATCAAATCGGCACTTGACGCCTCCACCCCTCCCGACCGCTAATCAGCCTCAACGCCCAGGCGTCTGGGCCGCTCGAAGAAGCGGCGGGCCGGGACGGGAGGTCCACATGTCCAAGGATGACGACGCGCGTAGACTCGTCGGACGTCGAGGTTTCCTGAAGGGCGCCGCCACCACCGGCGCGGCCTCGATGGCGGTCGGGGTCCCGGCGCTGGCCGAGGCTCAGGCTCAGGGCGGCGCCAAGGCGTCCGCCGGCGGCGGCAAGCCGGCGCCCGTACCCGCCCCCAACGCGGCAGGCCTCGCCCGCGAGGCCGGAGCCAACCCGCCCCTGCCCGCCGGCCAGACCAAGCGTGTCACCCGGCCGGGCTCGGACCTGATGGTCGAGACCCTGAAGCGGATGGGGGTCGAGTTCGTCACCTCCAACAACGGCTCCTCGTTCGAGGGCCTGCAGGAATCGATCGTCAACTATGGCTCCCCGCCCAACACCATGCCCGAGTTCATCACCTGCCTGCACGAGGAGTCGGCGGTGGACATGGGCACCGGCTACGCCAAGGCCACCGGCAAGCCGCTCGTCGCCCTGCTGCACGGTACGCTCGGGCTGCAGCACGCCTCCATGGCCATCTACCAGGCCTACTACGGCGGCATTCCGATGATCATCCTGGCCGGGCGCGACAAAGGCTTCATCCAGGCCCACACCGCCGACGACATGGCGTCAATGGTGCGCGGCTTCACCAAGTGGGACGCCCAGCCCAAGACTCTGCCCGAGGCGCTCGACGTCCTGCAGGAGGCCTATCGCCAGGCGACCACGGTCCCGACCGGGCCGGTGGTGGTGATCGTCGACACCGAGCTCCAAAAGGAAGAGGCCGGCTCGCTGCAGGTCCCGCCCTTCAGGCCGGCGGTGAACAAGGGCGTCGACGCAGACACGGCGGCCAAGCTGGCCGAGCGGCTGCTGGCCGCCAAGAATCCGCGCCTCGCGGTCGGGCACCTGCGCACGCCCGCGGGCGTGAAGCAGGTGATCGAGCTGGCCGAACTGCTCGGCGCCTCGACGTCGACCGAGGCTACCGCTGGGCCGATGAGCTTCCCCAACCGCCATCCCCTGTGCGGACCCGGCGCCTCGACCGACTACGACTTCACCCTGGGCCTGGAGACCAAGGAGGCGGACGTCGCCATCGTCGGCCCGGCCATCGGCACCACGGTCGCCACCCGCGACAAGGGCGGGATCGGCTTCGGCGGCCTCGTGCCCAATCCCAACGTCCCCGAGCGCGGCCGCCGTCCGGCCAAGACAGCGTCGGAGATACATTCCGCAGACGCCGAGGCCTCGTTGCCCCTGCTGATCGCGGCGGTGCAGAAGGGCCTCTCGGCGGCGCAGAAGAAGGCGGCGGCCGACCGCGCGGCCGCCCACGCCCCGGCCAACCGCACCGCGGCGGCGGCCGTGATCGACAAGGCCTTCGCCGCCAAGAAGGACGGCTGGGACCAGAGCCCGGTGAGCCTGTTCCGCATCTATGCGGAGCTTTGGCCGCTGCTGGAGAACGAGGACTGGTGCCTGGCCAGCCCGACCGCCTTCTCCGGCGGCCACCACGCGGCCCTGTGGGCGCACAACGAGCCCTATAGCTATCTGGGCCCTCAGCCGGCCGGTGGCATCGGCTATGGCTGCGGCGCCAGCGGCGGCGCCGGTCTGGCGGCCCGGGGCAAGGGCCGTTTCGTGGTCAACATCCAGACCGACGGCGACATGAACTATACCCCGGGCGTGCTGTGGACCGAGGCTCACCACCGCCTGCCGGTGCTGAGCATCATGCACAACAACCGCGCCTGGCATCAGGAGCTGATGTTCCTGGAGTTCATGGCCGGCGCCCGCGGCCGCGGCACCGACCGCGCCTCGATCGGCTCGACCCTGCGCGACCCCTTCATCCAGTACGCCAAGATGGCCGAGGCCTACGGGGTCAAGGGCGAAGGGCCCATCGAAGATCCCAAGCTGCTGACAGCGGCCTTCAAACGCGGCATCGCCGCCGTGAAGAGCGGCCAGCCCTACATGATCGACGTCGTCACCCAACCGCGCTGAGGAGCATGGCCATGCACACCACGACCAAGATTCTCGCGCTCGTCGCCCTTTCGTCGGCCATCGCCGGCGCCGCCTCCGCCCAGGATGCGGCCAAGGGCAAGTCGTTCTACTACAACAACACCTGCTACGGCTGCCATGGCTTCAACGGCCAGACCGGTGTGCGCAACCTGGTGGGGACCAACAGCCCGATCCTGGCGACGCCGGAAAGTTTCATCACCTTCCTTCGCGGGCGCGCCAACTTCGCGCCGATGACCCCCTCGACCGCCATGCCGAGCTTCCCCGCCAGCGCCGTCAGCGACGCCCAGGCGCGGGATATCTACGCCTACATCAAGACCTTCAAGCTGGATGCGCCGGACGTGAAGGACATCCCGGCGTACGCTCAGATCAAGGCGTCTGCGGCCTCGCCGTACAAGCGCGGGAAGTAGGCCGCGTCAGGAATGCGGCCTCCCCCGTTCGCGGGGGAGGGGGACCGCCGAAGGCGGCGGAGAGGGCATTCCGCAGCGATGCTCTCCCGCAAGCGAGAGAGCCCGCGTTTGCCCGTCTCAGCTGTCGAGGAAGCTGCGCAGCTTCCGGCTGCGGCTCGGGTGCTTGAGCTTGCGCAAAGCCTTGGCTTCGATCTGCCGGATGCGTTCGCGGGTGACCGAGAACTGCTGGCCGACCTCTTCCAGGGTGTGGTCGGTGTTCATGCCGATGCCGAAGCGCATGCGCAGCACCCGCTCCTCGCGCGGCGTCAACGACGCCAGGACGCGGGTGGTGGTCTCGCGCAGGTTCGACTGGATGGCCGCGTCGATCGGCAGGACCGCGTTCTTGTCCTCGATGAAATCGCCCAGGTGCGAATCTTCCTCGTCGCCGATCGGCGTTTCGAGCGAGATCGGCTCCTTGGCGATCTTCAGCACCTTGCGCACCTTCTCCAGCGGCATGGCCAGCTTCTCGGCCAGCTCTTCCGGGGTCGGCTCGCGGCCGATCTCGTGCAGCATCTGGCGGCTGGTGCGGACGATCTTGTTGATCGTCTCGATCATGTGCACCGGGATGCGGATGGTGCGGGCCTGGTCGGCGATCGAGCGCGTGATGGCCTGGCGGATCCACCAGGTGGCGTAGGTCGAGAACTTGTAGCCGCGGCGGTATTCGAATTTGTCGACCGCCTTCATCAGGCCGATATTGCCTTCCTGGATCAGGTCGAGGAACTGCAGGCCGCGGTTGGTGTATTTCTTGGCGATGGAGATGACCAGGCGCAGGTTCGCCTCCACCATCTCCTTCTTGGCCTGGCGCGCCTCGCGCTCGCCCTTCTGCACGCCGTGCACGATCTTGCGGAATTCGGAAATCTCGACGCCGGTCTGCGCGGCGAGGTCGTGCACCAGGCCGCGGATTTCCTTGATGCGGTCCTTCTCCTTGGCGACCAGGCCCTTCCAGCCCTTGGCCGACAATTTGGAGATGCGGTTGAGCCAGCGCGGGTCGAGCTCGTTGCCCATGTACTGCTTGAGGAAGTCGTCGCGCACGACGCCGTAGGATTCGGCAAGCCGCATCAGCCGGCCTTCGTTCGAGACGAGGCGCTTGTTGATGTCGTAGAGCTGCTCGACCAGCGAATCGATGCGCGCCTGGTTCAGCCGCAGCGACTTCACCTCGGTGATGATCTCGTCCTTGAGCTTCTTGTATTTGCGCTCCTGCGCCGGCGACAGCGAGGTCGAGCGCAGGCGGAACTGGATGTCCTGCTCCTGCAGGCGGCGCAGCCGCTTGAAGGCGTCGGC
>DASYBX010000023.1:0-10839 GCA_036500495.1 Caulobacteraceae bacterium
GGGCCGGGATCGGCCAGGCCCGTGGTCTCGATGATGATGGCGTCGAACTTGCCCTTGCGCTTCATCAGGCCCTGGACCACCCGGATCAGGTCGCCGCGCACGGTGCAGCAGACGCAGCCGTTGTTCATCTCGAACACTTCCTCGTCGGCCCCGACCACCAGGTCGTTGTCGATGCCGATCTCGCCGAACTCGTTGACGATCACGGCGTACTTCTTGCCGTGGTCCTCGGTGAGGATGCGGTTGAGCAGGGTTGTCTTGCCGGCGCCGAGGTAGCCGGTCAGCACGGTGACGGGCGTCTGGTTCTGAACTTCGGTCATTAAACGGTGCTTTCAAAAATTCCGGGTCGCTATCGCCTTGCGGCTGCTCGAGCGTCCAGGCTGACGGCAAACGCCACGCGGGCGCTCAGGTCAAGCCCGAAGCTTTGCGAGTTAGGCCTTGAGGCCCCTCAGATGGGTTTTCGCCAGCCGGGTTTGAAGGAGGCCGCCGTTGGTCCCGACCAGGGCCGAGACGCCAAACAGGAGCGCGGCGCAGACGGTCATCAGGGCGCCGGGCTCCGCGCCCCACAGGGCGGCGAGGAACAGGCCGATCAGGCCCGATACGGCCGACAGCGCCACCGCCCAGGCCGCCTGGCCGCCGTAGCCCTTGGCCCAGAAACGAGCGGCGGCGGCCGGGATGGTCATCAGGGCCACGGTCATCAGGGCCCCGAAGGCGCGGAAGCCGGCAACCAGGTTCAGCGCCAGGAGCAGCATCAGGAGCAGGTGCGACAGGCCGAAACGGGCCCCGAGGGTCCTCATGAACACCGGGTCAGCCCCCTCCCCCAGCACGCCGCGCAGGAACAGGGCAAGGCCGATCAGGGTGGCGCTGGCCGCCGCCCCCGCCAGCACCAGGCCCGAGGCGTCGAGCGCCTGGGTCGAGCCGAACAGCAGGGCCTCCATCTCGTCGGCCTTGCCCATCTTGCCCAGCAGCAGGACGCCCAGCGCCAAGGCGGACAGATAGAAGATGGCGAACGCGGCGTCGTCCGGCAGCTTGCCGGTGCGGGCCAGCAGGCTCGACAGCCCCGCCACGATCAGGCCGGCGGTCAGCGCGCCGACGGTCAGGGCCACCGGGTCGCGCCCGGCGAAGATGAAGGCGATGGCCACGCCCGGCAGGATGCCATGACTGAGCGCGTCGCCCATCAGGCTGAGGCGGCGGGCGATCATCAGCACCCCCAGCGGCGCCCCGCCGAAAGCCAGGGCCACGGCGCCGGCGGCGGCGCTCTTCAGCGCCATCAGGGTCATCTGGTCGCCCAGGTGAGTTGAAAAGAGCAGGCCGCTCATCAGACATGCTCCGTGTGCTGGACCACGTCAGCCGGCGGCTCGTCCGACACGTTCCAGCTCTCGGCCAGCTTGCGGGCGCGGGTCAGCTGCTCGGGCGAGATGGCCTGGTCGGTCGGGCCCCAGGCGACGGCCTGGCGGGCCATCACCAGGCTGCCGGGGCAGAGGCGCCGCACGAGGTCGAGATCGTGCAGCACGGCGATCACGGTGCGGCCCTGCTCGGGCCAGCGGGCCATCAGTTGGGCCAGGTCTTCGGCGGCGCGGGCGTCGATGCCGTTGAACGGCTCGTCGAGCAGAACCAGCTTGGCGTCCTGGGCCATCACCCGGGCGAACAGGGCCCTTTGCAACTGGCCGCCTGACACCGAGCCGATCGGCCGCCGCTCCAATCCTTCCAGCCCGACCTGAGCCATCAGGCCATGGAGCCGCTCGCGGTCGACCTTGGCGAAGCCGCCGAACAGGCCGCGCTGGCCGATGAAGCCGAAGCTCACCAGGTCTTCCAGCGTCAGGGGGAACTTGAGGTCCAGGCCGTGCGCCTGGGGCAGGTAGGCGATCTCGGAGGGCTTCAGGCCGCCAAGGTCGATGCGGCCGGCCAGCGGCTTGCAGTGGCCGGCCAGGGCCTTGAGCAGGGTGCTCTTGCCCGAGCCGTTGGGGCCGACGACGGCGGTCAGGCTGGCGGGCTCGAAGACGCCGGACAGGCTGACCACCGCCGGGTGCCGGTCGTAGCCCACGGACAGGCTTTCCACGCGGATGCGGGTCATCAGATCAGGGCCAGGCCGATGGCCGCCCACACCACGGCGCAGGCGATCAGCGCCAGGCCCAGGCGGTGGGCGGCGCTCATCTGCAGCAGGGACGGCCTGCCTGTCACAATATGTGTCCGGCTATGATCCATTCGCTCAGCTTTATCCTGTTATACTGTAACAGGCTAGAGGCTCCGCAGGCCGGCCATCGCCGTCCGCGCCGGGATCGTGTATCGTCCCGACCTCCGAGCATGACGCGTGGGCTCTAGTTCACGTTGACTCGGGAGCGGCCCTGAGTATATTCCGCCGCTCTCGCCCGCCGGCCCGACCTGCGGGCGCATCCTTTTTTGCGGCATGGGCTTTCCGGCCAGTTCGGCCACGCCCAGGCGACTTTTTGAGGCTAGACCGATGTACGCGGTGATCAAGACCGGCGGTAAGCAATACCGGGTTCAGGCCGGCGACGTGCTGGTCGTCGAGAAGCTCGACGGCGAGGCCGGGGCCGAGGTCGCCTTCAACGAGGTGCTCATGGTCGGCGAAGGCGCCGACGTGACCGTGGGCGCGCCGCTGGTCGCGGGCGCCGTGGTCAACGCCACCCTGATCGAGACCCGCAAGGGCGAGAAGGTGAAGATCTTCAAGAAGATCCGCCGCCAGGGCTACCGCCGCACCCGCGGCCACCGCCAGTTCGAGTCGGTGCTGCGCGTGACCTCGGTCGCCGCCGGCAAGACCGAATCCAAGTGGGACGGCACGGTCGACCTGACCACCAAGGCCGTGCTCGACGCCCGCGCCCGCAACCTGCGCTCGGTGGCCGAAGCCGCCGCCGCGCCGGTCGCCGCCCCGGCCGCCAAGGCCAAGGCTGCGCCGAAGGCCAAAGCCGCTGCGAAGGTGCAAGCCGCCCCGGCCGCGGAAGCCGAAGCCCCCGCCAAGAAGGCGGCTGCGCCGAAGAAGGCCGCCGCCCCCAAGGCTGAAACCACCGAGGCCAAGGCCGCGCCGAAGAAGGCCGCGCCCAAGGCCAAGTCGACCGACGCCGAATAAGCGTCGTCTGTAGAATTTAGGAGAGCACCACCATGGCTCACAAGAAATCTGGCGGCTCCTCGCGCAACGGGCGCGACTCTGATGGCCGCCGCCTTGGCGTGAAGAAGTTCGGCGGCGAGAACGTGCTGGCCGGCAACATCCTGGTCCGCCAGCGCGGCACCAAGTTCTACCCGGGCGTGAACGTCGGCCTCGGCCGCGACCACACCCTCTTCGCCACCGCCCACGGCCAGGTGAAGTTCCAGTGCAAGCGCGACAACCGCACCTATGTGTCGGTGATGCCTGTAGCGGCTCCGGAAGCCGCAGAGTAGGCGCGGTCGCCATACGGATCGCGCGGTTCAATCGCAGCGATCCGGACGCAAATCAGAGCGGGGAGTCCGGAACGCCGGGCTCCCCGCTTTTGTTTTGGCCGGCCAGAATCCAAGTTGAAGGCGGCTGGGACAAAGATCGCGTCGATAGAGAAGGGAGGACGGTCATGTGCGTCATCGACCGCCCGGAAACGACCAGGGGACCGCAACCGCGGACCGAGATCCGCACCGACCGCCTGATGCTGCGTCCGCCCGTGGCCGGCGACGTGCCGGCGCTGGCCCGGTTCGCGGGCGACTACGCCATCGCCTGCATGACCACCCGCATGCCCCATCCCTACGCCGAGGCCGACGCTCGCCAGTTCGTGACCCTGGTGGCGCGCCAGGATCCGGCGCGCGAGCGCACCTTCGCCATCGAGCGACAGGGCGAGGGCGTGGTCGGCTGCATCGGCTTCCACCGCATGGCCGGGGCCGCGGGGCCGCTGGAGATCGGCTATTGGATCGGCCGGCCGCACTGGGGCCAAGGCTACGCCACCGAAGCGGTGGGCGGTGCGCTGCAGTGGGCGGCGCAGGACTGGGGCCGCCGGGCGATCGCGTCGGGCCACTTCGCCGACAACACGCCTTCGGCCACGGTGCTGGTCAAGTCCGGCTTCCTCTACACGGGCGAAGTGCAGATCCGGCACTCCCGTGCACGAGGCCAGGCGGCGCCCACGCGCATGATGGTGTGGCTGGCGTAGCCAACAGGGCGGCGCGACCTCCCCTCGTCAGCTCTTCAGCCGCTCGATCCAGGCGCTGGTGGACGGGTCGTGCCGCCGCGCCAGGCCACCCTCGAGCTCGGGCAGGATGCGGTTCGCCAGGGCCTTGCCCAGTTCCACGCCCCACTGGTCGAAGCTGTTGATCTCCCACAGGCAACCCTCGACCAGGGTCTTGTGCTCGTAGAGCGCGATCAGGGCCCCGAGCGAGCGCGGCGTCAGGCGGTCCATCACGATCAGGGTCGAGGGCCGGTCGCCGGGGAAGGCGCGCTGGGGGGCCAGGGCGGCGATCGCGGCTTCGTCGAGGCCCTTGGTGGCCAGTTCGGCGCGCACGTCCTGTTCGCTGCGGCCGATCATCAGGGCCTCGGCCTGGGCCAGGAGGTTTGAGAGCAGCTTCTGGTGCGCGCCCGCCGGCCCCTCGTCGTTCCTGGCCACGCCGATGAACTCCACCGGCACCACGTCGGTCCCCTGGTGCAGCATCTGGAAGAAGGCGTGCTGGGCGTTGGTCCCGGGCTCGCCGAACACGACCGGAGCGGTGGCGCGCGGCGCGGGCTGGCCGGCCGCGGTTGCCTGCTTGCCGTTGGACTCCATCTCCAGCTGCTGCAGGAACGACGGCAAGAGGCCCAGGCGCTGGCTGTAGGGGATCACCGCGCGGGCGGCGCGGCCCATGCCGTTTCGGTTGAACACCTGGGCCAGGGCCAGCACCACCGGGGCGTTGCGCTCCAGCGGCGTCTTCAGGAAGTGGGCGTCCATCGCCGCCCCGCCCTGGAGGAAGCCCTCGAAGGCGTCCGAACCGAGGGCGATGGCGCAGGACAGGCTCACCGCGCTCCATAGGGAATAGCGTCCGCCCACCCAGTCGCGGAAGGCGAACAGCCGGTCGTCGGAGACGCCGAACTCGGCCACCGCCTTGGGGTTGGCGGAGACGGCCAGGAGATGCCGGTCGCCGTCGGCGCCCAGAGCGGCGCGCAGCCAGTCGCGGGCGGCCCGGCCGTTGGCCATGGTCTCCTGGGTGGTGAAGGTCTTCGACACCACCGTCACCAGGGTGGCGGCCGGATCCAGGCCCGCCAGCGCCTGGGCGATCTCCGAGCCGTCGACATTGGCGGCGAAGCGCAGCTCGATGGCCGGCTGGAGCGGCCTCAACGCCTCCCACATCAGCCGCGGCCCGAGATCCGAGCCGCCGATGCCGATGTGGACGATGGCGGTGAAGGGCTTGCCCGTGGCGCCGGCGATCTGGCCGGACCGCACGGCGTCCGCGAAGGCCTTGATGCGCGCCCTCACCTCTTCCACCTCGGCCGACACCGGCTCGCCCTTGGCCCAGAAGTCGGCGCCCTTGGCCGCCCGCAGGGCCGGGTGCATCACGGCGCGGCCCTCGGAGGTGTTGATGGCGGAGCCGGAGAACAGGTCGGCGCGCTTCTGCTCCACCCCGGCCAGCCGCGCCAGCACCACCCCCGCCACGAAGCCGGCCATCGACCAGGGCTGCTTGGACAGGTCCAGGGTCAAGCCCGCGGCCTCGACCGTCAGGCCTTCCAGCCGCCCGGCCTCCTGCTCGAACAGCGACAGGATCGAGCGGCTCTTGGCCGCGGCGGCGTCGTCTTCCAGCGCGCGCCAGGCTTCGGCGGTGTCGGGCATCTGAACTCTCGGCATGGCGGATGCAGTAGCAACGCCTGTAGCACGAGGGCGCTTCAGCGCGACCGCGGATATTTATGCCGTGCGCCTAGGCCTTCTTGCCCGCCGCGCGGATCGCCTGGGCCACCGCGCCGGGGGTGAGCAGTTGGGGCAGCACCGCGGGATCTCCGCTCGTGCCGTAGACGAGATAGAGCGGCACGCCGGCCCGGCCGTGCTCGGCCAGCAGCTTGGCGATCTCGCCGTTGTGGTTGGTCCAGTCGGCCTTGAGGTAGACGCCGCCGACGTCGGCCAGGGCCTTGGCCACCTGGGGCGAGCCCAGCGCCAGGCGCTCGTTCACCTGGCAGGTGACGCACCAGGCGGCGGTGAAGTTGACGAACACCGGTTTGCCTTGGGCGCGCAGGTCGGCCAGCCTTTCGGGAGTGAAGGGCTCGGAGGCGGCCTCCTTGCCGCCGGCCTCTGCAGGTGCGGCTTGGTCGGCTGAAGCGGTTTGGGCCACGGCGGCGGGCGCAGTCTCGCGCGCGCCATAGACCAGGCAGGCGACGGCCAGGACGGCGGCCAGGCCCGCGGCGAGACCGGGAACCAGGGGCTTGCCCGAGGCCTGGGCGCGGCCCACCAGCCAGCCGCAGAAGCCTACCAGCACCGCAGCCGCCAGCATCAGGGCCAGGGCGCCCGGACCGGTCTGCAGGGTGAACACCCACAGCAGCCAGGCGGCCGTGCCGTACATGGGGAAGGCCAGCAGGTGCTTCAGCGTGTCCATCCAGGCGCCGGGACGCGGGAACAGGCGCATCAGGGCCGGGATGAAGGTCACTGCCACGAAAGGCGCGGCGAAGCCGAGGCCGAGGCCGAGGAAGACCAGCAGGGCCGCCGGCGCGCTCTGGGTCAGGGCGTAGCCCAGGGCGGTCGCCATGAAGGGCGCGGTGCAGGGGGCGGCCACCACCACGGCCAGCATGCCGGTGAAGAAGGCGCCGACGAGCCCGCCCTTGGCCGCCAGCGCGTCGCCCGCGCCCTGGCCCGGCAGGGTGGCCTCGAACACGCCGGACATGTTGAGCGCCACCAGCAGCATGATCAGGGCCAGCGCCCCTACCACCGCCGGCGACTGCAACTGGAAGCCCCAGCCGATCGCCTGGCCGCCGGCCTTGAGCGCCAGCAGCACGGCCGCCAGGGCCAGGAAGGTGGCCAGCACCCCGGCCAGGAAGGCCAGGCCCTGGCTCCTGGCTTCCTTCTCCTGATGGGCGTGGGCGGCCAGACTCGCGGCCTTCATCGACAGGATCGGGAAGACGCACGGCATCAGGTTGAGGATCAGCCCGCCGACGAGGGCGAAGGCGACGGCGGCCAGCAGGCCGATGTTGGCTCCAGGCGGAGAGGGGATGGCGGCGCCGGGCGTCGCGGTCCCCGCCGTCGATTGCGCCACCGCCTCGGCCTGAAGCGGCGCGGGCGTCACCGCCCCCAGCCCGCCAGCCTCGGCCGGGATCGGATTCGGCGTAGCTGAGATCTCATAGACCTGGGCCCCCAGCGACAGCACTCCGGTCAGGCTCGGGGCCGTGGCGGCCGTGCCGACCTCGGAGGGCTTGAGCGTCAGGGTCAGGCCGCCAGGGCCCTTCTCGATCTGTTGCTTGGCCGCGTGGTCGATGGCCTTGGGATCGTAGGGGAAGAAATAGGCGTGGCTGAGGTCGACGTTCTTCAGGGCGTCGCCGGTGACGCCGAGCTTCAGTACCCGGTTGGGGCCCTGGCCGGCGAAGGTGACCGCGGCGTCCAGGCCCGAGGCCTTGGGCGCGCCCGTCAACGTCTTGTCGATGGCCGCGCCCCACTTGGGATCGAGCGGCGGCGTCCCGGCCACGACCGGCAGGTCGATCTTCAGCTTGGCTTCTTCGGGCACGCAGATGTCGGCGCACACCAGGAAGGTGACGTCGGCCTTCAGCGTCTGGGTGGTTCCCGGCTTGGCGTCGCCCGGCACGTTGAGGGAGACCGGCAGCAGCACCTGGCCGGTATAGCCGTAATTCATCAGGGGGCCGAGCGGCAGGCGCTGGGGCGCAGGCCACACCCAGTCGCCGACGCTCCAGCCCTTGGGCAGGGTCCATTTGGCCGAGGTGGCCTCGCCGGAATCCCCCGGATTGCGCCAGTAGGTGTGCCAACCCTTCAGGATGTCCTGGCGGATGGCGACATAGGCCAGGCCGCCCGGCGCGACCCCGGTGGTCTCGGGGACGAGCTCGGCCTCGAGGTGGCCGGTCTTGCTCGCGCCGGCGACGAAATCGGCGGGCGGGGGCTGCAGGGCGACGGTCTGGGCGGCCGCGGAGCCAGCGAAGGCCGCGAGGCCTAGAAACACCAAGCTGGCGAGGGCGCGGCGGATCACGGGCGGTCTCCCTGGAACCTTGCGGGGCGTGCAAACGCCCTTTCGGCATAGCGCCGAAACAGGCCATCATTTGGGGTGACCTGTCAAAGGAGCCAAGCCTTGCCCGGGTATTTCGAGGAGATAGAGGTCGGCCGCGTGGTCAACCTCGGGGCCACGGCCCTGTCGCCCGCGGCGGTGGAGGCCTTCGCCGACGCCTTCGCGCCCGGCTGGGACCTGTCGCTGGGCACGCCCGACGCCATGCTCTACGCCGCCTGGGCCAAGCTCGACCTGGAGAACACGCGCAACTGGCCTCAGACCAAGCGCCTGGCCGTGGACGCCTTGCGCTGGGCGCGCAACCCGCCGGCCGGCGAGCTGCTGCGCGGGCGTATGACGGTGATGGGCAAGGACCTGGTGGGCGAGGACAAGGGCATCGTCATCGCCCAGCACGACCTCTTAGATGAGGCCGGCCGGCTGGTGTTCTCGTGCCTGACCAGAAGCGTCTTCGCCTGCAGGCGCGACTGAAGCCTCCGCCGCGAGGCGGAGAGATGGCCTGAAAGGCGGACGGGCGCGCGCCCACATCCCCAAATGCGAAAGGGCGCAGATGACCTGCGCCCCTTCAGTCGGCTTGTGAAAACTCCTCCGCCTGCGCGGTAGAGGATCAGTTGTTCGCGGCGACCGGGATGCGGGGGCGCAGCATGGCCTTCACGATCAGGCGATCCCAGCCGAACAGCGACACCAGGTGGGCGTGGATTTGGGTCAGGGCGCCGTTGCTGGCCAGCTCCTTGAGCTTCTCGGCGGGCAGGGCGTTGAGCTTGGCTTCCGACACGCCCTGGTACTGGGCGATGGTCTGGGGCTGCTGCGGCTGGCCGTCGGGGGACGGCGGGGTGTAGGTCGCCGTCTTGTCCTCGAACAGGTCGTTTTCCTTCAGCAGGTTCACGAACGACAGGGTGCGCTGGGCCTCCTGCTCGAAGTTGTTGCAGAAGTCGATGGCGCCCTTGGTGAAGGCGCTGGGCTCGCCGTTCTCGAAGAACGGAGCGTCGGGATTCTCACCGATCATCGGGGCCTTGGAGTCGATGCACACCACCATGCGCTGGGCGGCGGCGTCGTTGGCCAGGACGAAGGGATAGCGGCGGATGTAGGCCGGCAGGTAGGCGTCAGCGGCGTAGGCGCCCTTCTCGTCGACGAACAGGTTCTCGTCGGCGTTCACGCCCATCACCGCCACAGGGGTCCGCTCAGGGCCGACGAAGATGATCGGATAGCAGAGCGCGGCCGGGCCGAACTCGGTGACCGTCACCGGCACCAGATGGGTGCGGGCGGTGAAGGCATAGGGAGCCTCCAGGTTGCGGATGCCCAGCTTGGCGTGGGCTTCCTTCGAAAGCGGCTCGGGCGAGCTGTAGAACAGGGCTTCCCCGGTCAGTTCGGCCTGGTGGGTGTTGACGGTGTCGGTCATCTGTACTTTCCGGCGGTCGGGGGCGCGCCTTCGCCCTTAAGCCGGCTTCTATCGGATCACGTCGCCAGGGGCAATGCGGCTCCCGACACAGCGTTCGCTCACCCCGACCGGACTCAGTGGGCGGGTCGGGCGGGCCGTTCGGGCTGCGGCATGAAGGGATTGTCGCGGGCGTTGGTGACGTCGATCTGCTCCGCCGGCTTGCCCGACTTCAGCTCGTAGATCACGGTCGGACCCTTGGGCTGCGCCTGGTCCGAGGGCCCGAAACGGAAGGCTTCGGACGCCACGGCCGGCATCATGCCGAGCAGCTTCGCACCGTTGAAGTTCGACCCGCCCGCCGCGTGGGGCGCGGGGACGGACTGGACCTCGAGGGCCAGGGCCGGCGTGGCCAGGACGCCCAGGGCGATGACGGACAGGACTGCGGTGCGGATCACGGTCGACCTCCGGAAAAGAGGCGTCAGAAGCTCTTGGTGACGCCGAAGAACACGCCGCGACGCGGGCCGTACTGAGGCGCGCCCACGCCCACCCCGGTACCGTCGCGGATTTCGTAGACGTCGTCAAAGGCATTGACGAGATCGACCCGCAGTTCGAGCGGGCCGCCCAGCAGGTGATCGAAGCTCTTGGACACGCTGAAGTTGACCTGGGTGTAGGGGGCGAGCTGGCCGCCGTTGGGCACGTCGCTGTCCTTGCGCAGGCCCGAGCCGTAGACCAGGTCGCCGCTCAGCCGCACCCCCGCGATCAGGTAGGAGGCGCCGGCCGAGGCCGTGTAGTGCTGGTCGTGGTCGAGGTAGATGTAGTGGTTCTTGATGTAGGCCAGGTCGGTGGGATCGAAGTTGAACTGGCTGGAGACGATGTCGCGGCCCTGGGCTTTCTGGCCGGACAGGTTGAAATAGGCGCTGAGCGGGCCGTTGACGTAGTTGACGGCGAGTTCCAGGCCATAGGCCATGCCGTCGCGGTAGTTGAACGGCGTCAGGATGATCGGGGCGCCGAACTGGCCTTCGTCCACCAGGTTGCGGGCCTTCTTGTAGTAGCTGTCGAGGCCGACGCTGAAGTGTGATCCCAGCTTCTGGACCACGCCCATGTCGTAGTAATCGTCCCGTTCGGCGTAGGGGGTGGTGGACTGGTCGTTGGGCGCGGCGGCGCTGGTGCCCGCGAATTTGCCGATGGTCTGGGTGGCGACCAACTCGAATGGCGGCGGCGAGAAATAGCGGGCGTAGCCGGCGTGCACCGCGGTGCCCCCCTGCTCCCAGACGGCGTTGACCCGCGGACTGACCTGGTTCTCGTCGCGGTAGCCGTCGAAC
>DASYBX010000024.1:0-13100 GCA_036500495.1 Caulobacteraceae bacterium
CTGCGCTGGGGCTTCATTCCCGAACGGCCCAAGGCGGGGCCGGTCACCAACTTCCGCTCGGAGGGGCGGCGCTTCGCCAACGGCGAGGACCGCGGCCGCTGCCTGGTCCCGGCCACCGCCTTCTACGAATACACCGGCAACACCACGCCCAAGACGCGGTGGCGCTTCACCGAGACGGCCCAGCCGTGGTTCTGCCTGGCGGGCCTGTGGCGTCGCCACGGCGACGGCGCCGAGCGCTTCACCCTGCTGACCACCGAACCGGGTCCGGACATGGCGCCCTACCACAACCGCCAGGTCGTGCTCGTGCCGCGAGAGGCCTGGGCCGGCTGGCTGTCGGGGGCGCCAGAGGCGGAGATCCTCAAACCGGGGCCGGCCGGAACCCTGCAGGTGGCCAAGGACAGCCCCGAGCGCACCGCGCCCCCCGCCCTGCCCCTGTTCGGCGGCGCGCCGTGATCCCGGTCACCGACGCCCTGGCGATCGACGAGGACGAGATCGAGATCCGCCACGCCCGCGCTTCCGGGCCCGGCGGCCAGCACGTCAACAAGACCTCGACGGCGATCGAGCTGAGGTTCGACGTGCGGGGCTCCCCGTCCCTGCCGGACGAGGTGCGCCTGCGCCTGGAGCGCCTGGCCGGCAGCCGGCTGACGCTGGAGGGGGTGCTGGTGCTGTTCGCCCAGGGCCATCGCTCGCAGGAACTAAACCGCCAGGACGCGGTCGAGCGGCTGGTCGACTTGATCCGGAAGGCCACCGAGACGCCCAAGCCGCGCAAGAAGACCCGGCCAACCTATGCCTCCAAGTTGAGACGGCTGCAGGGCAAGGCCAGCCGCTCGGGCGTCAAGGCCATGCGCGGCAAGCCTTCGCTGGACTGATCAGCGCCCCTCGCCGGGCTTTGCCTCTCGATCGTCGGGACGGGCGCCCTGGCGTTCGGCCGCCGCCTTCTCCGCCCATTCGAGCACGAGCTGGGCGTCGGCCAGACCGATGCGCAGGCCCGGGGATGCGGGCGGGTTGTGGGTGAAGGCTTGGGCCACGGCGGCCTTGAGGGCCGCCACCAGGCTGGGCCCGCCGTGGGCCTGGCGCTCCTTTTCGAGCACCGAGATCAGTTCGGCGACCAGCACAAGGCTGGCCTCTTCGCTGATGTTGGTCAGGTGAGTCATGTCGGGAACCGGGGGGATGATCTGGCGGTCCGTCAGGGCGCCGCCAAGCACGATATCAGGTAGAATACGACTGAACGGCGCAAATAGTGTCCCGAAACGGATCACGCCACCGTCCACGGCCCAGTCTGGGTCGATTGGCTCTAGCCTCTGTTCAGTCGGGTGTCGGCTTGCCCGTCGTGCGTTCCTGCAGGTGGAGCATGGTCTCCATCGACTGGGCCATGCGCTTCACCTCGCGACTGGCCACGCTGATGAAGGCGCCGTTGCCGCGCTGGTCGAGCAGGCCCGGCATGGTGTGCACCCCGCGGGCGTCCTGCACCAGGAAGCCGTCGGCGACCATCGCCGCGATCTTGCGGCGCACCGTCTCGCGCGGCAGGCCGGTGGCCTCGGCGATGGCGCGGGCGCTGATCGAATGGTGCTCTTCGGGCGGTAGGGGGCTCCCGCCGCTTTCGATCAGCTTGACCTGGTCGTCGTTGCGCAGGTAGCGGCCGACGCTGGCCACGATCACCGACCAGTAGATCAGGATCGCTTCGTAATCGTGGCCGTAAGTGTCCCCCGCGGCCCGCATCATCCTGAGCAGGCCTTCGAAGACGATCAGTCCATTCACCGCAAGGATTCCGCGCGGCAAGGGCTCTGGCTTCATGTCCGCCCCCGGGAAGAATGACGCCCTGGCAGGACACTATCCCAAATATCCGCGGTCCGTGAAATGGATTAAACCCAACCTTTCCATTTGAACCAACCGAGCGGGATCAGGGCGCTGATCAGAATCAATGCCCAACCAAATGGATAGCCCCAGGCCCAATTCAACTCCGGCATGGACTTGAAATTCATGCCGTAGATGCCCGCGACCAGGGTGGGCGGGATGCCGACGATCGACCAGACGGTGAGCACCTTGAAGATGTCGTTCTGCGAGATGTTGATGAAGCCGAGCACGGCGTCGAGCAGGAACTGCACCTTGTTGGCCAGGTGCGCCTCGTAGTCGTTGAGCGAGGCGATGTCCTGGCGCACGGCCTTCAGGCGGGCGGCGATGGGCTCGGGCGTCTCGCCCTGGCGCACCTCCAGCACGAAGGGCACGATCCGGCCCACGCTCAGCAACACGTCGCGCACCTGCGACAGCCGCTCGCCGATGCGGCCGACCTTGGCCAAGGTCTGGCGCTGGCCCAGCTCCTTGGCCGCCCCGCGACGGTAGTCCTTCTGGTGGAACACCTTGTGCGACACGTGGTCGAGCTCGGCCCCCAATAGCTCCAGCCCGTCGGCCAGCTTGTCGACGATCGACTCGAACAGGCAGGTGAAGGCCCCGAACCCGGTCACGTCCGGGTCGGCCGTCATATGGCCGGCGGCCAGGTCGAAGGCGCCGACCTTGTCGAAGCGCAGCGTGATCAGCCGCTCCGGCGTCAGCACGAAGCCCGCCGGCGACAGTTGCACGGTGTCGCCGGCCGTCAGCAGGGGCGCGGACAGGTAGAGCGCCTTGCCCACCCGCTGCAGGCGGCTGGAGGCCTCGATGGCGCTGACCTCCTCGCGGCTCGGCACGGTCAGGCCGGTGGCCAGCTCGACCTGGGAGACCTCGTCCTCGCTCGGCGACGTCAGGTCGATCCAGACGGCGTCCTCCAGACGGGACTCGTCGGGTTTGGGAAAGGCGGTGATCATGCTGGCGAGGCCCGGCGTTGCTCTTCGGGCGCCGACCATCGCCTGTAACGCACGCCCGCGTCGAGCCTGCCGCTAGAGAAGCTTTTCTGACCGGATCGGCAGGTCGCGGACGCGCTTGCCGGTGGCGTTGAACACCGCGTTGGCCACCGCCGCGTTCATGCCGACGATGCCGATTTCGCCGATGCCCTTGATGCCGGCGGGGTTCACGCGGTCGTCGTCCTCCGCCACGATCAGCACCTTCACGTCGGGGACGTCGGCGTTCACCGGCACCAGGTAATCGGCCAGGCTCCGGTTGACGAAGCGGGCGGTCTTCGGGTCGACCTCGGTGGCCTCGTGCAGGGCCGAGGACAGGCCCCAGATGGCCCCGCCCATGAACTGGCTGTAGGCCGTCAGAGGGTTGACGATGGTCCCCGCCGCGAAGGCGCTGACCACCCTGGGCGTGCGGATCTCGCAGGTGAGCGCATGCACCCGCACCTCCACGAAGTGAGCGCCGAAGGCGTAGGCGGTCACGTCCTTGCGGCCCGTGCCGCGCGCCATCGCCGCCTGCCCCTGCGCCAGCTTGGCCACGCTGTCGGGCGGCAAGCCCTCGGGCACGTTCTCGGCGTAGACCTCCAGCGCGCCGGAGGCCACGCGGCCCAGGGCCTTGGCCAGGGGCTCGTGCTGGTTCGACCAGACCAGGGCGGCGTCCTCCAGCCTGAGCTTGCCCGGGTCGTCGCCGGCGAAGGGGCCGGCCCGGTCGGCCACCGCGGCGACGGCCAGCCGAGCGCGCACCTGCTCGCAGGCCTTCAGCACCACATGGACCGTGCTGGCGGCGTTGTTCGAGCCGCCCGCCACCGGCACGGGGGGCAGGTCGCTGTCGCCCAGCGACACGGTCACGTCGTCCACCTTCAGGCCCAGGGCGCGGGCGGCGGCGATGGCCACGGTGGTGTAGGCGCCGGTGCCGATCTCGTGGGCGGCCAGCTGCACCCTGACCTTGCCGTCCGGACTCACCGACAGGCGCGCGGCGGCCGGGCCGATGTTGGACGGGTAGCAGGCGGTGGCGCAGCCATAGCCGACCAGCCAGTCGCCCTCGCGCATCGCGCCGGGCGTCGGGTTGCGACGGCCCCAGCCGAACGCCCGCGCCGCCTCGTCGAAGCACTTCATCAGCGAGCGACTGGAATAGGGCTTGCCGTCCAGCGGATCGGTCGCGGTGTCGTTGACGCGCCGCAGTTCGACCGGGTCCATGCCCAGTTCGTGGGCGAGTTCGTCCATGGCGCACTCCAGACCGAACATGTAGGGCGTGTCGGGCGGCGCGCGCATGAAGCCGGGGGTGCTGCGATCGGCGTGGACCACCTCGACCGCCGTCTCGATGTTGGGGCAGGCGTACACCCGCGCCGTGGTCTCGGTCCCGGCCACGTTGTAGTCGGACGGTCGCGAGGTGACCTCCTGCCCCTCGTGGCGCAGGGCCACCAGCCGCCCGTCGCGGCCGGCGGCCAGTTGCACGTGCTGCCGCGTCTCGGCTCGGTAAGTGGCGATGGTGAAGCCCTGGTCGCGGGTGGCGACCAGCTTGACCGGCCGGCCCAGCCGGCGGGCGGCGATGGCGATCCAGGCGGTGCGCGAACTGGTCCCGCCCTTGGAGCCGAACGCCCCGCCCACGTAGCGCGAGATGGTGCGGACGTCGGCCGGGTCCATCTTCAGCTGCTTGGCCACGGCGGTCTTCAGCCCGTACATGAACTGGCTGGGCTCGTAGATGGTCAGTTTCGGCCCGTCCCACACGCAAGTGGTGGTGAACAGCTCGATCGGGTTGTGATGCTGGGTCGGCGTCGAATAGCGGGCGTCGATCTTCACCGGCGCCTGGGCGAAGGCTCCGGCGACGTCGCCCTTCTTCCTGGCCTTGCCCTTGGCCGGCGCGCGGGTGACGCCCGGGCTGTCGAACCCGGCGCTGGGCGCCTCGGCCGCATAGTCCGCCTCGACCTTGTGCGCGGCCTCCCGCGCCGCCTCGAAACTGTCGGCCAGCACCACGGCGATGATCTGGCCGTCGTGCCAGACCTGGTCGGTTTCGAGCGTGGTGGTGGTTCCCGAGCCGCCGCCGAACGGTTCGGGCGGCTCGGCCTGATCGCCCACGTTGTCGTGCGTGAGGATGTCGAGCACGCCGGGAACCGCCCTCGCCGCCTCCAATTTCAGCGTCCTGAGCCGCCCCCGCGAGACCGAACTGGTGACGAGGTAGGCGTAGGCCGGATGGGGCGTCGGTTCGTCGGAGGCGTAGCGCGCCGCACCCGTGACCTTGGCCGGGCCGTCGATGCGGGTGACGGACTTACCGAATAGGGAGGCGTCATCGGGCATGATCAGGCTCCCAACCGCTGGGCTTCGAGCAGCGCCCTGACCAAGGTCCTGCGGCCGAGCTCCGGCTTGTGATCGTTGCCGCCGTGGGGGACCGCACCCTTCAGCGCCTCGCGCGCCGCCGCCTCGGCCAGTTCCCGCGTCAGGGTCTTGCCGGTGAGCACCGCCTCGGCCTCGTGCGAACGCCACGGGCGATAGGCCATGCCGCCGAGGCCGATGCGCGCCTGGCGCACACGGTCCCCGTCGAGGTCGAGCGCCACGGCGGCAGAGGCGATGGCGAACTCGTAGGACGCCCGGTCACGCACCTTCAGGTAGAGCGAGCGGCGGGTCCACGGCCCGGCTGGAACGCGAATGGCGGTGATCAGTTCGCCGGGCTCGAGGTTGGTCTCTACGTCCGGCCGCCCACTCGGCGCCCGGTGCAGTTCGGCGAGCGGCAGTCGCCGGGCGCGCGCGCCCTCCAGCTCCAGCTCCGCGTCCAGCGCGATCAGGGCCACGGCCAGGTCGCCGGGGTATTGCGAGATGCAGCTGTCGTCGACGCCCAGCACCGCGTGGTTGCGGTTGACCGCCCCGATCGCCGCGCAACCGGATCCGGGGGTGCGCTTGTTGCAGGCCTCCCAGCTGGTGTCGCGGTAGTAGGGGCAACGGGTGCGCTGCAGGAGGTTGCCGCCGAGGCTGGCCATGTTGCGCAGCTGCGCGCTGGCGGCCTGGTCGAGGGCCTGGGCGATGACGGGATAGGCCTGCCGCACCGCCGGATGGTCCGCCGCCGCCGACATCCGCGCCAGGGCGCCGAGCCGAAGGCCGTCGGGTCCGACCTCGATGGCGCCGTGCCGGCTCTCCAGCGGATTGATGTCGACCACCTGCTCGGGGCGCAGGACGTCGAGCTTCATCAGGTCGATCAGGGTGGTGCCGCCGGCCAGGAACTGGGTGCGCGCGGCGGTCTGGCCCTGGCCGGTGTCGCGGCCAAGGCGCGCGGCCTCGCCGGCGTCAGCGGCGCGGTCGTAGACGAACGGGCGCATCAGGCCTTCCCCCCGGAAGCTTGTCCCATCCGGTCGCGGCCCTGCTTCACCGCCTCGACGATGCGCGGATAGGCGGCGCAGCGGCAGAGGTTGCCGCTCATGTATTCGCGGATTTCCGCGTCTGTATGCGCGTGCCCTTCGGCGACGCAGGCCACTGCCGACATGATCTGGCCGGGGGTGCAGTAGCCGCACTGGAAGCCGTCGTGCTCGATGAACGCCGTCTGCATCGGGTGCAGGCCGCCGCCGGCCGGCGCCAGGCCCTCGATGGTGGTGATCGTCTTGCCCTGCACCGCCACCGCCAGCGTCAGGCACGACAGCACCCGCCGGCCGTCGACGTGCACGGTGCAGGCGCCGCACTGGCCTTGGTCGCAGCCCTTCTTGGAGCCGGTCAGCTGCAGGTGTTCCCGCAGTGCGTCGAGCAGGGAGGTGCGCACGTCGAGGGTGACGCGGTGCGGCTGGCCGTTGACCTCCAGGGTCATCGGCACGGCGCCGGCCTGCCCGGCCTTGCGCTCGGCTTCCGCTTCGGGCGGATGCAGGGCCGCGGCGCCCGCCAAGCCGGCGGCGCCGGCCAGAAGGCCCCTGCGGCTGGGTCCGCGCGCATCGTCCATCGCCTGGCTCCCTTCCGGGGTAGACGGGCTGAACCCCTGCGCACAGCGGGAGTTCCTAGGGCCAAGGCAGGGCGGCGCCCTCGCGGCGGCTAGACCGCCGTGGCCGCGTGGCGTGGACGGCGCCATTGGGCCGTCATCGGTTCCGGACGGCCGGACTCCACCGTGACGACATAGCCGTCGGCCTGCAGGGTCGGTCCGGAGCCGCCATGGAACGCCGCCGGCCCGAGCACCGCCTGCCGGCCGATGATCCAGGGCGAGCATTCCGCGGTCCCCAGGGGCAGCAGCCGCGGCGTCCTCAGCGACACTGCGTTGGTCTTGCGCAGGGCGATCCCGGTTCCGTAGTGCAAGGGTGAGAACCGGCACATCAGGGGGCCCGCCCCGGGCGGCTGGATGATGGTGGTCATCAGGTCGGCGCCCACGCCATGGTCGCGGGCCGCGACGGTGCGCACGAGACCCGCCAGCATCGCCGCGCCCTCGTCCGCCGTCATGAAACGACTGGCGCGACTGGCGAGCCGGCCGAGGGCCACCGCGAACTCCGACAGGGTCGGCGGGCAACCGACCGCCGCGGCCACCACCTGACGCGAGCCCGGGTGTCGGGCTCCGAGGCGTACCCGGCCGAGCGCCCGCGCCGACTTGCCCGGCGTATGGCGCACCCTGAGGTTCACGGGCAGCCACCGGTCTGCCTTGCAGCGGAAGCCGCAGACCAGGATCTCCAGTTCGCCGGCCGGCTCGGGAGCCGCGGCCAGCGCCCGACGGATACGGTAGACGGCGTCCGCCACCCCGTCGGTCGCCGCCTGGCCGCCCGGCTGTCCACCGACGTGGGCGGCGCCGGTATAGCCGATCGACACGGCGCCGTCGGAGCCGATGAAGATGACCGCGTCGCTCGCCGAATCGCCAGGATCCGTCCCTTGGCCGCCCGCCGCCGCGCGCACGGGCCGCCGGTCGCTGACCTGAACGGCGTAGCGGCTCGTCGAGAGCGAAAGAATACAGGCCATGCGGGACCGAGCGAGCGTTCAAGACGCTGCGTAGGCCCGGCCGGACTCGAACCAGCAACCAGACCGTTATGAGCGGCCGGCTCTAACCATTGAGCTACGGGCCCTCCGCAGCATCGGCCCGGTTAGCACGCGCAGGGGCCGTCGCAAACGCTTCTGCGACAAAGCTCAGCGCTTGCGGCCCGCCAGGGCGGCCGCGCTCCACACCAGCAGGCCCAGGCCGGCGACCGGCGCGACCATGCCGGCGAGTTGGCCCAGGGCCAGGGCCGCGCCGTCGCTCCAGTCGAGGTTGATGGCGCTGACGCCGATCACGCCCAGGGTCAGGACCGCGCCGGCGAGCAGGGTGCGGCCGCGCCACGCCCGGTCATCGGCCTTGGCGGCGACGGCGATGCTGCGCGGGGGAGTGGCGGTCGCCATGGAGAGCCTCCTTTGCTCGGCCCCAATGGAGCTGAGCATTGCCGATGGAGCGCGTGAAAGCGCCGCAACGTTCCCCGCTTGCCCCCCTGCAGCGGCGAACGCCGATCATTAAGGCGCCAAACTTTGCTTTCGCCCAAATTACGGGCGCGAGATTTCTTGGGCGCGCCGCGATTCCCCTGGCGCCTGTGGCGGCAACGCCCCATCCTGACGTGCGTTTGGCCTATCCCCGCCACGCCCAGCGACAGGAGCGTCCCTCGCCCGCCGCCGCCGCCTCCAAGCCCCAAGGTCCTTCGCCCAAGCCGCCCTTCGCCTTCGCGCGCCTGGGCTCGCCCCTGCGCTGGACCAACGGCGGAATCGGGACGGCCCTGCTGTGCCTGCCGGCGATCGCCATCAGTCTCATGGGCGGCATCGCGGCCGGCCATTCGGCGGCGGGCATGGTGGCGGCGGGCGGCGCCCTGTCGGTAGGGTTCGGGGCCTTCCAGCAGCTGTCGACCCTGCGCGCCCTGCCGATGATCCTCGCCGCCATGGGGATGGCCGTCTCGGCCCTGGTCGGCTCGGTGCTCGGCGCCCACGCCGTGCCGTTCGCCCTGCTGCTGGCCCTGTGGGCAGGGTTCTGCGGCCTCGCCACCACCCTGGGCGCCGGCGCCTGGTGGACGGTGCTGCAGTGGGTGATCGCCATGCTGGTGGCCGGCTCGCGGCCCGGCACGCTGCTGGCGGGGACCGAACGCGCGCTTCTGGTCCTGGCAGGAGGCGGGCTGCAGGTGCTGATCGTCGGCGCCGTCCGGGCCCTGCCCTGGCTGCCTGAAGCGGCCAGCCAGCCCCTGCCCCGCGCGCCCCTGCGCACCGCCGGCCGCCTGCTGCGCCGGCACCTGTCGTGGCGCGCGCCCACCGGCCGCTACGCCGTGGTCCTGGCCGCCTCGGTCGGCGGGCTCGACCTGATCGCCAGCCGCCTCGACCTGCCCAATGGCTACTGGGCGCCCATGACCCTGTTGATCCTGCTCAAGCCCGCCTTCCGCGACACCCTCAAGCGCGGCGTGCAGCGGGTGCTCGGCACCCTTGGCGGCGCCGGCGTGGCGACCCTGGCGGTGGCCTATCTGCGGCCGGCCGAGCCCATGACAGCGGTCATGATCGTGGCCGCCGCGTTCGGATCCTATTCCCTGCTGCGCGTGAACTACCTCGCCTACAGCGTCTGCATCACCGCCTACATCGCCTTCATGCTCACCCTGGCCGGCATCCCCGAGCCGGTGGTCGCGGTCAACCGGGTGATCGGCACCGTGGCCGGCGGCCTCTCGGCCCTGCTCGTGCACAGCGCCTGGACCACCTCGGAACGCTGGCGCATCCAAAAAAAGACGCGTCCGGCCGCCGCGCTGCACCGAACCGACGCCGCCGGGCATTAACCACCAGTGCCACTTAGCCCGAAGGAGTTCAGCATGGCGGCCTACCTCAATCGGATCGCCACTGCGGTCCCCGAGCACGACGTGCATGAACCCTTCGTGCAGTTCGCCGAGACCCTGCTCACCGACCGCCGCAGCCAGGTGCTGTTCCGCCGCATGGCCGACCGCAGCCAGATCGAGCACCGCTTCTCCACGGTGCAGCCGCGCCCGCTGAGCTCGAACTCGGGCCTGGACACCGACGACTTCTACGTGCGCGGCGCCTTCCCCTCTACCGCCCAGCGCATGCAGCGCTTCGAGGACAAGGCTCCGGCCCTGGCGCTGAAGGCCGCGCACGGCCTGAACCTGTCCGACGAGGACCGGGACGCGATCACCCATGTGATCGTCACCACCTGCACCGGCTTCTCGGCGCCGGGGCTGGACCTGCAACTGGTCGAGGGCCTGGGGCTGAAGCCGCAAACCGAGCGGACCATCGTCGGCTTCATGGGCTGCTACGCCGCCATCAGCGCCCTGAAGCTGGCGCGCCATGTGGTGCGCTCGGAGCCGCAGGCCAAGGTGCTGGTGGTCAGCCTGGAGCTCTGCACCCTGCACCTGCAGGAGACCTCGGACCTGGAGCAGGTGCTGACCTTCCTGGTGTTCGGCGACGGTTGCGCGGCGGCCCTGGTTTCGGCCGAGCCGACCGGCCTGGAGCTCGAGAGCTTCCACGCCGAGGTCGTCCCCGCCGCCGCCGACCAGATCACCTGGGGCATCGGCGACGGGGGCTTCGACATGTACCTGTCCGGTCAGGTCCCGGCCTCCATCCGCCATGCCCTGGACGACAGCCAGGCGCGCATCCTGAAGGGCTCGGGCGTCGAGGCCTTCGACCTCTGGGCGATCCATCCCGGCGGCCGCACCGTACTGGATGCGGTCGAAGCGGCTTTCTCCTTGCCGCCCAAGGCTATGGCGGCTTCTCGTGAAGTGCTGCGCCGGTTCGGCAACATGTCGTCAGCCACGGTGCTGTTCGTGCTCAAGGCCCTGATCGACGAGCCCGGCGAGAAGGGCGCGCGCGGGTGCGCCATGGCCTTCGGGCCCGGCCTCACCGCCGAGACCATGCTGTTCAGCCAGGCTTGACCGTGGCGACGGCCCTTCCTTCACCGCCCCGCGACTTCAGCCGGCGCTCCCGGATGCTGGAGATGATGGACGACCCGGGGGTCGACTTCGAGACCTGGCGCGCCTGCCTGGTCGACCTGGCCAAGGTCAACCGGATGACCCTGGCCTATCGCCCGACCATCGCCTTCCTGAACCGTATCCACGACGGGGGCCTGTGGCCGCAGGATCGCCCGGTGGTGATCCTCGACGTGGGTTCGGGCTATGCCGACACCCTGCGCAAGGTTGGCCGATGGGCCAAGGCGCGCAGCCTCGACGTGCGCCTGCAGGCGCTGGACCTCAACGCCTGGTCGGAGCAGGCGGCCGAACGCGCATCGGGATCGGCCGGAATCCAGTTCCTCACCGAGAACCTGTTCGACCACCGGGGCGGAGCCGACATCGTGCTCTCGTCGCTGTTCACCCACCACCTGGACGACATGGAGGTGGTGAGGTTCCTGGAATGGCAGGAGGTCAACGCCAAGATTGGCTGGTTCATCAATGATTTGGAACGACATCCTTTCAGCTATTACGGGTTCGCCCTGCTCTCGCGGGTGATGCTCTGGCACCGGTTCGTGGTGCACGACGGGCCGGTCTCGATCCGCCGCGCCTTCCGCCCCGGGGACTGGACCGTGCTGCTGGCCAGGGCCGGCGTGCACCAGGCGCGCATCGAGCCCTGGTTCCCGTTCCGCCTGTGCGTGTCGCGGGTGCGCGGTGAGCGCTGAGGCGCCAACGACCGAGGCTCTGGTCATCGGCGGCGGGCCGGCGGGCGCGGCCCTGGCGACCCTGCTGGCGCGGGCCGGGCGGCGGGTGATGCTGGTCGAGCGCGAGGCCGGGCCGCACGACAAGGTGTGCGGCGAGTTCATCAGCGGCGAGGCGGCCGCCTATCTGCAGCGCCTGGGCCTCGACCTGCCCGCCCTCGGCGCCGTGGCCATCCATCGCATGCGCCTGGCGGCCCAGGGGCCCTTCGCCGAGCAGGCCCTGCCCTTTCCCGCCTTCAGTCTGTCGCGCCGGCGGCTGGACGAGGCGTTGCTGTGGCTTGCCTCCCGCGCCGGCGTCGAGCTGCGCCGGGGCCGAAAGGTCAAGGGCCTGGAGCGGTTGGACGAGGGCTGGCGCGCCGCCCTGGACGGCGGGGCTGAGGCCCGGGCCGGCTCGGCCTTCCTCGCCACCGGCAAGCACGACCTGAAGGGCCGCCGGCGCCCGCCCGGCCTGCACGGCGACCTGGTCGGCTTCAAGATGCACCTGCGGCTCGCCGCCAGCCAGTCGGCCGCCCTGGAGGGCGCGGTCGAACTGCACCTGTTCCCCGGCGGCTATGCAGGGCTGGAGCCGATCGAGGGCGGCCTCGCCAACCTGTGCCTAGTGATCGGCCGGCGCCAGCTCGACGGCGGCTCGGCCTGGGGGACCCTGCTGCGCAACCTGATGACCAACTACCCCCCGCTGGCCCGCCGGCTCGCCGGGAGCCAGGCGATGTGGCCAAGGCCCCTGGCCATCTCGGCCATTCCCTACGGCCATGTGGCCCGCCCCGAGGACGGCCTCTGGCGCCTCGGCGACCAGGCGGCGGTGATCCCGTCCTTCGCCGGAGACGGCCTCGGCATCGCCCTGCACAGCGCCCACGAGGCGGCGGCGGCCTGGCTGGCGGGCGAAAGCGCGGCCACCTTCCAGCTCAGGCTCGCGCGCGACCTCGGCCCGAGGGTCAGGGGCGCGGCCCTGCTCTCGCGCCTGCTGGTCCAGCCCTGGGCGCAAGGGTTTGCAGTGAGCCTGACGCGACTGCGGCCGCAGCTGTTGTCAGCCGCGGCCGCTCATACGCGTATCCCCGAAAGGGCCCTGGACAGGCTCAGGCCGGGGCCAGTTCACCCCGGCACAGCTGGGAATATCCCTCCATCAGATCGAAGGTCAGACTGCCCGGCCTGAAGCTGTGCTCGGCGATCTCCGACACCGGCGTCAGCTCTGCGGCGGTGCCGGTGAGGAAGCACTGATCGAAGGTCGACAGCTCGTCCGGCTGGATGTGCCGCTCGATCACCTCGACGCCCTTCTTCTTGGCCAGCTTGATCACCGTCTGGCGGGTGATGCCGTTCAGGAAGCAGTCGGGCGTGGGGGTGTGCAGGGCCCCGTCGCGGACGAAGAAGATGTTGGCCCCGGTGGCCTCGGCCACATAGCCGCGATAGTCCAGCATAAGGGCGTCGGCGTAGCCGGCCTTCTCCGCCAGGTGCTTGGACACCGTGCAGATCATGTAGAGGCCCGCCGCCTTGGACTCCGTCGGCGCGGTGTTGGGCGCCGGACGGGCGTACTTGGCGCGGGTCATGCGGATGCCCTTCATGCGCTGTTCCGGGGCGAAGTAGCTGGGCCAGTTCCAGGCCGCCACGGCGGTGTGGATCTTGGTGCCCTGGGCCGCCACGCCGATGGCCTCGGGGCCCCGCCAGCTGACCGGACGCAGGTA
>DASYBX010000025.1:0-14758 GCA_036500495.1 Caulobacteraceae bacterium
ACCATCTTCTCGCTCGACATGGGCGCGCTGCTGGCCGGCACCCGCTACCGCGGCGACTTCGAGGAGCGGGTCAAGCAGGTGGTCAAGGAGCTGGAGGCGCATCCCAACGCCGTCCTGTTCATCGACGAGATCCACACGGTGATCGGCGCGGGGGCGACCTCGGGCGGGGCCATGGACGCGTCCAACCTGCTCAAGCCCGCCCTGGCCTCGGGCACGCTGCGCTGCATGGGCTCCACCACCTACAAGGAGTTCCGCCAGCACTTCGAGAAGGACCGGGCCCTGGTGCGCCGGTTCCAGAAGATCGACGTGAACGAGCCGACCATCGAGGACACCATCAAGATCCTCAAGGGGCTGAAGTCCTACTACGAGGACTTCCACAAGCTGAAGTACACCAACGAGGCCCTCAAGGTCGCGGTGGAGCTGTCGGCCAAGTACATCACCGACCGCAAGCTGCCGGACAAGGCGATCGACATCATCGACGAGGCCGGCGCCTCGCAGATGCTGCTGCCTGAAGGCCGGCGCAGGAAGACCATCGGCGTGAAGGAGATCGAGGCCGTGGTGGCCAAGATCGCCCGCATCCCGCCGAAGTCGGTGTCCAAGTCCGACACCGAATCCCTGCGCCAGCTGGAAGCCGACCTGAGGCGGGCGGTGTTCGGCCAGGACGACGCGATCGTGCAGCTCAGCTCCGCCATGAAGATGGCGCGGGCCGGCCTGCGGGACGCGCAGAAGCCGATCGGCTGCTATCTGTTCTCGGGCCCCACCGGCACCGGCAAGACCGAGACGGCCAAGCAGCTGGCCCAGACCCTGGGCATCGAGATGCTGCGCTTCGACATGTCGGAATACATGGAGCGGCACACCGTCTCGCGGCTGATCGGCGCGCCTCCGGGCTACGTCGGCCACGACCAGGGCGGCCTGCTCACCGACGCGGTGGACCAGCATCCGCACGCGGTGGTGCTGCTGGACGAGATCGAGAAGGCGCACCCGGACGTCTACAACATCCTGCTGCAGGTCATGGACCATGGCGTGCTGACGGATGCGGTGGGCAAGAAGGTCGACTTCCGCAACGTCATCCTGATCATGACCACCAACGCCGGCGCCGCCGACGCCCAGCGCAACACCATCGGCTTCGGCCGGGGCCGCGCCGAGGACGAGGAGGAACAGGCGATCAAGCGGGTGTTCACCCCTGAATTCCGCAACCGCCTCGACGCGGTGGTGGCGTTCAAGGCCCTCACCCCCGAGATCATCCGCCTGGTGGTGCAGAAGTTCGTCATCCAGCTGGAAGCCCAGCTGGCCGACCGCCACGTCACCATCGAGACTTCGGAAGACGCGACCGACTGGCTGGCCAAGAACGGCTTCGACGAGCTCTACGGCGCCCGGCCCCTGGCCCGGGTGATCCAGGAGCACATCAAGAAGCCGCTCGCCGACGAGATCCTGTTCGGCAAGCTGGTCCGCGGCGGCCACGTGCGCGTGGAGCTGAAGGACGGCAAGCTGGTGTTCGACATCGACGCCCCGCCCAACCCGGCCTCGCCGGTGGTGATCGAGGTCTCGCCCGAAGAGGGCAAGGACTCCACGGAAACGGCCCTGGTCGAATAGGCCCACGACCTCTCCCGTTCGCGTCAGCGAACGGGAGAGGGGGACCGCTCGCCGAGCCCGGCGTCAGCCCGGCGAAGAGCGAGGGGTGGAGAGGGCGCGCGACCGCGCTGCTCCTGAACGCCCGCAATGGCGGCTTGCGGCCATTGGCGCCCTGACTGCAAGCTGACCTTTCACGACAGCGGAGGTTGGCATGGCTGGTATTCGGGTCGCAACGGAGGCGGATGCCGAAGCCATCGCTGCAATGCTTGCCCCCTACGTCACCGAGACCGCGATCTCCTTTGAGGAAACACCACCTACGCCTGCGGAGACGGCTGCGAAAATGGCAGCCATCCTCGAGCTCTATCCCTATCTCGTGTTCGACGACGGAAAGAACCTGCTTGGCTATGCATACGGAAGTCAGCATCGACCCAGGCCAGCATACCGTTGGTCCGTCGAGACCACGGTGTACGTGGATGGGAGCGCGCATCGTCAGGGAATAGGACGGGCGCTTTACGCCGAATTGCTAGAGCTTCTAACTCGGCAGGGTTTCCATTCCGCCTTTGCGGGCATAGTCTTGCCCAATGAGAAGAGCGTTGGCCTGCATGAGGCCATGGGCTTCCGATATATCGGCACATTTTCCGACATCGGCTTCAAGTTCGGCGAGTTTCAGCATCTCGGTTGGTGGCAGCGCACCTTGTCGCCCGACCGTCCCGTGCGTAACCCCATCTCCTTTCAATCTTTCGCAACTTGACCTTCCGAACACCCGACAGGGGTTGCTTCCTGTCGGTCGCTGTCCATTGAAGGGACGCTCGGCATCATTGCTGAAAGACTTCGCCATCTTCCTTGGTGAAGGAATCTGGCTTGCGGTCCAGCAAATCCAGCACGACCTCGGAGGGACGGCACAGCTTCACTCCCTTGGGCGTCACTACGACCGGGCGGTTCACCAGAATTGGGTGTGCAACCATCGCGTCGAGCAAGACGTCATCAGGGACATCGTTCGCGAGTAAGCCTAACGTTTCCGCCGGCGTTCCCTTGGCCCGAAGCCAGTCGCGCGGGGTGGCGCCGCCCCTGGCCATCAAGTCCTCGAGCTGATCTCGCGCCCAGCCGGTCTGCAGGTATTCGACGACCGTCGGCGTGTAGCCGGCTGACTGCACCATCGCCAGGGCGTTGCGCGAGGTCCCGCAGTCGGGGTTGTGATAAAAGGTGATCGGGAAATCGGGCTCAGCCATGGGCGGGTTCCTCCTTGAATAGCCATCCGAAGAGGCCGGTCGCGACGACGGTGGCTATCAGCTGCGCGGCGATGAACGTTGGGGCGGATGCCGGCGCGATGCCGGCAAAGGTGTTCGACAGGGTCCGCGCGATCGTCACCGCCGGGTTGGCGAAAGAGGTCGAGGCGGTGAACCAATAGGCCGCGGTGATGTAGAGGCCGACGGCCAGGCCGGTGGACTCGGCCCTGAAGCGCGACGTCCCGAAGATCGTGGCGAACAGGCCGAAGGTGGCGACGATCTCCGACCAGGCGAGGGCAGGGCCGTCCCTCAGCTTCTGCGAGATTTGCAGGATCGGCTCGCCAAACATGCCGTGGGCCGCCCAGACCCCAAGGATAGCAGCTAGGATTTGCACCACGATGTAGGCGCCGGCGGCGTGGGGCGTGATCGCCCGCCGGGCCAGACTACCTCGTCGACCGCTACAGCGAGCGAAAGGCGTCGGGGCGAATTGCAGAGCACGTCGCGCTCGCGAGCGAAGCGATGCAGCACGAGGTGACGTCGAAGTAGCAGCCTGTGAGCTGGCCTTCCGAAGTTCCGCCAGGGGTCGCGATGGGACATCCACCACTCCTCTACCTTGACATTCGCCCGGATTTAGTTCACTGTTTGTTCCGAAATGACCGACGCGGCCACACTCATCGAAGCGCCTTCCGACGCCATCCCCAGCGATGGCCGGCGCGCCATGATCGACCGCCAGCTCCAGATCCTCGGCCGCCTCGCGGAAGCCGGTCTGGAGATCGCCCTGGCGCTGGAGGCGCAGGCCAGGGGCGGCGAGGCGGTGGTGCAGGGCGACGTGGCCATGGCCTTCGACCGCGTGGCGCGGGCGGTGCGTCAGACCGTCATGCTGCAATCCAAGCTGAACGAGGCGCTGGACGAGCAGGAAGCTGTGCGCAGCGGCCGCCGGGCCGCCGCGGGGGCCAGCGCCGCCCGCATCGTGCGGGGCGTGATCGAGGACGACGGGCGCGGGGACCGCGAACGGACCGAGCGGCTCACCGCCGAGGCCGCCGAGCGGCTGCGCGGCGAGGACTTCGGCTACCTTCTGGCCCGGCCGTTCGGCGAGGTGGTGGCCGGCCTCTGCCGGGACCTCGGCCTTTCCCCGGACTGGCTGGCCCTGGCCGAGGACTGCTTCGCCGCCGAAGCCGTCCTCGCCGCCGGCGGCGAGGCCGCCGCACCCGATGAAGAGCCCTACACCGGACCCGTGAAGGTCCGCTGGCTCGACTATCAAGAGCCTGGGCGCCGGCGCGACAGTTCCTGACGAGCGGCGCCAGCGGCCGATATTTTTGACCACCAAGGACACCAAGGACACCAAGAGAAGCGCGCCCGGCCCTTCTTGGTGCTCTTGGTGCTCTCGGTTTCCTTGGTGGTTTCAATTCTTTTGACGCCTGCGGCGTCGGCGCGGCGCGCGCCCGTTTCGTTTGATAGTCTGGCCAGGCTGCAACCCGGTCCCATGGCGCGCGGTTCAAGCACCAGCCAGACGGAGAACGACCATGGCCGACGACGCCTCCCGCTCGCCCGCGACCATCCAGACCGTCGATCCCGCCACCGGCCAGCCCGGCAAGGCCTATGCCGGCCATTCGGTGGAGCAGGCGAGGGCGATCGTCGCCGATACGCGCAAGGCCTGGGAGGGCTGGCGGCGCAGCGACTTCGCCACGCGCAAGGCGCTGATGGTGAAGGCCGCCCAGGCCCTGCGCCGTCGCGAGGGCGAGCTCTGCGAACTGATGACCGCGGAGATGGGCAAGACCCTGACCGAGGGCCGCGCCGAGGTCGAGAAATGCGCCCACACCTGCGAGGTGCTGGCCGAGGAGGCCGAGGGCTATCTGAAGCCGATCCCCGTGGCCATGGACGGCGGCAAGGCCCAGGTGGCGTTCCGCCCGATCGGGGTGGTGCTGGCGGTGATGCCGTGGAACTTTCCGTTCTGGCAGGTGATCCGCTTCGCCGCACCGGCCCTGATGGCCGGCAACGCCGGGGTGCTGAAGCACGCCTCCAACGTGCCGGGCTGCGCCCTGGCGCTGGAGGCCGTGTTCCGCGAGGCGGGCTTTCCCGAGAACCTGTTCCGCGCCCTGCTGCTGCCCAGCCGCGAGATGAAGGCGATCATCGAGGATCCCAACATCGCCGCCGTCACCCTGACCGGCAGCGTGCCGGCCGGCAAGCAGGTGGCCGCCACCGCCGGGGCGGTGCTGAAGAAGACGGTGCTGGAGCTCGGCGGCAGCGACGCCTACCTCGTGCTCGACGACGCCGATGTCGAGCACGCCGCCGAGGTCGCCTCGGTGGCGCGGATGGTCAATGGCGGCCAGAGCTGTATCGCCGGCAAGCGCTTCATCGTGTTGCCCAAGGTGGCGGGGGCCTTCGAGGCGGCCCTGGTGCGCCACATGCAGGCGTTTCAGATGGGCGACCCGCGCAAGGCCGAAACCAAGCTCGGCCCGATGGAGAGCGTCGCCGCCCGCGACGGCATCCACCGCCAGGTCAGCGAGAGCGTGGCCAAGGGCGCGCGCCTGCTGCTGGGTGGCCAGGTTCCAGACCGGCCGGGCGCCTGGTATCCGGCCACGGTGCTGGCGGGGTGCAAGCCCGGCATGCCGGCCCACGACGAGGAGGTGTTCGGCCCGGTGGCGGCGATCATCGAGGCCAGCGACGAGGCCGACGCCATCGCCATCGCCAACGCCTCGGAGTTCGGCCTGGGCTCAGGCGTGCTGACCACCGACCTCGGGCGCGGTGAGCGCATCGCCGTGGAGGAGCTGGAAGCCGGCATGAGCTTCGTCAACCAGAACGTGCGCTCGGACCCCCGCCTGCCGTTCGGCGGGGTCAAGCATTCCGGCTACGGCCGCGAACTGACCGCCTTCGGCATCCGCGAGTTCGTCAACATCAAGTCGGTGCTGGTGCATGAAAGCGGCGCGGCGCCGCATCGGGGGAGCGAGTAGGCGTCAAGACCACCCAGAAATTGCTCTGCACCCCCCAATTTCGTCATCCCGGCCGGAGCGCCCGCAGGGCGCGCAGAGCCGGGACCCAGCCGCTCCCGCTGCCAAAGCTGCGAACCGCTGGCTCCATCTGAATCGCTGGTGAGCGGGCGAAAGGGGGGCAGCTTCAAGCGAGGAGCGGCTGGGTCCCGGATCTCCGGGCTCTTCGAACCCTGCGTCCGGGATGACGAGTTTTTTGGCGGTGGTCAGTCTGGATGAGGCAACTACCCCTCCAGCGGCAGCCCCGCCTCGCGCCAGGCCTTGATCCCGCCGTCCAGCGCCGTGGCGCGCAGGAAACCGAGGTCGCGCAGGGTGGCGGCGGCCAGGGTCGATATCTTGCCGAACTCGCAGCAGGTGACGATGCGCACCGTGGGGTCGGGGAACTCGGAATTGACGCGCAGCTCCAGCTGCCCACGCGGCAGGTGCCGGGCGCCCGGCACATGGCCCTGGTCGAAGGCGTCCTTCTCGCGCAGGTCGATCACCACCAGGTCGCGGCTGTTGCCGCCGAGCCGTTCGGAGAGCTCCTGCATCGCCATGAACGGGACCTTGGCCGAGGCCTCGGCCAGCAGCTGGGCCACCGTCCTGGCCCCGGTCATGTTGGTGCGCAGGGCCTCGGTCAGGTGGGTGGGGGCGGCCAGGTCGAGCGCCTGCATCATGGCCACGAACTCGGCCCGGTCGGTCTTCTGCAGGCGCGGGTTGGAGGCGATTTCGTCGGCGATGGTGGTGTGGCCGCGGCCCTTGTACTCGTGGGCTGGGAACACCAGGGTCTCGCCCGGCAGCTTGAGCAGCCTGTCGAACAGGCTGTCGTAGAGGTCGTGCGGGTCGCCGCTCGGCAGGTCGGTGCGGCCGGTGCCGCCGATCAGCAGGGTGTCGCCGGTGAACACCCGGTCGTCCATCACCAGGCTCATGGAGTCCCGGGTGTGGCCGGGGGTGTGCAGGGCCCGGATCTTGAGCTGGCCGGCGATCAGCATGTCGCCGTCGTCGAGCCGCAGGTCGGGGTAGGGCGCCGGGCTCAGGCGGTTCATCACCACCGGCGCGCCCAGCGCCTTTCCCAGTTCACGGCTGGCGGAGAAATGGTCGGCGTGGGTGTGGGTGTCGACCACGTAGCGCGCCACCAGCCCGGCCTGAGCCAGATGGCCGCGGTAGCGGTCGATCAGGCTCAGTTCAGGATCGATGACGACCGCCGAGCGGGTGGCTTCGCAGCCCACCACATAGGACCGGCAACCGCCCGCCGCGAAGGTCTCGAACAACATGGTCCAGCGCCCCCGGCGCGACGTTCCAGCGGGCTACTTCGGCTGGTCGACGATGCGCATATAGGGGCGCGGCGCCTCCCAGCCCTGGGGATAGAGGGTCTTGGCCTCGTCGTCCGACACCGAGCCGGCGATGATCACCTTGCCGCCGTCGGTCCAGTTGGCCGGGGTCGACACCTTGTGCCGGGTGGTGAGCTGGATGGAGTCCAGGGCGCGCAGGATCTCGTCGAAGTTGCGGCCGCTGCTCATGGGATAGAGCATCATCAGCTTGATCTTCTTGTCCGGGCCGATGATGAACACCGTGCGCACCGTGGCGTTGTCGGCGGGGGTGCGGCCCTCCGAGGTGTCGCCCGCGTCGGCCGGCAGCATGTTGTAGAGCTTGGCCACCTTCAGCTGGGGGTCGCCGATCATCGGATAGTTCGGGGCCGTGCCCTGGGTCTCGGCGATGTCCTTGGCCCAGCGGGCGTGGTTGTCGACCGGGTCGACCGACAGGCCGATGACCTTGGTGTTGCGCTTGTCCCACTCCGGCTTCATGCGGGCCATCGTGCCCAGTTCGGTGGTGCACACCGGGGTGAAATCCTTGGGGTGCGAGAACAGGATGGCCCAGTGGTCGCCGATCCACTCGTGGAAGCGGATGTGGCCCTCGGTGGTCTCGGCCTCGAAGTCCGGGGAGATGGAGCCGATGCTCAAGGTCATGAGTTTTCCTCCGGTAGGGCCCGGACGCGGACAGTCCTGGCCGGAACAGTAAAGCTGGTTTTGGAATGCCGCCCTTCGACCTGTAATCACAACGATCGGAAAAGCTGGCGTCGCGACTATTCATGCGCTCTATCGCAAGGGCATGACAAGCGCGTTCGCCGGTAAGGAGTCTCCCCCATGAGCCAGCAGCCCAGCGTCACCCTGAACGACGGCGCCCGGATGCCCCAGTTCGGCCTGGGGGTATGGCAGACGCCCAACGACGAGGCTCCGGACGTGATCCGGGCCGCGCTCGGCGCCGGCTACCAGCTGGTCGACACCGCGTCGGTCTACGGCAACGAAGCGGGCGTGGGCCAGGGCCTGAACGGCGCCGAGGGCGTCTACCTGACCACCAAGCTGTGGAACGACTGCCAGGGCTTCGACAGGGCGCTCAAGGCCTTCGGCGAGAGCGAGAAGCGCCTGGGGCGCCGCATCGACCTGTATCTGATCCACTGGCCGCGCCCGGACCTCGACCGCTACGTCGACACCTGGCGCGCCCTGATCAAGCTGAAGGAGGAGGGCCGGGTCGGCTCGATCGGGGTGTCGAACTTCGCCCCCGAACACCTGGAGCGGATCATCGGCGAGACCGGTGTGGCCCCGGCGGTCAACCAGATCGAACTGCACCCCCGCTTCCAGCAGAAAGACCATGTGGAGGCGCACAAGAAGCACGGCATCGTCACCGAATCCTGGAGCCCGCTCGGGCGCGGCGCGCTCCTCGACGACCCGGTGATCGGGCGCGTCGCCCAGAAGCACGGCAAGACCCCGGCCCAGGCGATCATCCGCTGGCACCTGGACAACGGCTTCGTGGTGATCCCCAAGTCCGCCAACCCCGGCCGCATCCGACAGAACATCGAGGTGTTCGACTTCCGCCTGGACGAGGACGACCTGCAGGCCATGGCTGCGCTCGACAACCCGGGCGGCCGCACCGGCCCTGACCCGATGACGGCCCGCTTCTAGAGCGCGGCGCCCTCGATCGGCTTGCCGGACAGGTAGAGGTCGATCGGGCGGATCTCGTAGACCGCGCTGGGGTTGACGTCGCTCAGCGCCCGGGCGGCCGCGACCGCTTCGTCGAGCGAAGGGAAGTCCACCACATAGAAGCCGAGCAGCTGCTCCTTGGTCTCGGCGAACGGACCGTCCATCACCGGCGCGCGCGGGCGCACGGTCTTGGCGGTGCGGACAGAGTCGAGCTTGGCGGCCGGGCCCAGAGCGCCCTCGGCCAGCAGGCGCCGGTGCACCGTGTGCAGGTCCATCATCAGGGCCTGGTCCTGCTCCGGCGTCATGGCGTCGGTTGTCCCGACGGCGTGATAGGCGAGAAAAGCGTAGAGCATGGGTCCTCCGTCGTGACGTGCGGCCCAAGGACGAAGAGCCGGCGCTCCCGCCGACAAATCAGCGGCCAGGGCGGCGCTTCAGCGCCCGACCACCAGGATCGTGAACGAGCCGGGAACCATCGGGCCGCGCCGCGGACGGCCGGGCCGGGCGGCCGGGGCGTCGGCGGGCGGCGGGCCATACTCGGCGGCGATCAGCAGCACATGGCCGGTCTTGGCGTCCAAGGTCAGCGTCTTGGCGCCCGCCTTGGTCTGCACCGACTGCTCCACCACGAAGCTGGTCGGGCTGGTCTCCTTGATCACCGTCAGGATGCCGTCGCCGGTGGAGGCGAAGGCTTCGGCGGTGGCGGGGTTGAAGGCGGCGCCGTCCACGCCCACGCCGATCGGCAGGACGGCGAGGATCTGGCCGCTGTCGGCGTTGACCATGGCCATGACCGCTGGGGTGCGGCAGGCGACAAACAGCACGTGGGTCTTGGCGTCCAACGCCAGGCCGGCGGGCGTCCCGCACCTGCCCTGCAGGCCGTAGCTCTTGACCAGGGTCATGGCCTTGGCGTCGACCACGGCGATCTGATCCTTGTCCTCCACGTCGACGTAGAGCCGGCCGGCGCCGTCGGACACGGCCTGTTCGGGCGCGCCGCCGATGTCCACCGTCCCGACCACCGAACCGTCCACCGCATCGATCGCCGTCACGTGGGGCGCGGCGTGGCTCAGGATGTAGATCCGCTGGCCGGCCGGGTCGCCCAGGATGCCGTCCGGATTGCCCTGGACCTCGATGGTCTTGATCGGGGCCAGGGTCTTGGCGTCCCACATGGCGACCGGCTTGCTGCTGGAGAAGCCATGGCCGGCCTTGGGATCGACCGCCGCGCCGTGGCCGCTGGTGTTGGCGATCGCTCCGGCCGGCGCGAGGGTGTCGAGGTCGAACACAGTGATCCGCGCGCCGGCGCCGCTGCGCGGTACATAGAGCCTGCGATTGGCCGCGTCGGCGTAGACATAGTCGAAGCCACCGTCGCCGCCCGCCTTGACCGTCTGCAGCACCTTGTAGGGCCCCGTCGCCGGCTGGGCGGAGGCGGCGGTCGCCGCCGCGCCCAGGGCCAAGGCGATGATCGTCACGAGCCGCCGCATGAAGGCCTCCAGGGTCCAGGCTTCAAATCGGCGGCACTGTGCGGTGGGTTTGGCGCGCCCCCTAGTTACAAAACGCCAACCGGGTCGCCTCTAGCCGATCAGGGCCTTCAGCGCCGTCAGGTACTTGTCCTGGGTCTTGTCGATCACGTCCGCCGGCAGGTGCGGGCCGGGCGGCTTCTGATCCCAGCGGATGGCCAGCAGGTGGTCGCGCACGAACTGCTTGTCGTAGCTTGGCGGGCTCTGCCCAGGGGCGTAGCCCTCGACCGGCCAGTAACGCGAGGAATCCGGCGTAAGCACTTCGTCGATCAGCCAAAGTCCGCCCTCGGCGTCGGTGCCGAACTCGAACTTGGTGTCGGCCAGGATCATGCCCGCCGCCTTGGCCCTCTGGTGGCCGAAGCCGTAGAGTTCGAGGCTGGTCTCCTTGACCTTGTCGTACAGCGCCTGGCCGACCAGGCGCGCGCCCTCGGCGTCGTCGATCGCCTCGTCGTGCTGGCCCTTGGGAGCCTTGGTGGTGGGGGTGAAGATCGGGTCGGGCAGGGGCGAGGCCTGTTCCAGGCCCGGCGGCAGGGCGATGCCGCACACCGCGCCGCTCTTCTGGTAGCTGACCCAGCCGCTGCCGGCCAGATAGCCGCGCGCCACACATTCGATCGGCACGGTCTTCAGCTTGCGCACCACCATCGAGCGCAGGCGCAGGTCCGGATCGGCGATGCCGCGCCGGTCGAACTCGCCGGCCTGGTCGGGCAGCAGGTGGTTGCGGATGATGCCGGCGGTCTCGGCGAACCACCAGTTGGAGATCTGGGTCAGGATCGCGCCCTTGCCTGGGATGCCGTCGGGCAGGATCACGTCGAAGGCCGACAGGCGATCGGTGGCGACCAGCAACAGGGCGTCGCCCAGGTCGAAGATCTCGCGCACCTTGCCCGAGGCGATGTGCGGGAAGGGAAGGCCCTCGATGGTCAGCACGGCCTGCTGCGGCAGGGCGGCGGCGATGTCGGCCGCGGTCATCCGGGTCATGGGCATCAGGCGATTTCCGAGGCGATCAGCTTGGCGATCTCGCCGAGTTCGGCCGGGTCGGCCATGCCGCCCTCGCCGTGAGGCTTCAGCGGCTGGTTGGCATAGCGCGGGATCAGGTGGAAGTGCAGGTGGAACACGGTCTGGCCGGCGGCGGCGCCGTTGAACTGGGTCATGACGATGCCGTCGGGCCTGAGCGCCGCCGCCATCGCCTTGGCCACCCGCTGCACGTCGAGGATGACGTGAGACAGCACTTCAGATTCCACGTCCAACAGGTTGCGGGCGCGGGACTTTTTCGAAACCACCAGGGTGTGGCCGCGCGATTGCGGGAACACGTCCATGAAGGCCAGCACATGGGCGTCCTCGTAGACCTT
Organism: Caulobacteraceae bacterium; assembly: GCA_036500495.1. Taxonomy (GTDB): domain Bacteria; phylum Pseudomonadota; class Alphaproteobacteria; order Caulobacterales; family Caulobacteraceae; genus BOG-938. The sequence continues at coordinate 11,597 of DASYBX010000025.1, forward strand.
GGCCGCCGGCAGGTCGCCGCGGATGATCTTGGCGAAGATGTTGTCCTCGTCGTAGTCGCCGTCCAGGCTCATGGCGCCTCTCCACTGATGCTGGGGTGGTGATAGCAAAGCGGCGCGGGGCCGGGGAAGGACAACGCGCGCCGCCCGCGGATCGGCAGCCGGATCGGCGCCCGGTTCTCGGCCCTAAACTTCTGTATAGGCTGAATTTTTGCTAGAATTCGCGTATCAGGCGATTCTGGACTGCGCCGTCTGTGGCCGGTTCTCCACAGATATCGCGCTCAGGACCCCATATCTTGTGTCTAGGCCGCGTTTACATACTAGGGATCGGCCGCTTAGCGTTCTCCTGACCCAAGGAGCACGATTCGAATGACGTCAGGGGCGCCCTGGTCGGTGAAGGGCATCGATCCCAAGACCCGCGAGATGGCCAAGGATCTCGCGCGGCGGTCGGGCATGACTCTGGGCGAGTGGCTCAGCCATGTGATCGCCGAAGACGGCGGCGACGCCCCGGCCGGCGGCGCTTCGCGCAACGGCCTCGACCGCCCCGCCAGCGAGAACCGCACGCCCCGTAGAGGCGGCGACGACCTGGAACGGGTGCTGTCGTCGCTGGACTCCCTGTCGGTCCGCTTCGAGGCCTCGATCCAGGATCAGGCCGACACCAGCGCGCGCTTCGACCGGGCCATCGCCGACCTCAAGGCCGATCAGGCCAAGGTGACCGAGCGGCTGCAGGCGGCCGAGCAGGGCGTCGGCGGCGCGGCCGGCGCCGGCAAGATCGAGACCCTCAGGGCCCTGGAAGGCGCGCTGAACAAGGTCGCCGGGCACCTGGCCGCCGGCGAGGGTCGCCAGCGCGAGGCCATGGTCGAGATGCGCCGCGAGCTCGGCGCTGAGATGTCGCGGGCCGCCGACCAGGTCAACCGCCGGGTGCTGGAGGTGGAGAACCGCAGCGCCGACGCCATCGCCCAGGTGAGCGCCGAGGTCACGCGCGTGGCCACGGCGGTCGAGCAGCGCCTGCGCCGGGCCGACGACGCCCAGGCCGAGGCCCTGGAGAAGCTGGGCGGCGAGATCGCCCGCATCACCGAGCGCCTGTCCGAGCGCATCGCCGCCTCCGAGAGCCGTTCGGCCCAGTCGGTCGAGGAGGTCGGCCACCAGGTCGCGCGCATGGCCGACCGCATGCACGCCCGCCAGGAGCGCGGCGAGTCCGAACTGGTCGAGCGCATGCGCCAGAGCGAGGAGCGCACGGCCAAGCTGCTGGAGGAAGCGCGGGAAGCCATCGACCGCCGCCTGCTGCGCCCGGAAGAGCCTGTTTCGGCAGCGCCAGTTTTGGAAGCGCCTGTTTCGCCAGCACCTGTTTCGCAGGCGCCGGTCGCCAAGGCCCCCGTCTTCGGCCAGCGCCTGGATACCTGGGTGGTCAAGCCCTTTGGCGTCGAGTTGCCTGCCGCCGAGGCGCCGCAGGCCAGTGGTTTGTCCGAGCTGTGGAAGCCCGAAGCCGCGGCGCTCTTCGGCGAAGGGAAGACCGATGTCGAGGAGGCGGCGCCGCTGATGCACGCCGAGATCGTCGAGGAGGAGGGCGAGGACGCGGAGTCGATCCTGGAGGCTTCCTATCACGGCCTGACGGCGGACTCCGAGGAAGAGCCTTCCGAGCATCAGCTCTACGCCGTCCATGACCACGGCCACGCGCATGACGAGGTCGAGGCGCAGCACGGTTTCGTGGACGATCAAATCTATCCGGCGGGCGTGACGGCGGAGGCCGGCGTCCACGCCGAACACGACCTCGAGGCGATGCAGGCGGTGGCCGACGCCATCACCGCCGAGCCGCTGGGGGCGGAGGAAGAAGCTCACGAGCCGCAAGAGCCCCCGCGCCCGGCCACCCGCGAGTCGATCGTCCACGCCAAGGCCGCGGCCTTCGCCGAACCGATCACCTATGCGAGCGAGCACGACCGCTGGGAGCCCGAGGCGCGGGAACCCCAGGAGCCCGAGGCCGACGAGCGCATGGCCTTCTCCGACCTCGGCGCCCGGCGGCCGTCGCGGGCCGCCCATCCGATGCGGGGCGTGCTCCTGGCCGGTGGCGCGGCGGCGTTCATGGGCCTGGCCGGGACGGGCCTGGTGGTCCTGCATCCCGAAATCACCCGTGCGCCCGGCGCGCCCTCGGCCAATCCGATCCCGGTCGGTCCGCCGTCGTCGCCCACGGCCGCACCGGCTTCCGCGCCCGCGCCGACCCAGCAGGCGGCGGTGGCCCTGGCCACCACGCCTACCCCGGCGGCCAAGCCGGCCGGGCTGGACCTCGACGGTCTCTACCGCGACGCCTCGGCCAAGGTGGACAACGGCGACGCCTCGGGCGTGGCTCCCCTGCGCACGGCCGCCAACCTCGGCTACGCCCCGGCCCAGCGGCGCCTCGGCAAGCTCTATGAGGACGGCGGCGTGGGCGTCGGCAAGGACCCCGTGGAAGGCCGGCGCTGGACGTTGCGGGCCGCGGCCAACGGCGACGTGCGCGCCATGCATAACCTGGCGCTCGACTATTACCAAGGCGTCGGCGGGGCCAAGAGTCCGGCGATTGCGGCCCAGTACTTCCAGCGCGCGGCCGAACTGGGCCTGCGTGACAGCCAGTTCAACCTGGCGCGGTTCATGGAGGCCGGCATCGGCCTGCAGCAGGACCTGCCGGGCGCCTACCGCTGGTACCTGATCGCCGCGCGCGCCGGCGACACCGAGGCCCAGACCCGGGCCATCGCGCTGAAGGTCAAGCTGAGCGCGGACCAGCAGGCCCGCGCCCAGGCCATGGCCGGCGCCTTCCAGCCCGACCCGGCCGCTGGCCCGGCCTCGCTGACCGCGCTGCTGCAGGGCTCCAACCCCACGCAACTGGCCCTGGCCCAACGCGCCCTGAACAAGCTCGGCTACTACAGGGGGCCGAACGACGGCTCCGCGTCCCAGGCCCTGGGCGAGGCGATCCAGAGCTACCAGCGCGCGCGGGGCCTGGCCGCCAACGGCCAGCTCAGCCCGGAACTGCTGCAGACCTTCGCCCACGTCGCCCAATAGGGACGCAGCAGGCCTGCGCCTAGCCTTTCGCGGTCGGTGGCGTTAGAAGCGCCGACCGAACAACGACGAACGCGCCTCCAACAGACGCGCCCAGACACGATCGCACATGGCCGGACACTCGAAATTCAAGAACAT
>DASYBX010000026.1:0-20674 GCA_036500495.1 Caulobacteraceae bacterium
TGCGCGTTCGTCAGCTCGCTGCTCTTCTGGCCCAGCTCGGCCTTTGCCTTCTGCAGTTCCTCGCTTTTCTCCTCGAGCTCGGTGCGCGCCTCTTCCAGATCGGCCTTCTTCTGGGTGAGCTTCCCGCGCACGCGCTCCACCTCGGCACGCGCCTGCTCGAGCTCCTCCTTAGCGGCGCCATCACTCGCACCGCTGGCGCTCAGCTGCTCGGCCCGCTTGCGCTCGACGGCGAGCTCCTCGCGCAGCTTCGCCACCGAGGCCGCGTGCTTGGAGCGCTCGTCATCGAGGGAGGTCACGGTGGCTTCGAGCTCGGCGCGCAGAGCAGCCAGCTAGCCGGGGTCCACCGCGGGCGCGGCCGGAGCGGGAGCCGGGGCAGGAGCGGCCCCTGGATCCTGCAGGTCGTCGAAGGTGGGGGTGGCCGAGCCCGGCACGCCGGTGATCGCCTCCTGCACCTGCACCGCGCGGTTCTGCTCATAGAGCGAGCGCAGGCTGGCGTAGGGGTCGGCCGACATGTCGTCGATCGTGCGCAGCTCGGTGTCGGCCGCGGCCCGCTGGTCCAGGCCGTCGACGATGGCGCGGGCGTAGATCACCTGGCCGTTGCGGAACGGCTGGTAGCCGAGCGGATCGGTGGCGATGTCGGCGGCCTGGCCGAGGATGTCGCGGAAGTTCGTCGGGCCGATGAACGGGATGAACAGATACGGCCCCGGCGTCATGCCGTAGCGGGCGGCGGTGGTGCCGAAGCCGTTGTCGTGGTGCGGGATGCCGGCGTTGTAGGCGATGTCCATCAGGCCGCCGAGGCCGACGGTGGAATTGATGATGAACCGGCCCGTGGTCTTGGCGGCGCGGGTCGGATGCGCCTGGAGCAGGTCGTTGAAGGCGATCCCCGGCTCCTTGAGATTGTTGATCAGGTTGCGCAGCCCCTTGCGCACCGGCGGCGGCAGCACGGTGGCATAGGCGTGGGCGGCGGGGCCGAACACCCAATGGTCCAGCGTCCGATGGACGACGTACATGCTCCGGTTGAACGGCTCCAGCGGATCGTCCGGAGAGGCGGCATGACTCGTCGCCGGGGCGGCGAAGAGCATGGCGGCGGCTACTGCGCACGCCGTCGGTTTGAAGGGCGCACGGCACGATCCCATGCGCCCGGTTTATCATCGGCGGCTGCACAATCAATATGCCCCGCGCCAACTTCTGGGCCACAGGCGCGAATTCACGCCGCAGGGCCCGGGCCAACCCAGGTCTTGCCGCTGGCCGCCATTCCGGCGTATCGGGAAATCGAGTCAGGGTGCGACGCGCCTCGCCCCGGCCCCACCCTAGCGAGCTCTCATGGCCTTTCCGATCCTGCCGCAAGACCGCGCCCCCGCCCCGACGTGTTCGGCATCGGCGCTGCTTTCAGGAACCTTCGCTTGACCCTCGCCGACGCTGTTCGCCAGACCGCGGCCGAGGTCGACCGCGCCCTCGACGCCATGCTGCCCCAGCCGCACGGCTTCCACGGCCGGGTGCAGGAAGCCATGCGCTACGCCGTGCAGGCCGGAGGCAAGCGCCTGCGGCCGTTCCTGGTGCTGGAGACTGCCGCCCTGTTCGGCGCGCCGCGCGACCGGGCCATGCGGGTGGCCTGCGCCATCGAGTGCCTGCATACCTATTCCCTGGTGCACGACGACCTGCCGGCGATGGACGACGATGACCTGCGCCGCGGCCGTCCGACCACCCACAAGCAGTTCGACGAGGCCACCGCCATCCTGGCCGGCGACGCCCTGCTGACCATCGCCTTCGAGATCCTCGCCGACGAGGCCACCCATCCGGACGGCGCGGTGCGCGCGGCCCTGGTGATGGACCTGGCCCGCGCCGGCGGCCACGAGGGCATGATCGGCGGCCAGATGATGGACATCGAGGCCCCGAACCACAGCTTCGGCGCCAAGGAGGTGATCGAGCTGCAGGCGCGCAAGACCGGCGCCCTGTTCGAGTTCTGCTGCCAGGCCGGCGCGCGCCTGGCCCAGGCCGCGCCCCAGGACTTCGCCAACCTGCACGCCTATGCCCGCGACATGGGCCTGGCGTTCCAGATCGCCGACGACCTGATCGACGTCACCGGCACGGTGGAGCAGGCCGGCAAGGCGGTGGGCAAGGACCAGGACGCCGGCAAGGCGACCCTGGTGTCGATCTACGGCGTGGAGGGCGCCAAGGTCGAATGCGCCCGCCTGGCCGACAGCGCGCGGGCGGCGGTGGCCGGTTACGGGCCTGCGGCGGAGCGGCTGGCCGGTCTGCCGGCCTTCCTGCTGGACCGGGCGAGCTGACCCGACCCATGACGTTTCCCTCCAACAGCCTGCTCAGCCAGATCGCGACGCCGGAAGACCTGCGCCGGTTTGCCCCCCAAGACCTGCAGCAGATCGCCGACGAACTGCGCGCCGAGACGATCGAGGCGGTGTCGGTCACCGGCGGCCACCTGGGCGCCGGCCTGGGCGTGGTCGAGCTGACCGTGGCCCTGCACTATGTGTTCGACACCCCGCGCGACCGGCTGATCTGGGACGTCGGCCACCAGGCCTATCCGCACAAGATCCTCACCGGGCGCAAGGACCGCATCCGCACCCTGCGCCAGGGCGGCGGCCTGTCGGGCTTCACCAAGCGCAGCGAGAGCCCATACGACCCGTTCGGCGCGGCCCATTCCTCGACCTCGATCTCGGCGGCCCTCGGCATGGCCGTGGCCCGCGACCTGACCGGCGGCGACAATGAAGTGATCGCGGTGATCGGCGACGGCGCCATCACCGCCGGCATGGCCTATGAGGCGCTCAACAACGCCGGCGCCCTGAAGAGCCGGGTGCTGGTGATCCTCAACGACAACGCCATGTCGATCGCCGGTCCGGTCGGCGCCCTCAGCAAGCACCTCGACAGCCTGACCGCGCCGCGAGTCGGAGATTCGGGCCAGACCGACCGGCCCGCCAGCCTCTTCGAATCGTTGGGCATGACCTACCTCGGCCCCATCGACGGCCACGACATGGCCGAGCTGGTTCCCGAACTGGAGCGCATCCGCGACCACGAGACCGGCCCGGTGCTGCTGCACGTGGTCACCCAGAAGGGCAAGGGCTACCACCCTGCCGCTTCTTCGTCCGACAAGGGCCATGCGGTCAGCCGGTTCGACGTCGCCACCGGCGCCCAGTCGAAGGGTTCGGCCAAGGCTCCGACCTACACCAAGGTTTTCGCCGAGGCCCTGGTCGCCGAGGCCGTGCGTGACGACAGGATCGTCGCCATCACCGCCGCCATGCCCTCCGGCACGGGCCTGGACCTGTTCGAGAAGACCTTCCCCGAGCGCACCTTCGACGTGGGCATCGCCGAGCAGCACGCGGTGACCTTCGCCGCCGGCATGGCCACCGAGGGGCTGAAGCCGTTCTGCGCCATCTACTCGACCTTCCTGCAGCGCGCCTACGACCAGCTGGTGCACGACGTGGCGATCCAGAACCTGCCGGTGCGCTTCGCCATCGACCGCGCCGGGCTGGTGGGCGCCGACGGCGCGACCCACGCGGGCGCCTTCGACGTGGCCTACCTGACCTGCCTGCCCAACATGGTGGTGATGGCCGCCGCCGACGAGGCCGAGCTGGCGCGCATGGTCGCCACCGCGGCGGCCTATGACGACGGCCCGATCGCCTTCCGCTATCCGCGCGGCGAGGGCGTGGGCGTGGCCATGCCCGGTCCGGGCGAGACGCTGCCGATCGGCAAGGGGCGCATCCTGCGCGAGGGCAAGGACGCGGCGATCCTGTGCCTGGGCACGCGGCTCCATGCCGCCCTGGCGGCGGCCGATCACCTGGCCTCGCACGGCGTCTCCTGCACCGTGGCCGACGCCCGCTTCGCCAAGCCGCTCGACCGGGATCTGATCCGGCGCCTGGCCCGCGGCCATCGCATGCTGGTGACGGTCGAGGACGGCGCGGTGGGCGGCTTCGGCAGCCATGTGCTCGACCACGTGGTCAACGCCGGCCTCGCCCACCCGGGCCTGATCCTGCGCACCCTGGCCCTGCCCGACCGGTTCCAGGACCACGACGATCCACAGCGGCAGTATGACGAGGCCGGCCTCAACGCCGCCAGCATCGCCAATGTGATCGAGGCCAGCCTCAGGCGGTCTGCCTGAATCCTCCTTGGCGCGGTCGCGCTTCGTGCTGCTTCGGCACGCCGTACGTTGCGACAACAAATCGGCCTTACATCCGCCGGCCGTTGAGGGGTAACGTGACCGTCATGATCCCCTCGCGGACTCTCGCTCTCCTCGCCCTGGCCGCCGGCGCCGCGGCGCCGGCCCTGGCTCTGGCCCAGACCGCCTCTTCGCCCACCCGCGTCAGCGGGGTGACGGTGACGGCGCCCGCCCCGACCCTGCCCAAGGTGGTCTCCACCTTTCCCGAGGAGGGCAAGGCCGTGACCCCGGGCGCCCTGATCCTGAAGGTGACCTTCGACCAGAAGATGAACCCCGACGGCTGGGACTTCGGCAAGGGCGCCGACGCCTATCCCGACTGCCTGGCCCGCCCGCGGCTGGAGCCCGACGAGAAGACCTTCGTCCTGCTGTGCACCGCCGGGCCGCAGTCCCACTTCTCGATCACCATCAACAGTTCCGGCCAAGGCGGGTTCGAGAACGGGGCCGGCCAGAAGGCGCAGCCGGCGGCGTTCAGCTTCGCCACCGACGACGGCAAGTCGCTCGCCACCATCGCCGACGCCATGAAGGCGGCCGGGCTGAAGGCCGACGAAGGGCCGGTGATGGACATCAAGCCGGCGGCCGTGGCCGCCGCCAACTGACATTCGAGGCGGAACGGCCTTGCGCCCTCCCCATTGGGGCAGGCCGCTTCAGGGGAAGATCGGCGAAGGCGACGCGTCGAGCATCTCGCGGATGCGGCCGGCCAGGTCGGCATAGGAGAAGGGCTTGGTGATCAGCTCCACCCCCGGATCCAGCCGGCCGTGGTGGACGATGGCGTTGCGGGCATAGCCGGTGGTGAACAGCACCTTGATCCCCGGCCGCACGCGCCGGGCGTGGTCGGCCAGCACCGAGCCGGTCATGCCGCCCGGCAGGACCACGTCGGTGAACAGGAGGTCCACCGGCGTATCGTCCCTTTCCAGGAGGCGCAGGGCCGACGGGCCGTCGACCGCTTCGCGGACCGTGTAGCCGAGCTCCCGCAGCACGTCGGCCGAGAAGGCCCGCACCTCCGGGTCGTCCTCGCACACCAGGATGGTCTCCTCACGCGCCCGCTCCGGCTCGGGCCGCGGCGGCGGCTCCCGCTCCTCCTCGACCGCCTGTCCCATCAGGCGCGGCAGGTAGAGGCGGACGGTAGTGCCCTGGCCGGGCTCGGAATAGAGCTTCACGTGGCCGCCCGACTGCTTGACGAAGCCATAGACCATCGACAGCCCCAGGCCGGTGCCCTTGCCCACCTCCTTGGTGGTGAAGAACGGCTCGAACACCCGCTCGACCACCTCGGGCGTCATGCCGTGGCCGGTGTCGGACACCGAGATCGCCACATATTGGCCGGTCGTCAGCTCCGGGTTCTGGGCCACGTAGCCGCGGTCCAGGTGGGTGTTGGCCGTCTCGATGGTCAGCTTGCCGCCCGTGGGCATGGCGTCGCGGGCGTTGAGCGCCAGGTTGAGGATGGCGTTCTCCAGGGCGTTCGGATCGATCTCCGCCTGCCACAGGCTCGGCGACAGCACCACCTCGACCTCGACGGTCTCTCCCAGGCTCCGGTGCAGCAGTTCGGACATGCCGGCGATCAGCCGATTGGCGTTCAGCGGCTTGGGCGACAGGGGCTGGCGGCGCGAGAAGGCCAGCAGCCGCTCGGTCAGGGTTGCCGCCCGCCTGGCCCCGCTCATGGCGCTCTCGGCCGCCCGGCGCTGGCGCGGGGCGTCCTGTGGCAGGGTGCGCAGCAGCAGGTCGAGATTGCCGGCGATGATCTGCAGCAGGTTGTTGAAGTCGTGCGCCACCCCGCCGGTCAGCTGCCCGACCGTCTCCATCTTCTGCGACTGCCGCAGGCGCTCCTGCACCTCCTCGAATTCCGCCTGCCGCTCGCGTTCGGCGGTGACATCGCGGGCGGTGCAGTAGGCCTTGCCCTCGTCCGCAGCCACCGTCCACGACAGGGTCCGGTAGTCGCCCGCCCGCGTGCGCAGGCGGTTCTCGAACGCCAGGGCCGTCGCGCCGCCGGCGAGGCTGGCGATCTGCTCCTGGTTCATCGCCGCATCGTCCGGGTGGCCGATCCAGGCGCTGGTGCGGCCCACCAGATCCTCGGCGGTCCAGCCCAGCAGGCGGGTCCAGGCCGGGTTCACGCTCAGCCATACGCCCTGCATGTCGGCGACGCCCAGCAGGTCGCCCGACACCTCCCAGATGCGGTCGCGCTCGGCGGTGCGCGCGGCGACTTCCTGTTCGAGGGTCTGGTTGAGCCTCTGGGCGGCCTGGAACAGGCGCGCGTTGTCGATACCGGTGGCGGCCTGGGCGGCCAGTCCCTCGAGCAGCCGCTCGGACCGCTCGCTGAACACGCCGACCCGCGCATCGCCGTAAAACAGGCCCCCGATCACTTCGCCGTTGCGCGAAATCACCGGCACGGCGAGATAGCTCCTCACCGGCAGATGGCCCTTGGGATGGCCGTAGTACGGCGGGTTCTGGCCGAAGCGCGGGTCCAGGGTGATGTTGTCAGACCGCACGATGCCCTCGCCCGCGAAGGTCGGGCCGAACACCTTGGTGTTGCGGGGCATCGGGAAGTTGGCGAACTCCGACCGATCGACGCCGGACAGGACATAGAGGGTGTACCGCTCGCCGCCGCCGTCGACGACATTGTAGAAGAACGAGCCGAACTGGGCGCCGGTCAGCTCCATGCCGGCGTCGACCACCGTCTGCACCAGCCGGTCGAGGTCGAGTTCGGCGGCGACCCGGGTGGCGGTGGCGTTCAGCACCTCCAGCGCATGGCTTTCCTCGCGCAGGGCCGCGTCGGATACGGTCAAGGCCTCCTGCGCCCGCTTGCGCTCGGAGATATCGATGACGGTGCCGACGAAGCGGACCGCCTGCCCCTCCTCGAACCGCGCCCGGCCCTTGACCGCGATCCAGCGCTGGACCCCGTCGGGCGGGAGCACGCGGTATTCGGTGTCGATGGCTTCACGGATGTCGGGATCGAGGGCGCGGGCGATGGCTTGGGCCAGCCGGTCGCGGTCCTCGGGGTGCAGGCGCGGGTAGAAGGTCTCCTCCAGCGAGACCTCGGCATCGGGCGGCAGGCCGAACATGGCCTTGCAACGCTCGTCCCAGCGCAACACGCCCGTGTTCAGATCGAGGTCCCACGCTCCGATGTTGGCCGCCTCGGTCGCGGCCCGGAGGCGCTCGTCGGCGGCGCGCAGGAGGGTCTCGGCCTTGGCCTGCTCCACCGCCGCCCAGGTGCGTTCGGCCGCGGCCTCCGCCAAGGCGGCCTCGGTGTCGCTCCAGTGGCGCGCTCGCGCCGAATGCACGTGCAGGATGGCCACCAGGCGCCCTTCGCGGATCAGCGGGACCGCGACCGCCGCCTTCAGGCCGATGCCGACGAAGGCGTCCAGCACGGGCCGGGTGCGCGGATCGTCGTGTGAGTCGTCGATCCTCAGGGTCCGGTCGTCGCGCAGGATTTCCAGGATCTGGTCCCCGAAGGCGACGATCGGGTAGCGCCCGATCAGGGGCGGCAGGACGCCGGTGGCCCAGTCGCTGGTGACGGTGAAACATTCCGCCTCGTCGACCTCCACATAACCGGCCCGGTCCGCGCCCAGGCGCTTGCCCAGAAGCTCGGCGGCGCAGGCCATGATCGCCTCCGGCCCGGCCAGGCCGCGCAGGCGGTCCCCGAGCTCCAGCTCGAACTGCAGCCGCGTGCGATAGGCGACCTCGGCGGTGGTCTCGTCGACGATGCACAGCACCCCCGCCACCGCCCCGGTCTCGTCCCGCACGGGAGAGTAGGAGATGTCGAAGAACACCTGTTCGCCGTAGCCGTGGCGCTCGATGTAGAAGGGTCGATCCTTGGCGGCGACCGTCTCGCCGGTCTCGCGCACCCGCCGCAACAGCGGCTCCAGGTCGTCCCACAGCTCGGCCCAATAGTCGCGGCCGGGGCTGCCGAAGGCCTCGGGGTGCTTGTCCCCGATCGTGGGAGCGTAGGCGTCGTTGTAGAGGGCGACGTACCGCTCGCCCCAGAACATCACGATCTGGACGGCGGCGGGGAGGATCAGGCGAACCGCGTCGCGCAGCTCCTGAGGCCATCGGCTGGGTGGCCCGATAGGGGATGACGACCAGTCGCGCTCAGCGATCAACCGGCCGATTTCACCGCCCGCCCGTTCAGGCATATGGCCCCGCTCCCCGCCGCCAAGGTTCGGTCAACGTGAAACGGGGCCTCGAGTTCCGAAAAACCACCGGTTTTCATGCGGCCTGTTCGAGGCCGCAGGTCTCATCAGCGGGCGGCGTTGGCGATCACGCTGGCGATGATGCCGGTGGCGGCCGCGGCCAGGACGTAGTTGCCATCGACCTGGCGCCACTCGTAGCCACGCGGCGGGGCGCGCAGATGACGGGCGCGCCAATCGACGCGTTCGCCGCGCGACCAGTCGTCATGCTTCATGTGGTAGCCCTTCTTCCACTCGTCATGGCGATGGAAATCGCCATGGTCGCGGCCGGGTTGGGCGAAGGCGGCAGGAGCCGTCACGGTCATCACGACGGCGATCGCCGTCAGCAGGGTGCGTTTCATCTGTTTATTCCCCGGTTGTACAGCCTGAACGGTGAACGAGACCGACGGCGTGCCGGTTCCCTTCCAGCACAGCTTATCCCCGGATCATTACAAGCCAAACCTATTCGGCCGCCATCTCGGTGGCGGCTTGCGCGTTTGGGGGCGCGGGCCCGTCTCAGCCGCCGAACAGGCGGAAGGCTGCGTCGATCATCACGTGCGAGGCAATCGCAGCGACGGTCAGAATGCCGGCGAGGGCGCCGACCAGGCTTGCCGAAGAGAGCATGCCGTTTCCTCCTGGCTAGCCACCTCTATGTGCGGCATCACCAAAAACGAGAGTACTCCGAAATTTCACTTCTGCAATAATGCGCCGCACGCGAAATGGTTCGGGCACGGACCTCTGCGCAGGCCGGCGGGAACGGCGCTAAGTCTGCCCGCCGCCCAGGGCGCGGTAGAGGCTGACCGCGTTGGTCAGGCGGGTGAGGTTGGTGGTGATCAGGCTCTGCTGCGCCGTGTAGAGGGTGCGCTGCGCCACCAGCACGTTCAGATAGGGGTCCGTGCCGCGCTCATAGCGGGCATTGGTCAGGGTCAGGGCCTGGGAGGCGGAATTGACCAGGGCCTGCTGGGCGGCCAACTGCTCGCCGATGGTGCCCTGCCGGGCCAGGGCGTCGGCGACGTCGCGGAAGGCGCTCTGGACGGCCTTCTCGTATTGCGCCACCGCCGTGTCGCGCTGGGCCTCGGCCGCCTTCAGGTTGCCCACGTTGCGGCCGCCCGCGAAGATCGGGACCGTCACGCTGGGCGAAAACAGCCAGGTGCGCGAAGCGGTGTCGAACAGGCTCTGCAGGGCCGTGGATTCCTGGCCGACCTGGCCGGTCAGGCCGATCTGAGGGAAGAAGGCGGCGCGGGCGGCGCCGATGTTGGCGTTGGCCGACTGCAACTCGTGCTCCGCCTGCAGCACGTCCGGCCGCGTCAGCAGCACTTGCGAATTCAGTCCGGCCTTGACCTCGGCCACGCCCGCCGCCGGCAGGGCCCCGGGCAGCCGCGCCTCGGCCACCGGAACGCCGACCACGAGGTCCAGGGCGTTCCTGGCCTGGGCCAGGGTGGTGGTGAAGTTGGCCACGTCCGAGCGGGCCTGCTCCACCGTGGTCTCGGCCTGGCGTACGTCGAGCTCGGAGGCGACGCCCCCGTTGAACCGGGCGCGGGTCAGGTCGAGCGAGGCCTGCTGCGCCTTCAGCGTCTCCTGGGCCACCCGCAGGAGGTCGGCGTCGGCGGCGTAGGTGAACCAGTCCGTGGCGACCTGGGCGATCAGGCTCATCTGCACGGCGCGGCGGTTGTCCTCGCTGGCCAGGAACTGGTCGTAGGCGGCGCGGGTCAGGCTGCGGGTGCGGCCGAACAGATCGAGCTCCCAGCTCGAGAAGCCGATCGAGGCGCTGTAGAGCCGCTCCTGGAACGTTCCACCGCCGGGAACGAAGGTATTGGGCGCTTGCTGATAGGTCTCGCCGGCCGAGCCGTTGACGGCCGGGAACAAGGCCGATCGCTGCACGGCGGTCTGGGCCTGGGCCGAGGCGATGCTGGCCACCGCCACGCGCAGGTCGCGATTGTTGGCCAGGGCCTGGTCGATCACCGCCTGCAGGTCCGCATCGGTGAACACCGCCCGCCAACTCGTCGGGACCACCGCCTCGCCGGCGGGCGGGGCGTAGCTGGGCCCCTGCGGGAAGCTCGACGGGACGGACGGCGCCGGCCGCTTGTAGGCCGGATCCAGGGTGCAGCCCCCGAGCAGGGCGCAGCACAGGGCCAGGGAAGAGAGGGCCAGGGAAGGCGGGACGAGGGAGGTCAGCGGCTTCACGCCCGGACCTCCGCGGCCTTGGCCTTGCGGTTCCTGAACCAGCCGCGCACCAGCACATAGAACAGCGGGACCAGGAAGATGGCCAGGAAGGTGGCCGTCAGCATCCCGCCGATCACGCCGGTGCCGATGTCGTTCTGGCTGCCCGCGCCGGCGCCGGTGGACAGGGCCAGGGGCGTCACCCCGGCGATGAAGGCCAGGGAGGTCATCAGGATCGGGCGCAGGCGCAGGCGCGCGGCCTCCTCCGCCGCTTCCCTGGGCGTCTTGCCCGCCCTCTCGGCCGCCTCGGCGAATTCCACGATCAGGATGGCGTTCTTGGCCGACAGGCCGATGGTGGTGATCAGCGCCACCTGGAAGTAGATGTCGTTGTTGAGCCCGCGCAGGCTGGCCGCCAGCACCGCCCCGACCACGCCGAGCGGCGCCACCATCAGCACCGAGATCGGCACCGACCAGCTCTCGTACAGAGCCGCCAGGCACAGGAACACCACCAGCATCGACAGGGCGTAGAGCGCCGGGGCCTGGTCTCCTGACAGCCGCTCCTGGAAGCTGAGGCCGGTCCACTCCACGCCCACCCCCGGGATCTGGCCGGCCAGCTTCTCCATCTCGTTCATGGCGGCGCCCGAACTGGCGCCTTCGGCAGGCTGGCCCTGGATCTCGAAGGCCGCCTGACCGTTGAAGCGCTCCAGGCGCGCCGGGCCCTGGACCCAGTGCGACGAGGCGAAGGCCGAGAACGGCGTCATGGTCCCGTTCGCCGCCCGCACGTACCAGTGGTCGATGTCCTCGGGACTGGAGCGGAAGGGCGCGTCGGCCTGGACATAGACCTTCTTCACCCGGTTGCGGTCGATGAAGTCGGTGACGTACTCGCCGCCCAGCGCGGTGGAGATGGTCGAGTTGATCGAGGCCTGGGTCACGCCGAGGGCGGCGGCCTTGGCCTGGTCCACGTCGATGTGCAGCTGAGGCGTGTCTTCCTGGCCGTTCGGGCGCACCTGCGACAGCATCGGGTCCTTGGCCGCCGCCGCCAGCAACTGGTTGCGCGCCTTGAGCAGGCCGTCGTGGCCGAGGCCGGAACGGTCGACCAGCTCCATGTCGAAGCCGGACGAAGAGCCCAGGCCGTTCACCGGCGGGGGCTGCAGGGCCACGATCTGGCCGTCGCGGATGCGCGAATAGGCCCCGATCGCCCGCCCGACAATGGCCGGAGCCCGGTCCTTGGCGGCCTTGCGCTCGTCCCAGTCCTTCAGGCGCACGAACATCATGCCCGAGTTCTGGCCCGGGCCGGCATAGCTGAAGCCGTTGACCGCGAACACGTGCTCGGTGTTGGACTCCTGCTTCATGAAGTAGGCCTCACCCTGGCGGGCCACGGCCACGGCGCGCGACTGGATGGCGCCGGGGGGCAGCTGGATCAGGTTGATGATCAGGCCCTGGTCTTCGTTGGGCAGGAAGCTGGTCGGCATGCGCACGAACAGCACGGCCAGCAGCACGATCGCCAGGCCGTAGCCGATCATGGCCGGCAGCGGCCGGCCCAGTATCTTGCCCAGGCCCTGCTCGTACTTCGCGTTGGAGGCGGCGAAGTTGCGGTTGAACCAGCCGAAGAAGCCGCGCTTCTCGTGGTAATCGCCCTTGGCGATCGGCTTGAGCAGGGTGGCGCACAGCGCCGGCGTCAGCACCAGGGCCACCAGCACCGACAGCACCATGGCGGAGACGATGGTGATCGAGAACTGGCGGTAGATCACCCCCACCGAGCCGCCGAAGAAGGCCATCGGCAGGAACACCGCCGTCAGCACCAGGCCGATGCCGACCAGAGCGCCGGTGATCTCGTCCATCGACTTCTTGGTCGCTTCCTTGGGGCTGAGCCCCTCCTCGCGCATGATCCGCTCGACGTTCTCCACCACCACGATGGCGTCGTCGACGAGCAGGCCGATGGCCAGCACCATGCCGAACATGGTCAGGGTGTTGATGGTGAAGCCGGCCACATGCAGCACCGCGAAGGCGCCCAGCAGCACCACCGGCACGGCGATGGTCGGGATCAGGGTGGCGCGCCAGTCCTGCAGGAACACGAACATCACCACCACCACCAGCAGGATGGCCTCGACCAGGGTCTTGATGACCTCGGAGATCGAGATGCGGATGAAGGGGGTGGAGTCCATCGGATAGACCACCTTCAGCCCGGGCGGGAAGGAGGACGAGAGCTCGGCGATCTTGGCCTTCACGTCCTCGGAGGTCTGCAGCGCGTTGGCGCCCGGGGCGAGCTGGATGGCCAGGCCCGCCGACGGCTTGCCGTCCAACCGGGCCAGGAAGTTGTAGTTCTCGTTGCCGAGCTCCACGCGCGCCACGTCGCTGAGGCGCACCACCGCGCCGGTGCCCGCGCCCTTGAGCACGATCTGGCGGAACTCCTCGGGCGTCTGCAGGCGGCTCTGGGCGGTGACCACGGCGTTGAGCTGCTGGCCGGCGGGCGACGGCTGCGCGCCGATCTGGCCGGCCGACACCTGGGCGTCCTGGGCCAGCACCGCGTTGTTGATGTCGTCGGTGGTCAGGCCGTACTGCTGCAGCTTGTAGGGGTCGAGCCAGATGCGGATGGCGTACTGCCCGCCGAAGATTTGCGCCTGGCCGACGCCAGTGATGCGGCTGACCGAGTCGTAGAGGTTGGTGCCGACGTAGTCGCCGATGTCGCTGGTGGTCATGCGGCCGCTGTCGTCGTAGAGCGCGGCGATCATCAGGAAGCCGGCCTGGGCCTTCTGCACGAACACCCCGGCGCGCTGCACGTCCTGCGGCAGGCGGGGCAGGGCCAGCTGCAGCTTGTTCTGCACCTGCACCTGGGCGATGTCGGGGTTCACCCCCGCCTTGAACACGGCGCTGATGCCGATGCCGCCGTTGGCGTCGCTGGTCGACGAGAAGTAGATCAGCCCGTCCAGGCCGGTCAGCTGCTGCTCGATCACCTGGGTGACCGAGTTCTCCGCCGTCTCGGGCGAGGCGCCGGGATAGTTGGCGCTGATGTTGATCGATGGCGGGGCGATGTCAGGATACTGGGCGACCGGCAGGAACGCGATCGACAGCGCGCCGGCCAGCATGATCACGATCGCGATCACCCAGGCGAAGATCGGCCGGTCGATGAAGAAACGGGACATGGCTTTACGGCTTGCCGCCGCCCTGGCCCGCAGGACGGCCTGGCGGCCCCGCGGGACGCGCAGGCGCTGACCCCGCCGGGACGGGGCGCACCGCCACGCCGTCGCGCAGGCGCTGCAGCCCCTCGGTGATCACCTTGTCGCCGGGCTTCAGGCCCTTGGTCACCAGCCAGTTGGAGCCCACCGCCTGGCCGATCTGGATCGAGCGAAGCTCGGCCTTGTTCTGATCATTCACCACCAGCACGGTGGGCGCGCCCTTGGCGTCGCGCGACACGCCCTCCTGCGGGACCAGGATGGCGTCGGGCGCCAGGGCCTCGGTGACCTCGGCGCGCACGAACATGCCGGGCAGCAGCGTCCCCTGCGGGTTGGGGAACACGGCGCGGATGGTCACCGCCCCGGAACTGGGATCGACGGTGACGTCGGTGAACTGCAGCTTGCCCTCCAGCGGATAGGCCGAGCCGTCCTCCAGCATCAGCTTCACCCGGGCCGCCAGCGGCGCGTCCTTGCGCACCTGGCCGCCCTGCAGGGCGTGCTCCAGGCGCAGGAGTTCGGCGCTGGACTGGGTCACGTCGACGTAGATCGGGTCGAGCGTCTGGATGGTTGTCATGGCGTTGGTCTGGCCAGCGGTGGCCAGGGCGCCCTGGGTGATGGTCGACAGCCCGATGCGCCCGGAGATCGGGGCCTTGATGTCGGTGTAGCCGAGGTTGATCTGGGCGGTCTCCAGGGCGGCGGCGGCCTGCTGAACGGCGGCCTCGGCCTGGTGGGCGGCGGCAGAGGCGTCGTCGAAGTCCTGCTGGCTGACCGCCTTGATCTTCACCAGGTCGGCATAGCGGTCGGCCTTCAGCTTCACCGTGGCCAGATTGGCCTGGACGTTGGCGAGCTGGGCCTTGGCCTGGGCGACGGCCGCGCGGTAGGGCGCGGGATCGATGCGGTAGAGCGACTGGCCCTTCTGGACGGTCGAGCCCTCGGTGAACAGGCGCTCCAGGACGATGCCATTGACCTGCGGGCGCACCTCGGAGATGGCCAGAGGCGAGGTGCGGCCGGGCAGCTCGGTGGTCAGGGGCTGGGCCTGGGCGCGGATCACCACATAGCCGGCCTCGGGCGCCTGCTGCGGGCGGGCGGGCGGCTTGCCGCATCCGGCCAACGCCAGGGCGCAGAGCACCGGGGCGCAGGCGAGCACGGGGAAAAACGAGCGGAAGGTCAAGGACAGCCTCGAGCGCCAGGACGGAGCCCACCGTCTGGCCGGGTTGTTGATGCAAGTCAACCGAAGCGAAGCTTCGCCGGCCCCCAGGTGCAACTGAGGGTGGATGTCGGGGGCCGCCGGAGCCACCCTGCCCCGATCTGGACCGTTGCCCTGCGCGGCCTCGCGGCCTTAGCTTCACGCTGGAGCGCGTCGGGTGAAGGCGTGGGCGGTTTTTCGCCGTTCGAACGGGCTCCCAACGAAGGTTTCCAGAGCATGCAGCTCTACGTCCAGATCGCCGGAAACCTCGCCTGCGCCTGGCTGGCCGGGGGGTTGATCGGCCTGGAGCGCAGCTATCACGGCCGCGCCGCGGGCTTCCGCACCCATTGCATCGTGGCCATCGCCGCCGCCGCCGCCATCATGGCGGCCCTGATCCCGGCCCTGCAGCCCGCCCTGTTCCACGGCCCGCCCTCGATCGACAACGCCGGCCGCGTGGCCCAGGGCATCATGACCGGCATCGGCTTCCTGGGCGCCGGGGTGATCTTCAAGACCGGCGTCAACATCCAGGGCCTGACCACCGCCGCCTCGGTGTGGGCCACCGCCGCCATCGGCCTCCTGTTCGGCGTCGGCGCCTACCTACCGGCGACGCTCGCCACCGGCGCCGTGCTGGCCAGCCTGATCGTGCTGCGCTGGGTCGAGATGTGGATGCCGGCCCATGTCTATGTCTGGTCGAGCTGCCGCTTCGCGGCCGAGCGCGCGCCGACGGGCCATGAATTCAGGGCCCTGCTGGCCGCCGCGGGCGCGTCTCTGTCGGAGCTCAGCTATGCGCGCAAGGAGGGCGGGACCCTGCTGGAGTACAGCGGCGTGATCCGCATGCCGAGCCCCGCCGTGCTGCATGCCCTCGCCGAGCGCCTGCGCCACATGGACGGCCTCATCGAGTACGACCTGGAGCGGATCAGCAAGTAGCGGAGTCTTGTTTGCGCGCCCCGCTTCGCGCTGCTCGAGCGTGTCTGCCTTTGCGCTGCCGGGGCGCGTCAGCGCTGCTCCTCGTCGAGAGCCTGCCGTTCCGCCATCTGGCAGGGGGTCAGGGCGCCGCTGTCGAACTGCAGCAGCAGCACGTAGCTCGAGACGCTGTGGGGGATGACCACCAGCGAGGCTTCGCGCACCCCCTTGTCGGGCGCGTCGTGCATCTCCCAGCGGTAGCCGTAGCGGCGGGCGCCGGCCTGCATGTCCTCGCCCCACAGATCGGCGGCGCAGGCGGCGTTGCTGCAGCTGTCGAGGCGCTCGGGCGCGCCATAGGTCCGGGAGAAGTCGTCGGCCAGGCGGTCGGCGGTCGAGCGGATCTTGACCCCGGCGGGATCGCCGATGACCTCCGGGCTCACCGCCTGCACCACGCAGACGCCGGTGTCGGCGAACGCCTCCACCGCCACCTGAGTAAAGCGCGGGTCGGGCTTGGGCGGGGCCGCGACCTTGTACCAGCCGGGCTTGAACACCCTGGCGCCCTCCAGCTTGCGCACCGACGCCCCCATGGTGATGCCGAACGCCGAGCCGCCGTCGGCCGGCGGATCGGCCCGGGCGATCGAGGGCGCCGCCAATGGCGCGCACAGGGCCAGGGCGAGTATGGCCAGGGCGGCCCTGCGGAGCGTCTTCAGCCGATCGGTCATGACCTCTGACATGGCAGCCGCCGCCCAGCCCCGCAAGTCCTGGCGGGCCAGCCCTGCTACACGCCGACAACAGGCGGCGCTTGCCTCAAGGCGACGGCGCGGGAACATGGGCCATGCTCCTGACGCGCCGCGCGGCCCTCGCCCTGCCCCTCCTCGCCTTGCCCCCACTGGCCCTGGCTCCGCGGGCCCTGGCCGGTCCGACCCAGACGGGGCCGGCGCCTCCCGGACAGCCGCCGGACGGGCCCGGCGGCGCCAAGCCGCTCTATCCCCGCGCCGATCGCCACGACCTCGGCAAAGGCGCCGAGGCGGCGGCGGTGTTCGTTCCGGCGGGCGCGCCCACGGCCCCGGTGGTGGTGTTCCTGCACGGCTGGGGCGCCACCGATCCCCTGTTCTACGGCGCCTGGATCGAGCACATCTGCCGGCGCGGGCGCATCGTGATCTGCCCCGCCTACCAGGATCGCCTGACCACGCCCCTGCCCCGGTTCGCGCCCAACGCCACGGCGGCCATCAAGGCCGTCATGGGCCGCCTCGAGGCCGGCGACTTCGGCTGCCGGCCCGAGCCCAGGCGCGGCGCCTACCTCGGTCACTCCATGGGCGGGGCGCTGGCCGCCCGGCTGGCTTGCGAGGCCACCGCGGACGCCGGCCTGCCCGGCCCCCGGGCGGTGATGTGCGTCGAACCGGGCGTCGGGCCCACGCCCGGCGCGGATCAGGTGCTGGGCGACCTGTCCCGCCTGCAGCCGGGAACCTTGCTGGTCACGGTGGTCGGCGACCGCGACACCCGGGCTGGGGACCGGGATGCGCTCAGGATCTGGCGGGGGGCGACCCGGGTCAGGGACCCGGACAAGGCCTATGTGGTGATGAACAGCGACGACCACGGCTCGCCCGCCCTGGTCGCCGACCACCAGGCCCCCGCCGCCGCCGCGCCCGGCGCGACCCTGGGCCTGCTCGGCGGCCTCGTCGGCGGCGGCCCCGTGCGGAAGCTCGCGCGGCGGCGGGCCGGCCAGGCTGGAGACGGGGCGGCCGCCTTGTCGCCCGAGGCGATCGGCAGGCTCGACGCGCTCGACTGGTATGGGACCTGGAAGTTGTTCGACGCCCTGACCGACGAGGCCTTCTACGGCTTCAACCGTTCCTACGCCCTGGGCGGCGGACCCGACCAGACCTTCATGGGCCTGTGGAGCGACGGCGTGCCCGTCAGGCGCATGAGCGTGCTGACGCCCAGGTGATCGCGACGTCCCGACGGGCGCCGCCATTGCATGGCCCGCCAGATGCGCCATCTTTGATCCGTCGCCCCGCTGCATCCGCGGCCGGAGGAAGCCCATGAAGCTCGCGATCGGCGTCTTGCTCGCCCTTGCCCTCGCCGCTCCGGCGGTAGCGCAAGGCTGGGGCGGACATATGCGCCACGACGGGGAGATCGTGGTCGACCCCTCCCCCTATCCGCCCTATCCGCGGCCCTATCCCTTCCCCTACGTCCAATACTACCCCGGCCGCGCGCCCGACGAGAGCGCCCGGCCGCCGCAGCCGCCGTCGCCCGACGAGCAGGCCCGGCGCTACCCGTCGTGGTTCTACTGCGACGACGCCTCGGCCTATTTCCCCTATGTGAAGACCTGCCCTGCCGGTTTCCGGCCCGTGCCCATGGCGCCCCCGCCGAGGGACGCGTCGCCGCCGCCGGCCCTGGCCGCCTCGGGCCTGGCGCACTGCGGAAGTCCGAAAGGCTTCTACCCCTATGTGAAGGCCTGCGAGGGCGGCTGGACCACCGAGACCGCGGCCCGCCCGCCGGGCGCGCCCAACGGGCCGGCCGCGCGGTGGTTCTATTGCGAGGCCGAAAAGGCCTACCAGCCCTATGTCGACACCTGCGCCGGCGGCTGGAAGGAGATCGCCGCCGCGCCCCAGCCGATCGACCCGGGCGGCGCGCCCTCAGCCGCGCGCTGACGTCCCAAGAGCTGGCGCCCCAAAAGCAAACGCCCCGGCGAAGGGACCGGGGCGTCGCTCAGGCTGGCTTTGATCAGGATCAGCGCTTGGGCGCGGTGCTCTGCAGCTTTTCGGCGCAGACCTCTTCGGGGAACTGGAAGCTGGCCGGCATACGCTTGAAGGAGGCCTTGGCGGTCCAGGGCACGGTGAAGGTGTCCGGGTCCTCGATGCGCCAGGTGACGGTCATGGTCTTGTTGTCCGCACCCATGGCGTAGGTCGCGGTCAGATGCAGCTTCTCCGAATGGGGGATGCCGCTGTCGTCGAGCACCGAGGAGTCGCGGAAGCCGGAGGAGTCGATCACCAGCTTGGCGCCGTCCCACTTGGCCACATGGTAGCCGAGGTACATGGGATCCGGATCGTCCGGCAGCTTCTCGTTGAAGTAGGCGCGCCAGGGCAGGCGGTTCTGGGCGACGAAGTACATCGCCTTGTCCCTCTGCATGATCTCGAACGGCTCGTTGATCGTCTCCAGCCGCGGCAGGCCTTCGGGCAGGCAGATCGAGGTCTCGTCCCACTTGTGGTCGCCCTTGGCGGCCTCGGCCATGTGCTGGTCGTAGACCTTCTTGGCCTCAGGCTTGAGCGGCAAGGGCTTGCCGTCGGACGGCGTCAGCTTGGCCTTGTAGGGGCTGACGATCCAGGCGCCGGTGAAGTCCGGATGCTTGGCCTGGGCCGAAGCACTGACGGGCGCGAAGGCGGGAACCGTGGCGAGCAGGGCGCCAGCGGCGATCAGGGAGAAGGTCTTGCTCATCATTGGGCCACCGTCACGCCGTTCACCGGCGCGTTCCTGTTGTTTTCCTCGCAGATGTACTCAGCCGGGCGCACGTCCGGACGCCACTGGAAGTAGCGCTTGTAGCTGTAGGGGTGCTCCAGGGTGACGGGGTCTTCCACCGTGGTGTCGACCTCGAGCTGGCGCCCGCCGTCGATCTTGTGGAAGCGCTCGACGATGTGCTCCTTGTCCGAGTGGCTGGAGCCTTCGTCGTCGATGAAGCTGGCGGCGTTGATGCCGACGGTGTCGACCACCAGGGTGTCGCCTTCCCAGTGGGCGATCGAGTGGCCGAGGTAGCTGATCTTCAGATTGGCCGGATGCTGCTGGTCCAGATAGAATCGGCGCACCTCGTGGGCCACCTCATGCAGGATGGTCACCCGACCGGGCGTCTGCACGATCTCGATCGGATAGGGGCTCTCCATCAGGCGCGGCATGCCGTGCGGGTAGCACTGGGTGGAGGTGTCGGTCTCGGGCTTGCCCGCGTTCTTGGCGCGGATGCGGCGCTTCAGGATGTCCATGTACTTGGGCTTCAGGGGCGGCTCGATGCCGGGGGCCGGCCCGATCATGTACTCATAGCCCTTCAGCCACCACACGCCCTCGAAGTTCTTGGGGTCGGGGTTGGGCGCAGCCGAGCCGGGCGGGGCCGCGGTCGAGCCACGCAGGGGCCGGGTGAGGGCCAGGGTCGGATCGCCCGAATTGTCCAGCGTGCTGGGCCGATTGGCGGTCTGCTCCGCCGTGGGCGCCTGGCGCGGAGACTGGCTGTCCTGAGCCGTCGCCGAAGACGCGAGGCACAAGGCCGCCGCCGATGCCGTGACCGCGAGGATCGCGGGGCCGTTACGCATGATCGATATTGGTTTCACGTCCATTCCCTGCTGCGCACCCCTCCTGACGAAGTCCCGTCGGACGGCGTTTGTTTTGCCCAAGCTATTCGCCTGAAAGGATGTGGCGTCAACTCCTTCGAAGGCCCGAAGCTATACCCTCACAGTGATCAGTTATGCCCTTTTTCCAGCCTTGCAGCGCGCGCCGCCGCCAATCCGGCCGCACGGGGTTGCCCCCCTGGCGAAGGCGCCCTAATCCCGCCCCATGCTGGACGATCTGAAAGCCAACAACCGCCGCTGGGCGGAGCGCAAGGTCTCTCATGACGCGGGTTTCTTCCGACGGCTGGAGGGCCAGCAGGCGCCCGACTACCTGTGGATCGGCTGCTCGGACAGCCGCGTGCCGGCCAACGAGATCGTCGACCTGGATCCGGGCGAGTTGTTCGTCCATCGCAACGTCGCCAACCTGGCCCCGCCGCAAGACGCCAACTACCTGTCGGTGCTGCAGTTCGCGGTCGACGTCATCAAGGTGAAGCACATCCTGGTGGTCGGCCACTATGGCTGCGGCGGCGTGGCCGCGGCGGTGGGCGAGCAGCGGCTCGGCCTGGTCGACCATTGGCTGCACCCGATCCGCGAGACGGCGCACGACCACGCCCACG
>DASYBX010000027.1:0-3657 GCA_036500495.1 Caulobacteraceae bacterium
GCCGGCGGACAGGTCGAGCTTCATCAGCGCGTCCACGGTCTGCGGGGTGGGGTCGACGATATCGAGCACGCGCTTGTGCGTGCGGATTTCGAACTGCTCGCGCGACTTCTTGTCGATGTGCGGCGAACGGTTGACGGTGAAGCGCTCGATGAGCGTGGGCAGAGGGATCGGGCCACGCACGGTCGCGCCGGTGCGCTTGGCGGTGTTGACGATCTCTCGCGTTGAATGGTCCAGCACCCGGTGGTCGAAGGCCTTGAGCCGGATGCGGATATTTTGTCGATCCATCTCGCTCTCTCTACGCGCTCGCCACGCCCGAATACTGTGTCAAAGACCAACCCGAGACCTACCGGGACAATCCCGGGAAGCTTCGAACGTGCGATTCCGCAAAACGATAAGGACCTACGCGAAAGCGAAGGTCCTGAACCCGAATTCGGCGCCCCTACCGGGGTCCATCGTCGGGTCGTCTCGCGGACCGCGTCTAACCTTGGGTCGCCCCTCGGTTACAGCCGGTCCAACTGAGGCGCGGTGGATACGCTGGCATGGCGGGCGCGTCAAGCACGATCGCACGCCACGGCCCCGGATCGCCGTTGATCCCGCATCCAAGTTTTGCGCTCGGGTTGAAACTGGAAGCGGCCCGTCGGCATTCACTATACCAAGGCTTGGCTGGCGCCTGAGTCCCACGGTCCAGGAAATGACCGAATCCCCCCGATTGCTGAGCGCTTCGCTCATCTGAGGTTCACGTGGTCAGACGTCCACTGTCACCTCGGATCATTTCGTCAGAGGGAGACAGACGATGCGTAACTTCATATTGGCGTCCGCCGCGGCGGCCGTCGTGGCGCTCGGCTTGGGGGCGGCGAGCACGGCCTTCGCCCAGGCCGGCTCCTATCAGCAGACCTGCCGCAACACCCGCAACGCCAATGGGACGCTCACCGCCGAGTGCGCCGACGCCCAGGGCCGTTACCACTCCACCAGCATCAACGCGGGCCAATGCCGCGGCGACATCGGCAACGCCAACGGCACGCTGAGCTGCCCCGGCGCCCAGGGCTCGTCCGGCGCCGTGATTGGTCCGGCGCCCCAGGCCCAGAATCGTGACGACCGCCGCGATGATCGTCGTGAAGACCGCCGCGACGACCGCGCCGCCGCGGCTGTGGCCGGCGCCGTCGTCGGCGCCCTGCTCGGCCCCCCGCCGCCCCCGCCCGTCGGCATCGCCCCGCCGCCTCCGGGCCGCGACTGGCGCTATGAGCGCGGCGGCTGGGGCTATGGCCACCGTCCCGGCGAATGGGTGTCGATCCACGACCGCGCCAACTGGGTCGACGGCCGCATCGACCGAGCCCAGCGCGACGGGCGAATCGGCCGCCGCGACGCCCGCGACCTGCACCGCCAGCTCAACGACATCGTCGACATGGAAAACCGCTACCTGCGTGACGGGCGCCTCGGCGCGCGCGAACGCGACGACCTGCAGCACCGCTTCGAGGAACTGGAGCGCCGCATCGACTACCAGGCCCGCCGCTAGAGGTGGGTCTCAGGCTGCGGTGTCAGGCCCGCGGCCTCTAGACAAGCAGAACCCCGCCGGAGCGATCCGGCGGGGTTTTCATTGGGCCACGCGCACGCCGTGGATGTTCACCGACAGGAATCGGCCCGCGGTCTCGGTGAACGCCCCGGTCCGCTTGAATTCGATGGCGTCGGCCACCAGCCGCGACGACAAAACCATGCCCGGGGGCGGCGCGCGGCCGTCCACCATCACGACAGCGCCGGCGAAGGCCCGCTTCAGGTCGCCCGCCACCACGACGTTGCCCGAGAAGCGGGTCGCCGAGTCGAACTGCTGCGTGTAGTCGGCCTCCACGTTGAGGCGGGCGTCGTCGGCCACGCTGCGCAGCACCGCCTGTTCCAGTTGCGGCCGGTTGTCGGCCGTGGCGCTGACCCCCCGGCTCACCGCCATCCGCAGCACCAGCTGCTGCAGGTCGCCGGTGTCCATGTCGCCGTTGACGAACATCACCATGTCGCCCGCCCCCTCGGCCAGCTGGCTCGGGGTCAGCCCAGCCGGCGTCATGGCGGCCGAGGTCTCGGCCTCGAACAGCCCCGCCGTCTCGATCGGCCTCTGATGAACCGCGTGCCCCCTCGCCTTCCTTGGCGCGGCGGACGCCTCCTTCACCAGCGGGATCGCGCGGGCCGAGGCCGGCCCGATCGCGGCCACGGCCGAGACCACCTTGCGCACCCAAGCCGTCGAGGGCGCATCCGTCTGGGTGGCGGCGTAGCCCACCCCGCCCGCCGCGCAGGCCAGGGCCGCGCACAGTCCCAGCGTCAGGGCCGGGCGCCGGTTGGCCGGCTGCGGGTCGACGATGGCCGAGATGCGGGCCATGGCGCAGCTCTTCCCGGCCCCGGTCAGGCCCACCGCCAGGGCCGGCGAGGCCTGGTAGGCCAGTTCGGCCAGGAGCGTGCGGGCATAGAGGTCGCGTTCCGCCCGCGTGCGGCCCTGGAGCGCGGCGGCGTCGCAGCGCTCCTCGCGCGCGGCCAGCATGCGCCGGTGCAGCACCCCCCTCAGCGGGTCGAACCACAGCAGGGCGCCGGCCAGTTGCTCCAGCACCAGGCGCAGGTTGTCCCCTCGCCCGATGTGCTGGGCCTCGTGCAGGCACACCAGCCCGGCCAGGGTCGCCGCCTCCGGCGCCGCGAATCGCTCCGGCAGCAGGATCTCGGGCCGCAGCAGGCCCACCGCCACGGGCGTCGAGGCCCCGGCGCTGAGCTTGACCGGGACCGACGGCTTCAGACCCGCCGCCAGCACGGCGCGCACGGTGTCGCTTCGGGCTTCTGTCGCATCCCGGCGCAGCGCCCGCACCGACAGCCAGGCCCGGCCCAGCTGCACCAGGCGGAAAGCCGCGCCCAGCGCGATCAGGCCGAGCAGCATCAGCGCCGCGCGCGGCAGATGGATGTGCGGCGCCTGGGCCAGTTCCCGGGTCGCCCGCGATAGGGCGCCCAGCGGCGTGCCTCGCAGCACCACCGTGATCTCGGCGGCCGCCTGCCGGGGCAGGAGGTCGCCGATCAGGGCCATGACGCTCGCCGCCGGCCCCAGCCAGAAGGCCAGGCTGAACACGCGCTCGCGCACTTTGGCCGACACACCGGCCCGTTCGAGCGCCGCGCCGGCGGCCAGGCCGGCCGCCCCCAGGGGAAGGGTCGCCGCCAGGGCGAAGACGACGTCGACGGCGCGCATCAGCCGCCCCCGTTTTCTTCCTGGGGCGCCTTGTCGTTGAGCAGCTTGCGCAGGGCGTCGGCCTCTTCGGGCGACAACAGCTCGCTGCCGGTGAAGGCAGAGGCCGGCAGGTCGCCCTTCACCTCCAGCACGTTGCGGATCAGGCGGTTGATCGCGCCGCCGATCACCGAGACCTTGTCCTGCGCCGGGGTATAGACCGCCACCCCGTGCACCGCCCGGCGCGTCAGCAACCCCTTGGCCCGCATCCGCTCCAGCACCGTGCGCGTGGTCGAGGACGTCCAGCCCTGGGCCGGACCGATCGTCTCTTGCACCTCCCGCGCGCTGAGCGAGCCGCCGCGCCAGAAGGCCTTCAGCACCTCCAGCTCCGTCTCGTTCGGCTCGACCGGCATCAGGGCCTCCCATCGCTAACGCTACACTTGTAGCGCATGAGCGACAGGAGTCAATTCAGCTCA
>DASYBX010000028.1:0-34413 GCA_036500495.1 Caulobacteraceae bacterium
CTCGGTGCGCGTGGGCGGCGACAAGATGGACGACAGCATCATCTCCTACATGCGCCGCAACCATAACCTGCTGATCGGCGAGACCACCGCCGAGCGCATCAAGAAGGAGATCGGCACCGCCCGCGCGCCGGTCGAGGGCGACGGCCTGGCCATCGAGGTCAAGGGCCGCGACCTGATGCAGGGCGTGCCGCGCGAAGTCCGCATCAGCGAGAAGCAGGCGGCCGACGCCCTGGCCGAGCCGGTCAACCAGATCGTCGAGGCGGTCAAGGTGGCGCTGGAAGCCACCCCGCCTGAACTGGCCTCCGACATCGCCGACAAGGGCATCATGCTCACCGGCGGCGGCGCCCTGCTGCGCGGCCTGGACGCCGAGATCCGCGACCATACCGGCCTGCCGGTGACCGTGGCCGACGACCCGCTGTCCTGCGTGGCCCTGGGCTGCGGCAAGGTGCTCGAGCATCCGCGCTGGATGAAGGGCGTGCTGGAATCGACGCTCTCCTGACGCGGGACGACTCGCGACTGCAGAGTTAGGCTCTAGGGGACGGAAGTCCGGAGACTTCGGTGTCGTACCGCGATGGGCATTTTCAGGATCTCAAGGTCCCCCTGACCTGGACCGTGGGCGTGGCCGTGGTCGTGGCGATCCTGGCCGCCGTCGCTCTGCTGCTCAGCGACCGGCGCGAGAGCCTACAGTCCGGCCTGGTGGGCGTCGGCCGGGCCACCGCCGACGTCGCCGCCTCGCCGGTGGGCCAGGCGATCTCCGCGCCCGGCCGTTGGACCGGCCAGGCCGCCCAGTTCGTCAGGGACTATTTCGGCGCCGTCGACGAGAACCGCCGCCTGCGCGCCGAGAACGCCGAGCTGCGCCAGTGGAAGGCCGCGGCCATCGCGCTGGACGACACCAACGCCCGCTATCGGGCCCTGCTGGGCTTTCGCACCAATCCGCCGATCCCGATGGCCTCGGCCCATGTGATCCTGGATTCCCGCGGACCTTTCGCCGACACCCGCCTGGCCGACGCCGGCAAGGAGAAGGGCGTCGAGGTCGGCAATCCGGTGATGAACGAGCGCGGCCTGGTCGGCCGGGTGATCGGCGTCGCCCACGGCGCCAGCCGCGTGCTGCTGCTCACCGACGTGGCCAGCCGCACCCCGGTGCTGGTCGACCGCACGGACGCCCGCGCCATCCTCACCGGCGACGCCTCCCAGACCCCCAAGCTCGAATATCTGCGCGGCATCGACCCGATCAAGGACGGCGACCGCATCCTCACCTCCGGCGACGGCGGCATGATCCCCCGCGGCCTGCCGGTGGGCACGGCGGTCAAGGGCCTGGACGGCAGCTGGCGCGTGCGGCTCGACGCCGACGAGTCGAGCATCGATTTCGTGCGCATCCTGCTGTTCAAGGACTTCGGCCAGCTGGTGAACCAGCAGGAACTGGCCGAGCCCGGCCCGCCACCGCCCGCCACCGCTGCGTCGAGCACCGCCCCGGCCGCCGCCACGACGTCCGCCAAGCCCGTTCCGGCCAAGCCGGCGGCGAGCAAGCCCGCTCCGGCTCGGCCCCCGACCGCTTCGTCCACGTCCGCTCCAGCCACCAGCGCTCCGGCCACGCCCGTTCCGTCCACGACCGACGCGGTTTCCGTCGGCGCCGCGCGGCCCGCGCCGCCCCCGCCGCCGCTGCCCGGCGCCAAGGCCCCCGACGCGGCCGCGCCGCCGGCGGCCGCTTCCACCAAGAGCGAGTGAGATGGCGGGGCTCACCGAACGCCTCGACCCGGTGCGTTGGATGGGCCTGCCGATGGCGGCGTGCATGGTCGGCACCCTGCTGTTCGCCGCCCCGATCCGGGTGTTCGGCCTGAGGCCGCCCGAGCCAGTGTTCGCCGTCGTCCTGGTATTCGCCTGGGCCGTTCTGCGGCCCACCATCCTGGCGCCGCTTTTTCTGCTCATCGTCGGCCTGTTCGACGATCTGGTGTGGGGCGGGCGCATGGGCCTGTGGGGCCTGGGACTTCTGGTCGCCTATGGTTTCGTGCTCGTCACGCGCAACATGATGAGCGGCCAGGGCCGGCTGATGATGTGGGTATGGTGGGCCGCCACCCTGTCGGTCTGCATGGGCTCGATCTACCTCACGGTGCGCATGCTCACCGGCAATGCGCCCGACCCGCTGGCGGTGGCCGGGCAATGGCTGCCGACCGTCTTGCTTTATCCCGTGGCCGATCGTCTGATCGCCCGCTTCGAGGACGCCGACCCCCGTTTCCGATGAGCAGCGAACCGCACATCTTCTTCAACGAGGTCAACGAGCGGCAGGGCGTGTTCAACCGCCGCGCGCTCCTGTTCGGCGGCTTCGCGACCCTGGGGGTGGTGGGCCTCTCGGCGCGGCTGATGAAGCTGCAGCTGCTCGACAACAGCCGCTACAGCCAGCTATCGGCCTCCAACCAGTTCAACTACCGCCTGGTGCCGCCGCCGCGCGGACGCATCCTCGACCGCAACGGCATAGAACTGGCCTCCAACCGGCCGACCTTCCGCCTGCTGGTCTCCCGTGACGAGGTGGGCGGCAACGTCGATCCCACGCTGGACGCCGTCTCCTCGATCATTGCCATCCCCGATCCCAAGCGCAAAGCCCTGATGCGCGAGTTCACCGAGGCTGGGCGCTACATCCCCGTGGCGGTGGCAGACGACCTCAGCTGGGACGAGTTCGCCCGCGTCAACGCCCGCCTGACCGAGCTGCCCGGCGTCACGCCCGACATGGGCGAGGTGCGCGTCTACACCTTCGGCGGCGCCTTCGCCCACGTGATCGGCTACGTCTCCAAGGTGTCGGAGGCCGATCTGGCCAAGGCCGGCCCGGACGAGGACCAGATGCTGCTGCACCATCCGGGCTTCCGCATCGGCAAGCAGGGGGTGGAGAAGTCGCTGGACCTGGAGCTGCGCGGCAAGGCCGGCGGCCAGAAGGTCGAGGTCGACGCCAAGGGCAGGGCGGTGCGCAAGGACCCCGCGGGCGACGTCAAGCCGGTGCCGGGCAAGGACGTGGTCCTGACGCTGGACGCCGACATCCAGAACCGCGCCATGGAGGTGTTCGGCGAGGAGTCGGGCGCCGCCGTGGTCATGAACTGCCGCACGGGCGACATCCTGTGCATGGCCTCGGCCCCCAGCTTCGACCCCAATTCCTTCGTCAAGGGCGTGCCGGGCAAGGAATATGCGGCCCTGATGACCTACGACCACAAGCCGCTGTTCAACAAGGCCCTGACCGCCACCTATCCGCCGGGCTCGACCTTCAAGACCATGGTGGCGCTGGCGGCCCTGGAGAACGGCTACGATCCGCACACCGTGCATGTGTGCGGCAAGTCGTGGGCCTGGGGCGGGCGCGTGTGGCACTGCGACGAGGCGCACGGCGCCCTGGACCTCAAGGGCGCCATCGCCACCTCCTGCGACATCTACTTCTACCAGTGCGCCCTGACGCTGGGGCCGGACC
Source organism: Caulobacteraceae bacterium (assembly GCA_036500495.1). GTDB lineage: Bacteria > Pseudomonadota > Alphaproteobacteria > Caulobacterales > Caulobacteraceae > BOG-938. The sequence goes on from DASYBX010000028.1 coordinate 3,446, forward strand.
GGATCGCCAAGGTCGCCCGCGAGTTCGGGCTCGGCCAGATCTTCGACATCGACGTGCCCGGCCAGAAGGCCGGCCTGGTGCCCGATACCGCCTACAAGCGCCGCCGCTTCAAGAAGGACCCGGTCTGGCACCCGGGCGAGACGCCCTCGATGGGTATCGGCCAGGGCTACCTCAACCTCAATCCGCTCCAGCTCTGCGTGCAGGCCTCCCGCCTCGCCAACGGCCGCAAGAAGATCCTGCCGCGGCTGGTGAAATCCGTGGGCGGGGTCGAGCGCCCGGCCGGCAGCGCCGTGCCCGACCTGCCGTTCAACGACGACCATATCGACTTCATCCGCAACGCCATGGTGGCGGTCACCACCACCGGCACCGCCCACGCGTTCGGCGATCTGGGGCTGGGCGAGACCATCCGCATGGCGGGCAAGACCGGTACGGCCCAGTCGCGCGGCTACAACGGCGGCGCCGGGGTCCACGACCGCAACGGCGCCTGGATCCTGCGCGACCATTCCTGGTTCATCTGTTACGCCCCGACCGACGAGCCGCGCTACGCCATGAGCGTGCTGGTCGAGCACGGCGGCTTCGGCTCGACCTCCGCCGCGCCCCGCGCCCGCGAGATCATGCGCGTGGCCCTGCTCAAGGACCCCGAGATGCGCGCCCGCATCGAAAAGCCCTTGCCGATCCCGGTGGTCGACACGGCCACGGCGGCCCAGGGCGCAGCGCCGCCGCCGCCCACCGACGAGAAGGGCAATCCCGTGCCCCAGCCGATGCCCGACGACGGGGGCGACACGGCATGACCGCCTCCGCTCTCACCCGCCCCGGCGAACGTGACCGCCTGATCGTCAAGATCGGCCAGATCGACTGGGTGTTCTGCTTCCTGGTGTGCCTGATCGCCGGCGTGGGCGGGATGATGCTCTATTCCATCGCCAACGAGCATTGGGAGCCGTGGGCGGCCAAGCACCTGATCCGCTTCGGCCTGTGCCTGGCCCTGATGCTGGGCCTGTGCCTGGTCGACGTGCGCGTCTGGTTCGCCTCGGCCTATCCGGTCTATGTCGTGGCCCTGCTGCTGCTGATGGCCGTGCCCGTTGTGGGGGAGGTGTCCCTGGGCGCCCGGCGCTGGCTGAACCTGCACGTTGTGCGCATCCAGCCGTCGGAGATCATGAAGATCGGCCTGGTGCTGGCCCTGGCGCGCTACTACCACGGCATCACCGCCGCCGAGGCCAAGTGGTCGTGGAAGCTGGTCATTCCGGCCCTGATGATCCTCCTGCCCGTGGGCCTGGTGGCCAAGCAGCCGGACCTCGGCACCGCCATCCTGCTGGCCCTCACCGGGGCGGCGGTGATGATCATGGCGGGCCTCGACATGAAGGTGGTGGTCGCCGGACTGTTGGCGGCCGTGGTCGCCGTGCCGCCGTTCGTGATGTTCGTGATGCACGGCTACCAGCGCGACCGCATCCTCACCTTCCTGCATCCGGAGCAGGACCCGTCCGGAGCCGGCTACCACATCCTGCAGAGCGAGATCGCGCTCGGCTCCGGCGGCCTGATGGGCAAGGGCTTCGGGCTCGGCTCCCAAAGCCAGCTCGATTTCCTGCCCGAGAAGCACACGGACTTCATCTTCGCCACCGTGGCCGAGGAGTTCGGCTTCCTCGGCTGCTTCTGCGTCCTGGCCCTGTTCTGCGCGGTGATCCTGATCGCCCTGCGCACCGCCAGCCTGTCGCACAGCCACTTCGGCCGGCTCTCGGCCTCCGGCGTGGTGGCCACCTTCGCCCTCTATGTGTTCCTCAACGCCGCCATGGTCATGGGTCTGGCCCCCGTGGTCGGCATCCCGATGCCCCTGCTCAGCTTCGGCGGCACGGTCATGATCACCGTGATGATCGGCTTCGGCCTCGTGCAATCCGTGCGCATCCACCGCTACACCGAGGTGTCGAGCGGCAAGGGGACGCTGCTCTAGCCGTCTGGCATGATGGCCCGCCGAAGGGAGACTGGCGTGGGCGAGCGAATGCGGGCTGCGGCCATGGGGGGATTGATCCTGCTCGCGTCCTGCGGCCGCCCGGATTCCTCCGGCGTCTATGTGGCGAAGTCCGGCCGGGAAGCGTCGCTCATCCAGTTGGCCCAGACCAAGGACGGCGCCGTCAGCGGGCGCATCGAGGTGATGTCGATCGGGCCCGGCGGCACGGTGAACGACGAGGCGGCGAGCTTCGGCGGCGCCGCCACGGACCATGACCTGACGCTCGCGCCTGGGAGCGCGGGCCTGGCCGCCGCAGGGTCGTTTTCGAGGGATACGCTGACGATCAGTCGCAAGGGGATTCCGGTGAGCGCGCGAAAGGCGTCGCTCGCGGATTTCCGCAAGGCCGTCGCGCAGCTGACGGCCAGGGCCGCCGAGGAGCGCCGCCGGGTCGCCGAGAGCCGGCCCGGGCAGGACGCGGGCGGCGCCGCGCCGTCCGGCGTCAAGGATGCGGCGACGCTGGAACGGGCCGTCACCGAGCTTCAGGCCGATACGGCGAAGCTCGACGCGGGCGTGTCGTCGGCGCCCGACTTCGGCCGGCAATCGGTCGACAACAGCAGCAAGATCACCCAGATGGCGCGGAGCGCGCCGACGCTCGGCCGGCCGGATCGCGATCGCCTGATCGCATCCGCCAATCAGTTGGCCGTCGCCACCAACCAGATCGACATCGCCCGCACCCGATATGCGATCGGCCTGGACCAGATCGTGCAGCACGCGTCGCCCCTCGCCACGGAGGTCCAGCGGTTCTGCGACACGCCGTCGGCCGCGCAGCTACAGGTGCAATGCTCGCGCGCCAAGGCGGCCGCCACCGGCTTCGAGAGCGCCCTGGTGCATGGCTCGGTCGTGCTCAAGGGCTACAAGCAGACCATCCAGGAGGAACTCGTGCGTCAGAACGAGATGGTCCAGCGGATGGGCGGGTAGCGCCAGAGTCTAGCGGCAGGCGGGGATCTTCTGTTTGAAGCGCTTGATGCGCTTGATCAGGCGCGCTTCGCCAGGCTTGCCGGCGAACGGCCCGGCGTATCGGGCCCGCTTCGGCCCCAACTCGGCGGAAAGGGTGATGTCGCCGTCGCTGGTCGACGCCTCGGCCTCGATCCGATCGCCGAGCACCGTCAGGCGGGTGATCCGCGCGCCTTCCAGCGGGCCGTTGCCGTATTCATAGACCAGGGAGACTCCCGTGCGCGAGCGGGTCAGGGCAAAGCGTACGCCGCCCGCGTCGCCGCCCTCCTTGTCCCAGCACAGGCTCGAATAGGTGAAGGTCCCATAGCGGGGCAGGGCAGAGGCCTCGACAGACGACGCCGCCGACGCCGACGCGATCAAGGCCAGCCACGCCATTCTGCGAAAGGTCATCGTGCCTCCGTCGTTCTGCTACGGTCTGTAACAGATGGCGAGGGTGGAGGCTATAGCGCCGCCGCGGCGTCTGTGGCCCGCACCAGGGCGTCGATGATGCCCGGTTCGGTGGAGGCGTGGCCGGCGTCCCAGATGATGTCGAGCCGCGCCTCGGGCCAGGCCTTCTTCAGCCGCCAGGCGCTTTCCAAGGGCGTGACCACGTCGAACCGTCCCTGGGCGATCCAGCCGGGGATGCCGGTCAGGCGGTGGGCGTTGTTCAGGATCCAGCCGTCCTCGTCGAAGAAGCCGCGGTTGTGGAAGAAGTGGCACTCGATGCGGGCGAAGGCGACGGCGAACTCCGCCTCGTTGAACTTGGGCGGCCGCGCTTCGGGGCCGCGGATCGAGATGGTGTCGCCTTCCCACTGGCTCCAGGCGGCGGCGGCCTTCAGCTGGGTCTGCCGGTCCGAGCCCGTCAGACGCCGGTGGTAGGCGCCGACCATGTCGTGGCGCTCCTCGGGCGGGATCGGCGCCAGGAACCGCTCCCAGGCGTCCGGGAACAGCATGCAGGCGCCGTCCTGGTAGAACCAGTCCAGCTCGCGATGGGTCAGAAGGAAGATGCCCCGCAGCACCAGGGCCTCGACCCGCTCCGGATGGGTGATGGCGTAGACCAGGGCCAGGGTCGAACCCCACGAGCCGCCGAACACCATCCAGCGCTCCACGCCCAGGGCCTTGCGCAGGCGCTCGATGTCCTCGACCAGGGCCCAGGTAGTGTTGTCATCGAGGCTGGCGTTGGGCCGCGAGCGGCCGCAGCCGCGCTGGTCGAACAGCGCCACCTTCCACTTCTTGGGGTCGAAGAAGCGGCGCATGGTCGGGTTGATCGCCCCGCCCGGGCCGCCGTGCAGCACCACCGCCGGCCGCCCGCGGGGATTGCCGCAGACCTCGTAATAGACCTCGTGCGGGCCGCCGGTCTGGATCAAGCCGGCCTCGAAAGGATCGATCTCGGGGTAGAGGCCCCGGCGGACCGCGGGCGCGGCCGGCGAAGAGGAATGGCGGTCCATGCCGACCATTTATCCAGAAACCAGGGATTGGTTCCAGGCGATTAGGTCTGCGGACCCGAGTTCGTGCCCGCGAAACACGCCCAGGCCAGGAAAGCCCAGCCGGCCAGGAGCAGAACGCCGCCGATCGGGGTGATCGCGCCCAGGACCCGTGGCCCGCCGAACGCCATCAGATAGAGGCTGCCGGAGAAGATCAGGGCGCCGATCAGGAACAGCCAGGCCGCGATCCCCGCGGCGGGCGCCTGCAGCAGCCGCCAGGCCACGAAACAGGCGAACACCGCCAGGGCATGGATCAGCTGGTAGTGGCCGCCGGTCTCCAGCCAGCCCTTCGCCTGGGGGTCGCTCACCCCGTGCGCGCCGAACGCGCCGGCGCAGACCGCGATGAAGCCCCACACCGCCGCCAGGGTCAGCCAGATGCGCGGTTCCATCAGCTTCATCTCCTTCATCCCCATAACGTCGCCGGCGGCGGTTCGATCATCGAGCCGACATAGGTCAGGCCGGGCGCGCGATCCCTGGCCAGCAGCAGCGGGCCATCGAGGTCCACGAATTCGGCCCCCTGGGCCAGGATCAGGGCCGGGGCCATGGCCAGGGAGGTCGCCACCATGCAGCCGACCATGATCTGCATCCCCGCCGCCACGGCCTCGGCCTTCAGCGCCAGGGCCTCGGTCAGGCCGCCGGCCTTGTCGAGCTTGATGTTCGCGACCTGGTAGAGGCGGGCGCAGGCGGTCAGTTCGGCGCGGGTGTGCAGGCTCTCGTCGGCGCACAGCGGCACCGGGCAGGCGTAGCCCTCCAGCGCCTGGTCCTCGCCGGCCTTCAGCGGCTGTTCGATCAGCTTGACGCCGAGCCGGGCGAATTCGGGCGCCAGGCGCTTCAGCTCGGCCAGGGTCAGGCCCTCGTTGGCGTCGACGATCAGCCGGCACTTGGGCGCGGCCTGGCGCACCGCCTCCACCCTGTCGAGGTCGCCAGGGCCGCCGATCTTCAGTTTCAGCAAGGGCCGGCGGGCGTTGGCCCGGGCCTGCTCGGCCATGACCTCCGGCGCCGCCAGGCTCAGGGTGTAGGCGGTCTTCAGCGGATCGAGCCGCGCCAGGCCGAGGATCTCGTGGACGCGCCGCCCCTCGCGCTTGGCCTTCAGGTCCCACAGGGCGCAGTCGACGGCGTTGCGCGCCGCGCCCGGGCGCATCACGGTCAACAGGCCCGCCCTGGCGCCGCCGGCCTCGATCACCCCGCGCACCGCCTCGATCTCGGCGATCACGCTCTCGGGCGTCTCGCCGTAGCGGGGGTAGGGGGTCGCTTCGCCGCGGCCGACCCTGTCGTCGTCGGCGATCTCCACGGTCACCACCACCGCCTCGGTCTTGGAGCCGCGAGCTATGGTGAAGGCGCCGGCGATCGGCCAGCGCTCGATGGCGACCTTCAGCGTTCGCATCAGCCGAGGTCGGCCAGGGCCGCGTCGAGCAGCAGGAACGCCCGGCCGGCGTCCGAGCCGAGCAGCCCCGCCGCGGTCAGACCCTCGCCGCCGCGCCGCGCCACCCCGCGGAGCAGCTCGACATACCGGTTCACCAGCCGGTCGGCCTGCACCCGCAGCAGCTTGTCCGACAGGATCCGGCGCGACAGCTTGCGCACGCCCGCCGGGGCCAGGCGGTGGACCGCCTCGCGTCCGCCGTCTGCGTCGCCAGCCTCGTAGAGCCGCGCGATCTCGTCCAGCCGCCGGCGCGGGATCAGGGCCTGGGCGTCGATGCCCAGGGCGTCGATCTGGGCGATCACGGTGCGCTCCAATTCCTCCTCGTCGGCTTCATTCTCGTCGAGCGCCGCCACCAGCTCGTTCCAGCTGAGGTCGGGATCGTTCACGGGCGGCGGCCCGCCGGGGTCCTCGTCTTCAACCTCGTCATGGAGGTCGACCGCCGGCGTCAGCTTCAGCCGCGGCCTCAGGACGAAGTCGTCGTCGGGCGTGAACGACGGCGTCGCGGCCGGGACCTCGGCCCGCGGCTTGAGCGGCAAGGAGGGGGCGACGGTCGGCTGGGACCGGGGCGGGGCAGAGGATGCACCCGCGCGCGTGGCGGCGTTGCCGCCCAGCACCCCCATCAGGCGCACCGCCTCGCTCAGCATCTCGTAGTTGCGCTTGACCCGGTCCTGAAAGGCGCTGTCGATCTGCTCCAGCTCCCGGGCCGCGGTCTTGGCGCTGGCGATCAGCGCCTGGTTGGTGTGCTCGATGGCGTCCTGTACCTCCCGGCCGCGCGCCGCCGCCTCGCTGGGCAGGTTCTGGGCGCGCTGTTCGATCTCGGCCAGGGCGCCTTGCAGGGCGTCGACCGCGCCATAGGCCTGACCGATGGTCAATTCCAGTCGCGACGCCGACTGCAGCCCGGCTTCCTCCACCAGCCCGGCCGAGCGCTCGATCAGCACCCGGGCCTGGCTCAGCCTTTGCTCGAAGCTGGCGTCGGCGGCACCGCCCACCGCCTGGGCCGCCTCGGACAGGGCGAGCACCTTGTCGCGCGCGGCGGTGGCGGCGATCTCCGCGGCCCGGTGCGCCTCGTCCGACGCAGCGGCCAGGGCCTCGATCGCCCGGCGGGTCTCGTCCTCCAGCGCCCGGCGCTCGAACGCCGCGGCCTCGGCCAGGGCGCCGAACGACTGCAGGGCGGCTCCGCCCAGCAGGTCGCGCTCCACCTGGGCCTGGTCGGTCAGCTCGCGCATCTGGTCGCCGGTGGCGGCGAGCGCCTCGCGCAAGCCGGCGCCCAGGTTGACCGCCGTTTCGGTGATCTGGGTAGAGCGCTGCTCGCTGTGGCGCAGCATCTCCTCCAGCTGGGCCTTGTGGCTCTCGAAATGCACCGCCAGGTCTTCCTGCTCGGCGCGCATGGTGTGGGCCAGGGACACCAGGCCGGCCCGCTGCTGGCTGAGCTGGTGCTCCACGATCTGCACCTGTTCGCCCACCGTGGTTCCGGCCTGCTCCATCCTCGCCGCCTGGCGGCTGAGGTCGTCGCCGGCCATCTTGGCCGCTTCCACCGCCTCGCCGGCCGCCGCCGCCAGGTCGGCCGCCCGCGTCGCCAGGGCCGCCTCGGCCTCCTGGATCTGGGTCTGGGCGAGCTCCGACGCCTCGGCCACCATCTTGGCCTGGCGCCCGATCGATTCGTTGACCTCGCCGACGCGGGTCTCCAGCCTGCCTTGCAGCACGCCGAATTCCTGCCGTTCCCGGTGCAGGCCCTGCACCAGGTCGGAGGCCGAGCGCGCCGAGCCGGCCGCCATCTCGATCAGCCGGTCGCTCTCCAGCGCCAGCTGGTCCTTCAGCCGGGTCAGGTCCTGTCGCGCCCGGTCGGCGGCGGCCACCGCGCCTTGGATCTCCTGGCGGATCGTATGCACCGCATGGCTGACCTCGCCCGTCGCCATCGCGGCGGGGACGACCATGTCGTGCGACAGGGCCTGCAGCCGCTTCATCTCGCCCATCAGCCGGACCCCCTGGGTCAGGGCGTAGGCGCCGATCCAGATCAGGGCCACCGGGGCCATGCTCAGCACCACCAGGATGGCGATGGCGAAGGGTTCGGACTCGAACGGCCCGATCCGCTCACGCAGGCCCAGGGTGTAGGCCGCCAGCCCCCCGGCCCACAGCACCGTCACCGCTATGGCCAGCCAGTAGATGCGCCCGGAGGCCGGATCGATCTTGCCCTTGGCCGCGGACGTCGCCGTCGCAGCGCCGGCGCGGGTCGGCGGGGGCAGGAGCTGGGGTTCCCGTTGAGGCTCCGGCAGAGACGCCGGCTCGGGCGCGGCGGCGGCCACCGGCGGCTGGCCGAGGCTGCGCCCTTCTTCCGCCATGGGCGGGGGAGGGCCGGGCTCCGCGAACGAAGGCGCCTGGAAATTCAGAGGCCGCTTCTTGCTCATGCCCTGCCCGATGTGCCGCGCGGGCTGTGCTCGAACCCCCTGCGCGTCCGCGCCACTGCGCGCAGGCCGCCAAGCCTAGCGATGATCGGTGACGGCTGGAAGGGCGAAGGGTCGCAGGGACAACGCCCAGGGGATAGTGACAACAATGGATTGAGGAACGACGGCTTGCTAAACGCTGTTCAGGAAGCCGGCGGGACGGTCGGCGCAGTGGCGTAGGAAAAGCAGATGAAGCCTTGGCGGAAGGCCCTTGTGGCCCTGTCGTGCAGCGGCGCGTTCGCGTGGACGGCGCTCGGCGGCGCGGCCCAGGCGGCCCAGCAGATCGTGGTCTCCAACTACGGCATCGCCGCCAACGGCATGCCCTACGCCGTGGCCCTGGCGAAAGGCTTCTTCAAGCAGGCCGGCGCCGACGTTTCCGGCATTCTCTCGTCCCAGGGCGGCGGCACCACCATCCGCAACCTGCAGGGCGGCGGCCTCGACTATGGCGAGGTCGATCTGGCCGGCACCGTGGCGGCCATCCAGCAGGGCGCGGACCTGCATATCATCTCCGACAATGTGCTCACCGTGGGCGAGTTCGTCTGGGCGGTGAAGCCCAACTCGCCGGTGAAGGGCGTCAAGGACTTCCGCGGCAAGCGCGTCGGCTACACCAGCCCGCGCTCCACCAGCCAGGCCCTGAACGTGCTGCTGCTCAAGCAGGCCGGCATGAACCCCGCCGACGCCCGCCTGACCAAGGCCGGCGGCTTCGGCGAGCAGGTGGTGGAGCTGAACCTCGGCGCGCTCGACGTGGTCACCCTGGCCGACCCGGTGTGGTCCAAGAACGCCGCGGGCCTGCGCCCGGTGGTGCGGGGCGCGGACGTCCAGCCGCCCCTGGCCAACGTGGTCGGGGTCGCCACCGGCAAGGCCATCGCCCAGCACGGCGATTTCCTGCGCGCGGTGCTCAAGGCCCGGCGCATGGCGGTGGAATATATGTACGCCCATCCCGACGAGTCCGCCGCGATCGTGGCCAAGGCCTACAATCTCGATCCCGCCGTGGCCAAGCAGGCGATCCACAACCTGATCCAGCCCGGAAAGCCCGGGTCCATGCCCTACTGGGGGCTCGGCCGCTTCGACATGGCCGGCATGAACCGTATGCTGGACGCGCAGAAGGCGGTGGGCGCCCTCCAGGGCAACGTCGACTGGGCCAAGATCGTCGATCGACGCTTCCTGCCGGCCGACCAGCAGAAGGACTACTGAGCCGGTGGCCCCCGTTCCGATGGAGGACGTCCAGGTCCGCCTGAAAGGCGTCACGCGGGTCTATCCCGGCAAGGCGGGCGGCGTCCATGCGCTCGGCCCGGTCGATCTCGACCTGAAGAAGGGTGAGTTCTTCGCCGTGGTCGGCCCCTCCGGCTGCGGCAAGTCCACCCTGCTGGAGATGATCGCCGGCCTCGCCCCGCCGACGGAAGGCAGCGTCGAGTTCGAAGGCCGCGCGATCGGCGCGGGCGTGCCCGACGGGGTGGGCGTGGTGTTCCAGGAGAACGCCTGCTTCCCCTGGCTCACCGTGGCCGACAACATCACCTTCGGCCTCGAGCGCCAGCCGGTCGCCAGGGACGAGGTCGGGCGCCGGCTCGAGCGGGCCCTTCAACTGATGGGCCTGCAGGATTTCGCCAAGGCCTATCCGGCCCAACTTTCCGGCGGCATGCGCCAGCGGGTGTGCATCGCTCGCACCCTGGTGATGGAGCCGCGCCTGATCCTGCTCGACGAGCCGTTCGGGGCCCTGGACCAGCAGACGCGCCTCCTGATGGGCGACGAGCTTCTGCGCCTGTGGCGCGCCACCGGGGCCACCGTGCTGCTGATCACCCATGCCCTCGACGAGGCCGCCATGCTGGCCGACCGGGTGGGGGTGATGTCCTCTCGCCCGGGCCGCATCCTCGAGGTGATCGAGACCGGCTGGGGCCCGGACCGCGACAGCCGCATCGTCTCCGACCCAGCCTTCGGCGCCGTCACCGGCCGCCTGTGGTCGCTGCTGCGCGAGCAGTCGCTCAGCGCCCTCAGTCCCGCCCCGTGAGCCTGTTGCGGTGAACAAGATCACGCTCTACCGCATCCTGGCGGTGGCGATCCCGCTCGCCCTGATCGAGCTGGCCTGCCGCCTGGGCTGGATCAACCGCCTGACCCTGCCGCCGCCCTCCGAGATGGTCGTCGGTCTGTGGGGCATCCTGAAGTCAGGCCGCATGAACGCGGCCATGCTGGAGACCCTGCGCAACGTGATCGTCGCCTTCGCCGGTTCGGTCGTGGCGGGCATCGCCGCGGGCGCCCTGGTCCACGGCGTCGCGCCGGTGCGCCGGCTGCTGGAGCCGCTGTTCTCCACCTACTACGCGGTGCCGATCTACGGCTTCTATCCGCTGTTCATCGTCATGTTCGGCCTCGGCGACAAACCCGAGATCCTGATCGGCTTCATGCTGGCGGTGGTCGCGGTGATCACCGCCACCCTGGCGGGCCTGGACGGCGTGCCGAGGGTGTTGGTCAAGACCGCCCGCGTCCTGCGCCTGGGGCCGGTGCGCACCGCCTGGCAGGTGACCTTGCCCTACGCCGCCCCGCAGCTGTTCACCGGGGTCAAGCTGGCGGCCGCCTACAGCTTCATCGGCGTGATCGGGGCGGAGTTCATCATGAGCCAGAGCGGGCTCGGCTACGAAATCCGCTTCGCCTACGACAACCTCGACAACAACGTCATGTACCCGCTGATCCTGCTGGTCCTGGTGGTGGCGGTGGCGATGAACGGGGCGCTCGACGCCTGGGACCGCCGCCTGCGCGAACGGCGGAGGGCAGGGCGATGAACCTGCTGAAGCTCCCCGGCGCCTCGGCCGCCCTGCTGGTGCTGATCCTGCTCGTGGCCTGGCAGCTCACCTTCATGGCCGTCGGCGCCGTGGCGATCGCCTCGCCGGCGGCCACCTTCGCCTACCTCGCCCAGCACCTGGCCGACCTCGGACCCCATATCTGGGCCACCGGCCAGGCGTTCCTCTACGCCCTGGCGATCGCCATCGCCGGCGGGCTCGTGCTCGGCCTCGCCACCGGCCTCAGCGCCACGGCGGCGGAAACCGCCGAGCCCCTGCTGCTGGCGGCCAACTCGATCCCCAAGATCGCCCTCTATCCGGTGGTGCTGCTGCTGTTCGGCATAGGCCTTCCGGCCAAGGTGGCGTTCGGCGCCATCCACGGGGTGATCCCGGTGGCGATCTTCACCATGAACGCGGCCCGCGGCGTGCCGCCGGTGCTGCTCAAGACCGCCGCGGTCCTGCGCCTGTCGCCGATGGACCGCATCCGCTCGATCCTGCTGCCCTCGGCCCTGCCGGAGGTGCTGACCGGCGTGCGCCTGGGCTTCTCCCTGACCCTGATCGGCACCATCCTCGGCGAGATGTTCGGCTCACAGAGCGGGCTCGGCTATCTCCTGATGACCTCGATCGGCCTGCAGAACACGCAGATCATCATGGCTGTCACCGTCCTGCTGATCGCCTTCGCCGCGATCGTCTCCACGGCCCTGCTGGCCTGGGAGCGGCGCCTGCGCCGCCGGCGCTGAGGACGGATTTTTCGCCCCTCGGTGTCGGCGGGGGCAGACCCGCCGCGTCCTAGATGCAAGATGGCTGACGGGGCCTTGTCTTGCGGAGGAGACCGACGATGCGGGTGATGGTTCTGGTGAAGGCGACGGCCGACAGCGAGGCGGGCGTGTTGCCCTCGAACGAGCTGCTCGAGGCCATGGGCAAGTTCAACACGCGGCTGATCGAGGCCGGGGTGATGGAGAACGGCGACGGCATGAAGCCCTCGTCCTTCGGCAAGCGGATCGCCTTCGACGGCCCCGGCCGCACGGTGATCGACGGCCCGTTCGCCGCCACCGGCGAACTGGTTGCCGGCTTCTGGATCTGGAAGGTCAAGGACATGGCCGAGGCGGTCGAGTGGGCCAAGCAGTGCCCCAATCCCATGCCCGGTCCCAGCGAACTGGAAATCCGCCCGTTCTATGAACTGGCCGACTTCGCCGAGGTTCTGACGCCTGAGACCGCCGAACTGCACGAGCGCAATCGCGAGCGGGCGGGCTGACGTTCCGGCCGCCGGTCCCTGGCGCTCGCGTCACGACGTGGGCGTCAGGCGCGCCGGGCCTCAAGGCTTGTTGATGTCCGCCCGGTCGTCGTAGCCGTGGCTATCGGAGAAGAAGGCCAGGCGCAGGAAACCGGCGATGGCCACGCCCACGGTCAGCACGCCGGCCAACAGGAACGGCCAGGCCGTATCCAGGCCCGCCCAGCCGGCTCCCAGCTTGGACGCCGCCGTGATCGCCCAGGCGGCGTAGGCGCACACCGCCGCGACCGCCAGAAGCGCCAGGCTGCCGACCAGGATCGAGCGTGTCTTCATGCCGGACCAACCGCCGGCCGAAGCCCGGGTTCCGTCGCTCAGGCGAGGGTGCGGCAAAACTCCGCCAGGCACCTCGGATAGAGCCTGTGCTCTTCCTTCAGCACCCGCGCTGCCAGGGCCCCCTCATCGTCGCCCGGCAGCACCGGCACACGGGCCTGGCCCAGGATCGGGCCGTCATCGAGGTCGGCGGTGACGATGTGCACCGTGCAGCCCGCCTCCATATGGCCCGCCTCGATCGCCCGGGCGTGGGTGTGCAGCCCCTTGAGTTCGGGTAGCAGGCTCGGGTGGATGTTCAGCATCCGGCCGGACCAGGCGTCGACGAACCAGGGCGTCAGCAGCCGCATGAAGCCGGCCAGGCAGACCACCTGCACCCCCGCCGCGCGCAGGGCCGCGTCCATCGCCTGCTCGTGCGCCTGCCGGTTCTTGCCGAACGGCCGCGACTCGATCGCGACGGCCGCCACACCTTCCGCCCGCGCAGCCTCCAATCCCCCGGCGTCCGCGACATTGGCGATCACCAGGGCGATCTCGGCGGGATAGTCGGCCGCCTTGGCCGCGGCGATCAGGGCCGACATGTTGGAGCCGCGGCCCGAGATCAGGATCCCGACCCGGATCTTTCCGCTCATTGGGCCTGCAACTGGCCGCAGGCGAAGGCGGTCTCGCCCGCGTTCAGCAGGGCCGCCAGCACCGGCTCGACGTTCTCGGCCGCCACCACCAGCATGAAGCCCACGCCGCAGTTGAAGGTGCGGCGCAGTTCGTGGTCGCTCACCCCGCCGGTCTCCTGCAGCCATTTGAACACCGCGGGCAGCGGCCAGGCCTCCCAGTCGAACACCGGGACCAGGCCCTGGGCTACGCAGCGCGGCGGGTTCTCGATCAGGCCGCCGCCGGTGATGTGGGCCCCCCCCTTCACCAGACCGGCCTTCATCAGCGGAAGCACGCTTTTCACATAGATGCGCGTGGGGGCCATCAGGGCCTCGGCCAGGGTCGCGCCCGGCTCGAACGGCGCAGGCGCATCCCAGCCGAGCCCCGAGCGCTCGACGATCCGGCGCACCAGGGAATAGCCGTTGGAATGGGGGCCGGAGGAGGCGAGGCCGATCAGCACGTCGCCGGGCGCCTGCGCGTCCAGCCGCGGCAGCACGGCTCCGCGCTCCACCGCGCCGACCGAGAAGCCGGCAAGGTCATAGTCGCCGTGGCCGTACATGCCGGGCATCTCGGCGGTCTCGCCGCCCACCAGGGCCGAACCGGCCAGCCGGCAGCCTTCGGCGATGCCGGCCACCACGCGCTTGGCGACCTCCACCTCCAGCTTGCCGGTGGCGTAGTAGTCGAGGAACAGCAGGGGCTCGGCACCCTGGGCCAGAAGGTCGTTCACGCACATGGCCACGAGATCGACGCCCACCGTGTCGTGGCGGCCCGATTCGATGGCGATCTTCAGCTTGGTGCCCACGCCGTCCGTGGTGGTCACCAGCAGGGGATCGGCGTAGCCGGCTGCCTTCAGGTCGAAAAGAGCGCCGAATCCGCCTAGAGATGCATCGGCTCCGGGACGTCGCGTGGCCTTGGCCAGGGGCTTGATCGCCTCCACCAGGGCCTCGCCGGCGTCGATATCGACCCCGGCTTCCGCGTAGGTCAGACCGTTGGGAATTTGCCCTTCGGGCGGCTGGCTCATAGAAACTCCGTGCGCTTGCAAACGGGCGCCGATGGATAAGCTCTTGCAAACCCGGCGCTATGCCGGGCTATAGCTAGCCGATGACCCCGATTACCACCACCGCTGATCTGGCGGCATTTTGCGATCGCCTCAAAAGCCAGCCCTTCGTGGCGGTCGACACCGAGTTCATGCGCGAGACCACCTACTGGCCCAAGCTGTGCCTGATCCAGGCCGCGGCGCCGGGCGGGGTGGAGGCCGTCATCGATCCCCTGGCCGACGGGCTCGACCTCGCGCCGTTCCTGGAGATCCTCGCCGACACCAGCATCGAAAAGGTGTTCCACGCCGCCCGCCAGGACCTGGAGATCTTCTCCAACCTCGGCTCCCTGCCGCGCCCGCTGTTCGACACCCAGATCGCCGCCATGGCCGCCGGCTTCGGCGAGCAGGTGGCCTATGACGCCCTGGTGCGCCAGATGCTGAAGGTCGACCTCGACAAGTCGCACCGGTTCACCGACTGGGCGCGCCGCCCGCTCAGCCAGAATCAGCTCGACTACGCCCTGGCCGACGTCACCTACCTGGCCAAGCTCTATCCCCAGTTGCGCCAGCGGCTGGAAGACGACGGCCGCATCGCCTGGGTGGCCGGCGAGATGGCGGCGCTCGGCGATCCGTCCAACTACGACGTCGAGCCCGACAATGCCTGGAAGCGGCTCAAGCCGCGCCGCCACGCGCCCAAGTACCTGGCGGTGTTCAAGGCCGTGGCCGCCTGGCGCGAGCGCACCGCCCAGACCCGCGACCAGCCGCGTGGCCGCATCCTCAAGGACGAGGCGATCGACGAGATCGCCAACCAGGCGCCGATCGACGCCGACGGCCTGAACCGCCTGCGCTCGGTGCCCAAGGGCTTCGCCGGCTCGCGGTTCGGCCCCGAGCTGCTGGCCGCCATCAACGAGGCTCTGGCCGACCCCGAGCGCCATGCTCCCGTGTTCGAGAAGCCCAAGGCTCCGGCCCAGCCGATCAACGGCGCGGTGGTCGAACTGCTCAAGGTGCTGCTCAAGGCCCGCGCTGAAGACGCCGGCGTCGCCTCCAAGCTGATCGCCACCGTCGCCGACCTGGAAAAGATCGCCGCCGACGACGAGGCCGAAACCGCCGCCCTCCAGGGCTGGCGCCGCGAAGCCTTCGGCGAGGACGCCCTGAAGCTCAAGCGCGGCGAGATCGCGCTCGTGCTCGACGGCGGCCGGGTGAGGGCGGTCGAAGTGCGCCGCGCGCCGCGCGCGGCCCAGTAGCATTTTTACGGACCAATGTTTTGAGGGGGGGAGCCCCAAGCGGGTACGGCTGGCGGGAGTGCACCGCCAGCCGCCGCCCACACAGGCATTGCCTCGATGTGATCCCGCGTGGGGTGTTGGGGGGCTGCTTGCGCGGGAACAGCACCAGTAGGCTTCTGCATAACAACCTGCAGGCGAACCGGTTCCGCTGAACCTACCTTTTTTGGAGTAGTCGAACACCGGGCCGTCCGTCGCGTCTTCCGGCGCGCCGTTCTGCTCCGCTTCGAAAGCCGGCGTTCATGTGCGCGCCCCTAGAGTTGGGTCGCGCCGGAGTGCTGCAAGGCGCGGGCGGACGCTGCCCCGGCTGCCTGGGTTGGGCGGCGTCCGCATCCGGCTCCGCCATTCTCCCTGGGGGCCTACTCCTCGATCTTGAGCTCGCGCTCCAGGATGTTGGCAAGGGTGGCGCAGCGGCGGGCGGTCTGTTCGCCGAGCAGCAGGTCGCGGGCCGCCGGCTCCGCGCTGAGCACCACGCGGTTGCGGTCGAAACGCAGGGAAGAGCGGGCGAGCAGGGCGGAGGAGCGGCCCGACAGGTCGCAGCCGAGCCGCATGGCCGCGCCCACGGCCCGCGCCCGCAACAGGCGCTCGGGCGTCAGCAGGCGCAGGATGATGCGCGGCTCGGGCACCTCCTGCGAGGCGGTGTGGCGGGCGAACAGGGCCATGGACAGGAACGCCCGCTCGGCGTGGTTCATGCCGGCGATCGGCGCGCGCAGCACCTGTTCGAACACCAGGTCGGCGCGGTGGTCGGGATGCAGGCGCGAGCCGAGGTCGGCCAGGCGGCAGGCGGCCGCCATCAGCACCGCGTCGCGCCGCCCCGGAAACACCGGCGCCAGGGTGGTCATGGCCGGGACGAGCCAGGCCTCCAGCGCGTGGCCCAGGTCCTCGGCGATCGCCTGGCGGGCGCCCAGCGCCGCGCAACCGGCGATCAGCGGGTCTTCACCCTTCAGCGCCGGGGGCATGGCGTCGAACACCAGGCCCTCGCGAAGGCCGTAGGCGCTGATCGCCACCCGCTCGAACTCCAGCCGCTCGACCAGGGCCTCGAGCAGCACCGCCGCATAGGGCAGGGCCTCGACCCGCTTTTTCGACAGGCCCTCGATCCGCTCCAGCGAGCCCCTGCTTTGCCGGGCGATGAACCGCGCGGCGTCCAGGGCGTCGGCTGAGCTCATCTCGTATTGATGAAGGATTTCCAGCGGATAATCGGCCAGCCTCATGTGCACCAGAGCCAGGCTGCGCCAGGCGCCGCCGACCGCGTAGAAACACTTGCCGCCCTTGAAGCCCCGGGCCGCGTCCAGCCGCTTGGCCACGTCCTTGCGCACGGCGGTGGCGTCGAACGGCTTGCCTAGGCCGAGCGCGAAGGGGCCGCAGGGCAGGGTGATGCCCTTGCCGGGGGCTCCGGCCTTCAGCCGCACCAACTCCAGCGACGAGCCGCCGAGGTCGCCCGCGACCCCTTCGGACACGGGCGCGCCGGCCAGCACGCCGAGGGCGGAATAGTGGGCTTCCTCCTCGCCCGACAGCACGCGCAGGTTCAGGCCGGTCTCGATCTGGACGCGCTCGATGAAGGCCCGCCCATCGGCGGCCTCGCGCACGGCGGCGGTGGCGGCGCTGTAGATGCGTTGCGGATGCACGGCGTCGAGCACTGCGCGGAACCGGCGCAACGCCGTCAGGGCCGCGTCCACCCCGTCGGGATCGAGCAGGCCCGTCTGCACCGCCCCGCGGCCGAGGCCGGCCTGCACCTTCTCGTTGAACAGGGTCCAGATGGCCCGGCCCTCGACCCGGTAGATGACCAGGCGGACGGAATTGGAGCCCACGTCGAGGACCGCGGCGTCGAAGGCGTCGGCCCCCAAGGCCGAGGCGGGGGCGTGCGACAACTCGAAGTGGATGCCGGGCTCAGCGGTCACCGCACGCTCTCTCATTGGGAATCCCAGGCCCTCTTAACGCGCCGATCGCTTCTGGCGAAACGAAACGGTCTCAGCGGCGTCCGATATGGTCGAACGCGCGGGGCAGGTCCCTGACCTTGTGGCCCCGGCCCGACAGGCTGGGGTTGGTCATGAAGTACTCGTGGGCCGAGAAGGCCTGGGGGTTCTGCCACTGCGGATCGCGGTGATAGGCGCCCTGGCCGTCGAGCGTCCAGCTCTGGGCCTCGTCGTTCAGGTTGGCGACCATGATCTGCTGCAGCACCTGCTGGTGCACCGTCGGGTTCTCGATGGGCACCAGGGACTCCACGCGCCGGTCGAGGTTGCGCGGCATCCAGTCGGCCGAGGAGATGAACACCTTGGCCTTGGGCGAGGGCATCGCCTCGCCGTTGGCGAAGCAGACGATGCGCGCGTGCTCCAGGAAGCGGCCGACGATGCTCTTCACCCGGATGTTCTCCGACAGCCCCGCCACGCCCGGGCGCAGGCAGCAGATGCCGCGCACCACCAGGTCGATGGTCACGCCGGCCTGGCTGGCGCGGTACAGGGCGTCGATCACCACCGGGTCGACCAGGGAGTTGAGCTTGGCCCAGATCGCCGCCGGCTTGCCGGCCAGGGCGTGCTCGATCTCCTGGCTGATCAGGTTGAGCAGGTCGGCCTTGAGCGTGATCGGCGAGAACGACAGCCGCTCCAGCCGCTCGGGCCGGGCGTAGCCGGTGATGAAGTTGAACAGCCGCGCCGAATCGCGGCCCAGCGCGGGCTCGCAGGTGAACAGGCTGAGGTCGGTGTAGATCTTGGCGGTGACCGGGTGGTAGTTGCCGGTGCCGAAGTGGCAGTAGGTGCGCAGCATGTCCGCCTCGCGCCGCACCACCAGGCTCAGCTTGGCGTGGGTCTTGTACTCGACGAAGCCGAACACGACGTGCACCCCGGCCCGCTCCAGGTCGCGCGCCCATTTCATGTTGTTGGCCTCGTCGAAACGGGCCTTGATCTCCACCAGGGCGGTCACGCTCTTGCCGTTCTCGGCCGCCTCGATCAGGGCGGCGACGATCGGGCTGTCCTTGGACGTGCGGTAGAGGGTCTGCTTGATCGCCACCACGCTGGGGTCGCGGGCGGCCTGGCGCAGGAACTGCACCACCACGTCGAAGCTCTCGAACGGGTGGTGGACCAGGATGTCCTTCTCGCGGATGGCGCTGAAGCAGTCTCCGCCATGGTCGCGGATACGCTCGGGGAAGCGAGGCTCGTAGGGGACGAACTTCAGCTCCGGCCGGTCGGCCGGGATCAGCTGCGACAGCTGGGCCAGGCCCAGCATGCCGTCGATCAGGATCACGTCCTCGGGCGCCGCGCGCAGGTTCTCGACGATGAAGTCGCGCAGGTCCTCGGGCATCGCGGCCTCGATCTTGACCCGCACCACCGACCCCAGCCGGCGCTGCTTGAGCATCTGCTCGAACTCGCGCACCAGGTCTTCGGCCTCTTCCTCGAACTCAACGTCGCTGTCGCGCACCAGGCGGAACATGCCGTGGGCCAGCACCTCGGAGCCTGGGAACAGGTGGTCGAGGAACATGAAGATCAGAGCTTCCAGGGTCAGGAACCGGCGCTTGCCGTTGCGCGCCGCGCCCCGGGCGGCCTGGGGCGGCAGCTCCCAGAACCGCGCCACCTGCTGCGGCACGGGCGCCAGGGCGTAGAGCATCTTGCCGTCGCTGATCCGCTTCAGCTTCAGCGCCATGGAGAAGCCGAGGTTGGGGATGAACGGGAAGGGGTGGGCCGGGTCGATGGCCAGGGGCGTCAGGATCGGGAACAACTGGGCAAGGAAGATCTCCTCCAGCCATTTGCGCTCGGTCTTGGTCACCTCGCTGGGGGAGACCAGCTTGATGCCTTCCTCCGCCAGTTCGCTGCGCAGCGAGCGCCACAGCCGCTGCTGGTGGGCCACCAGCTTGGCCGCCTCGGCGTTGACCTTCTCCAGCGCCTCTTCGGGCAGCAGGCCGTCCTGGCTCAGCACCCGCACGCCTTCGCGCACCTGGCCCTTCAGGCCGGCCACGCGGACCATGTAGAACTCGTCGAGGTTGGTCGACGAGATCGACAGGAAGCGCACCCGCTCCAGCAGCGGATGGCGCGGGTTCTCGCCTTCCTCCAGCACCCGTTCGTTGAAGGCCAGCCACGACAACTCGCGGTTGAAGTACCGCTCGGGCTTGGTCATCAGAACGGGCTCGACCGCGGTGTGCGGCACGGCGGCGGCGGCGGCCTCGGCGATGCGGGCCGCGGTTTCGGTCAGGTCGTCGGCGGGGGGCGTCATGAGCCCGATTTGTCGCTTAGCTTTATGACGCCTTCAAGTCGGTTGCCCGACTCAGCCCTGTTCTTCGTCGAACAGGCTGAGCGTTTGGGGGTGGGTTTCGAGGATTTGCCGCGCCAGGGCCCGCGAGACCGCGCGCCCCTCGGCGTCGGCCGCCTCGTCCAGCCGTTGCACCACCGCCCGGGCCTTGGGAGCCGAGCGTTCGATTCGGCGCAGCAGGTAGGGGAACACGTCCTCGGTCGGGCGAATGTTCCGTTCACGGAAGAACTTCCGCAGCATGGCCTCCAGAATCGCATCGTCCGGCGGCTCGAGCTGCGCCACGGTCACCGCGTTGAGCCGCGAGCGCAGGTCGGGCAGGTCGGCGCTCCAGCCGGAGGGCGGCGAGCGGCCCGTGAGCAGCAGGCCGCCGCCCTCGTCGGCGTGGGCGGCCATGTTGAACAGGTGGAACAGGATCTCGTCCCGCCGGGTGCGGTCGCGATCGGCGTCCTCGTAGAGCACCGGCCGGCCGCGCAGGGCGCCGAGGTCGACCTTGCCCTTGGCCGGGATCACCGCGGCCCGCACGGCGACGGCCCAGGTGCTCGCCAGGTGGCTCTTGCCCGCGCCTTCCGGGCCGATCAGAGCCAGCGCGCCGCCGTGCCAGCCGGGCCAGGAATCGACGACCTTCACCGCCGCCGCATTGGACGGGGACACCGTGAAATCCTCGCGCCGGAAGGTCTCGGTCCGGTCAAGCTTCAGTCTGAACTGTCGGCTCAAAGCGCGTGGGCCCACGGAAGTTACCGTGTGCGAATCTAGCAAAACCGCGTCCATCCGTCGATTGGCGGTCTCTATCGGGGCGATGGCCCATGGCCGTTTGCCCACAGGAAGCGGTTGTGATGCGGGCGACGTATGGTGGTCTGGAGCCGGTGACCTTAAGTTGCCTGGATGACCGACGTCGCCTCCGGCGACGGCCAGGGCGGGGGGCGGGATGGGCAAGGGACGGGTCGAGGCGTTCAGCGATGGCGTGATCGCCATCATCATCACCATCATGGTGCTGGAGCTGAAGGCCCCGATGGGCGCGCACCTGCACGACCTCAGGCCGGTGCTGCCCGCGTTCGCCGGCTATGTGCTGAGCTTCATCTACGTCGGCATCTACTGGACCAACCACCACCACATGCTGCACGCGGTGCGCCGCGTCGACGGCGGGGTGCTGTGGGCGAATCTGTACCTGCTGTTCTGGATGTCGATGGTGCCCTTCGTCACCGCCTGGATGGGCGAGAACCCCCTGGCCACCGCGCCGGCGGCGCTCTACGGCTTCGTCCTCCTGATGAACGCCATCGCCTGGGTCGTGCTGCAGCTGAGCTTCCTGCGGGTGGAGGGGCCCGATTCGCCTCTGGCCAAGGCCGTCAGCTCCGGCTTCAAGGAGAAGATCTCGCCGGTGCTCTATATCGCCGGCATCCTCGCGGCCTTCGTCTTCGTCCCCGTCTCGCTGGCCTGCTACGTCGCCGTGGCGCTGATGTGGATCATCCCCGACCGCCGGGTCGAGCGGCAACTGGGCATGGGCTGACTTCAGTCCAGGCCGGCTTCCGCCCTCAGCTTGCGCACCAGGCGGCTGAACTTCGGTCCGTGCAGGCGATAGCACGACAGCACCACCGGCGCGCCGGGGGGCAGGCGCGAAGCCAGTTCCTCCATGCCAGGAACGACGTCCGTCCGCTGGACCATGCGGCCCTCTTCGTCCTTGGGGAAGCGGACCGGCACGGCGAACTGCCGGCTGAGATGCGGGCAGAGCCGGGCGGCGCGCTCGGCGCAGGCCTTGTGCACCGGCGGCACATTACCGCCATAGCGTTCCTGGCCATCGCCCAGAGGAACCCACCCGCCGGTCTGCAGGGGGAACAGCCAGCGGTCCCAGCTCTTGGTCGGCCCGCCGCAGACGTGGCACAGGTGGCCGATCAGGCCCCGGCGGTTGCGGGTCACGTGGTTGGCCGCGAACAGGGGACGGCCCTCTCCGGGCGCCTGCTTCTGCACCAGCTCGACGTATCCGGGGAAATCCGCGTCGGTCCGCAGCGCCCAGTCCAGTTCGCCGGACCACGCCACCGACCACGGCACGGTCTCGCCCACCACCCAGGGATTGTCGCCCGAAGGTTCCGGCCCCGCCATGTCGCCCGAACGCGGCGTCACGGCGAAGGTTGCCCCATGTCCAGCACCGCCGCGGTCGCCGCCGTCATCAGCGGCCCGATCTCCTCGCGCAGCGCCAGGATGGCCAGGTGGTCGAAGGGCGTCGGGTCGCGGTTGACGATCACCAGGGGGATGGCGGCCTCCCACGCCATCTTCGGCAGCTCCGCCGCCGGCCGCACGGTCAGCGAGGAGCCCAGCACCAGGAACAGGTCCGCCGCGAGGGTCTCGTCCTCGGCCCGGCGCCAAGCCTCGCGCGGCAGGGCCTGGCCGAACGAGATCACCGCCGTCTTCACCAGGCCTCGGCAGTCGCGGCAGGCGGGAATGCGGCCGGCCTCCAGAAACGGGCCCTTGAGGTCTTCCAGTTCGTGCCTCAGCCCGCAGTCCAGGCATGAGGCGTAGCCCGCGTTGCCGTGCAGTTCGATCACCCGGTCAGGGTCGGCCCCGCCGTCCTGGTGCAGGTTGTCGACGTTCTGGGTGATCACGGCCGAGACCTTGCCCGCCGCCATCAGCGCGGCCAGCGCCCGGTGACCGGCGTTGGGCTGCGAGCCGGTCCAGCGGGCGACGCCGGAAAAGGCGCGGGTCCAGGCCTCGCGCCGCTTGCCCTCGTCGGCCACGAATTCCTGGTAGGTGATCGGCTTGATCTGGCTCCACAGACCGCCGGGGCTGCGGAAGTCGGGGATGCCCGATTCGGTGGACACGCCCGCGCCGGTGAACACTACCACCCGGCGGGCGGGGCGCAGGAGATCGGCCAGGGCGGAAGCTGCAGGGGACATGGCCGCACAAGGTGGCCGCTCGGCGGCCGAGTTCAAGCCCGTCCTCGCGGTTGCGTGCGCCGCGCCGGACTCGAGCCCGCACATGGCGCCCGTCGCGAGACCCCGTTTGTGCAACGCGCCGCCTGGGGATACCTTGCTACAAAGGTAGTAGGAAGACGCCATGGCCTTTCCCAAGCTCAGCCGGCTCGAACTGCGCGTCATCGACGTCCTGTGGAGCCGCGGCCCGTCTTCGGTGCGCGAGGTGCAGGAGAGTTTTCCGGAGGAGGGCCGGCCCGCCTACACCACCGTGCTCACGGTCATCTCGCGGCTGGAGGCCAAGAAGGCCGTCCGGCGCGCCCGCAAGATCAGCAACGCCTATATCTTCGAGGCGGTCGTCTCCCGGCGGGCGGCCCAGAGCCACATGCTCGGCGATTTCCTGCGCCTGTTCGGCGGCCGCATGCAGCCGCTCATGACCCACCTGATCGACGCCGGGGAGCTGACCCTGGAAGACGTGCGCGCGGCCGAGAAGCGCCTGCTGGAGCTCAAGGACAAGGGTGAGAGAGGCGACAAGGGGAAGGCCAGATGATCGCGGCCCTGCTCGACCACCTCTGGCAGTCGACCCTGTTCGCCCTAGGCGCGGGACTGCTGGCGCTGGTCCTGCGCCGCGCCTCCGCTCGGGTGCGCTATGGCCTGTGGCTGTGCGCCTCGGTGAAGTTCCTGATCCCCTTCGCCCCGCTGGCGGCGGCGGGCCGCGCAGCGGCCGAGCACCTTCGCCTGCCGATGACCGCGCCGCCGGGCCTGGCGGTGATCGGTCCGGTGTTCGCACCCATGTCGGCCACGGTCGGCGCAGCGATGGTCGCGCCGTCCGCGACCATCGCCGCCCATGCCGCTCCGTTTGATCCCGCGCCGCTGCTGGCGGCCATCTGGGCGCTCGGCCTGATCGTGGTGCTGTCCGTCTGGGCCCTGCGCTGGTCACGCGTCCAGGACGCCCTGCGCGCCGCTTCGCCGCTGGACTGGCCCTTCCCGGGGCGCGTCCTGTCCTCGCCTTATCTCCTGGAGCCGGGCGTGGCCGGCTTCTGGCGGCCGGTTCTGCTGGTGCCCGAGGGCATCGGCGACCACCTGTCGTCCGCGGAGCTGGACGCGATCGTCGCCCACGAGCTGTGCCATGTCCGCCGCCGCGACAACCTGACCGGGGCGCTGCACATGCTGGTGCAGGCGCTGTTCTGGTTCCACCCGCTGGTGTGGTGGCTGGGGGATCGGCTGATCGCCGAACGCGAGCGCGCCTGCGACGAGGCCGTCGTCCAGGCCGGGCACGATCGCGAGACCTACGCCCGCGGCATCATCGAGACCTGCCGCCGCTACGTGCAATCGCCACAGGCCTGCATGGCCGGGGTGTCCGGTTCGAACCTCGAACGACGGGTCGAGGACATCATGACCGGTTCCGTGTCCGCGCCCCTGTCGGCGAAGGCCAGGGGCCTGTTGGCCGCGACCGGCGCCCTGGCCCTGATTTCGCCCCTGGCGGCCGGCGTTCTGGCCGCGCCGGCTCCCGTTTGGACGACGGGCCAGCCGCAGCCCCTGTCTCGAGCTCTGTCTCGGGCGCCCGCGGTCGCTGCCCCGCGCGCAGAAGCCGCCGCCGAGCCGCCATCAGCCGGGGCGTCCCAGGCCGTGGCTCTTGCCCCGACTCAGCCTTCCGATTTGGCCCCCGCCGCCAATCCCTCTGGGGAGGAGATCGCCCGCCGCCTTGCCGAGCAGCAGCGGCCCCGGACGGTGGCCCCCTTCGATTCCGTCCGGTTCGACCGCTATGTCGGCGCCTACCGTCTGTCCGGAAACGGGGTCTTCCGCATCACCCGCGCCGGCGACAGGTTCTGGTCCCGGCTCACCGGCCAGGGACCGGTGGAGCTGTTCCCCGAAAGCGACGCCAAATTCTTCGCCACCGTGGTCGCCGCTCAGATCAGCTTCACCCTCGACGGCCAAGGCCGCGCCACCGGCCTGGTCCTGCACCAGAACGGCCAGGAGTGGCCGGCGCCGAGAATGGACGAGGCCAGGGCGGACGCGATCGAGGATGCCCTCGCGCGACGGGTCGCCAGCAATGTCCCGAGCCCCGGCACGGCGGACTTCCTCGAGCGATACCTGGACGCTCAGGAAGCCGGCGCCCCCGATTTCGGCGGCATGGAGCCAGGCCTGGCCTCGGTCGCTCGAGCGCAGCAGGGCCGGTTGAGCCGGGACCTCAGGGACTGGGGGGCGGTGCGGTCGATCCGGTTCAGCGGCGTCACGCCGCAAGGCCTCGACCGCTATATCGTCACCTTCGCCTACGCCCTGGTGCCCATCACGGTCGGGCCGTTGGATGCCGACGGCAAGGCGTCCGGAATGCTGCTGGCCGCGCCGCTCATTCGCTCGCCCCGGCCGGCGAGCACGGGCCCCGACCCAGGGCGATGAGCGCCGGGCCGTTCGCTATTCCCAGCCCGTGGCGCCCTTGTAGGGGCCCTTGACGATCACGGCCATCACCCGGGTGATGTGGTGGTCCTCGACCTTGAACACCTCGTAGATGAAGGCGCTGGTGGGGTTCCTCGCCCACTGGTTGCCCATGTAGTCGAGCTTGCCGGAGCCCGGCACGTCCACCGAGGTCGGCCGGCCGGGGTGGTTGAAGCGCACGATGCCGGCCACCAGGCCGCGCTCGACGTCGGCCACCGGGAAACGGCGCGGCCGGATGTCGTGGATGTAGGTGAAGATCTTGGTCGAGAGCTGGTCGGCGCAGTGCATCTTGCGCAGGTTGGGGAACTGCTGGCTGGCGCCGCCGGTGGACACCACCGGCCCCGGGTCGTTGCAGGTGCGCACGCCGTTCTCGATGCGATAGCCGTCCGGGTCGAAGGGCACGATCGAACCGTCGCCCTTTTCGATGGCGGTGAAATATTTGTCGGCGATGTCGACCAGTTCGGCGCGGCTGGACCGTCGCGCCGCCGGCACCGCGGTCAGCAATTCGGGCAGGGGCTCCTTCAGGCTGTCGGTGACCAGGTTCTGGCCTTCGCCCTTGCGCGCCACCACCATCTCGGCCTCGGTGATCGCCCGGTTCTCCACCTTAACGCGCAGGGCCAGCAGCTGCTCGACCCCGTTCTCCAGCACCACGGCCACCGCGCCGGCCTGGTGCGTCTGGGGATCGGAGAACTTGAAGCGGTAGGAGCCCAGGCCCGTGGCCGTGCGCCAGAGCCCGTCGCCGGGGGTCAGGATCGCGCCGTTCTCGGTCAGCTTGAGGCGCGGCGACAGCTTCACCTTGGTCGGGTCGTTGGCCGCCATGGCCGTCAGATATTGGTCGACCAGGCCTTCCAGGCAGGCGCGGTCGCAGGCCGGCGCCGGGGCGGCGGCCTTGAGCTCGGCCTTTTCCGGCTTGGCGAACCCGCCGAGGCCGAGCAGGACGGGGGCGGCGAGGGCGGTCAGCAACAGGCGTTTCATGCGACCCTCCTCAGTGCGCCGGGCGCCACTTGGGCTCGTCCGACCAGGTGTCCTTCTCGGCGTAGGGTGCGGAGAGCACCAGCGCCTCGACCTGGTCGATCTTGTTGTCCTTGATCTTGAAGATCTCGCCGATCTGCCAGGTCCAGGGCGTGTCGAACTGCGGATCCACCACCTGATCGTTGGTCAGGGTCTCGGCGCGCATGTCGCCCTTGTGGTCGAAGAAGCCGGCCATGAACACCAGCCCCTTCTGCCGGTCCACCACCAGGGCACGGCGGTCCCTGATCCAGGTGACGAAGTTGAAGTAGCCGGTCTTGAACTGCTGCTCGCAGCCCATCTTCTTGATGCCGCCCGGATCGGGCCGCCCGGTGGCCGCCGGGGTGTTGTTGTTGGTCGTCGCCACCCCGTTCTCGATCCGATGGCAGGTCGAGGCGAACGGGGCGAACACCACCCCGTGGTTCTGCTGCAGCGTCTCGAAATAGCTGTTGGCGATCGACACCAGTTGCACCTTGGTGAGCTGCTTGTCCGCCGGCACGTCCTCGTAGAACACCTCGCGCCGCTTCATGGCGCCTGGCGCGCCGAAGCCGTTGTTGGCCTGGGGCCGCAGCACGATGGTCTCGATCTCGGCGATCTTGCGATCGACCACCTTCAGCCGCACCGACAGGAAGGCCGGCTTTCCGTGCTCCTCCACCGTGGTGAACACCCCGGCATTGCCGGTCTCCGGCTCCAGCACCGGCAGGCGGTAGTCGCTGATCTTGTCGACGGTGTTCCACAGGCCGTCGGGCAGGCGCAGGGGCGAGTTGTTCTCGGTAAAGCGCACGCCCGGCAGCAGCGGCAGTTTCGAGGGATCGTGCGCCTTCAGCGCCGTCAGATAGTCCTCGAGCATCTGGGTCAGGCAGGTACGGTCGCAGGGCTGGCCCGGGCTCCGCTCTGCCCCCCGCTCCGATCCGCGTGCTGGCCCGCGCTCTGGCCTGAACTCGCCGAACCGCCCCTGTCCCGGGCCGGGCCCCTGGGCGGACGCGGGCGCGGCGAGCCCCAGGGCGACGGCGGCGGCCGCGGCCAGAACGGCGGATTTCATGCTGATCCTCCCCGGATCGTCGTTGCCGGGAGCACAGCACGGCGGGCAGGGCGCTTCAATGAGCGCGGTTCAGGTTATCGGTGATCATTATCGACGATCAGGCCGTGACGTCGGCCACCAGCCCGGTCTTGCCTTGCTTGGCGGCGTCTTCGGCGCGTTGCTTGATGATCTGGGCGATGGTGTCCTCCACCGCCTTGCGCTTCTCCGGGCTCATGGCCTTCAGGTCGTCTTCCGACAGGCCCATGGACTTGAGGATGGCGTCGCGCATGCGCTGGGCCGGGGTCTCCTTGGCGTAGTCGAGGAAGTCCGACACTGCCTGGCCTGCGCCGGAATCGCGCGCCTGCGCGGAGGCGTCGGCCACCGTGGGCGGGGCGGAGGGTCCCGCGGCGCCGGCGAGCGAGGGCAGGGCGAGCGGGCCATAGGCGCCGATGGCGAGGGACAAGAGCGAGCTCCAGGGCCGTTGCGTCTTCCTGCCGCAGGCAAGATTTGCGCCGCGCTCTCATCCAGCCATTTCAATGGCTTAGGTGCGGAACCTCGGGGATTTTCACGCCGACCGGCAGGATTTGCCGCTCACTTCCGGCCCATCGCAGGCAGGGCGGGGATCATCCGCCTCAGCACCCCGTCCTTGCGGACGAGGTGATGCCACAGCGCCGCC
The DNA here is from genome assembly GCA_036500495.1 of Caulobacteraceae bacterium. Taxonomy (GTDB): domain Bacteria; phylum Pseudomonadota; class Alphaproteobacteria; order Caulobacterales; family Caulobacteraceae; genus BOG-938. The sequence continues at coordinate 31,284 of DASYBX010000028.1, forward strand.
AGGGCATGCAGGCCCGCCAGGCCGAACAGGCCATAGGCCAGATAGCCGTGCCAGTCCTCGGTGGGATGGAAGACGTTGCGGTCGCGCTTCACGTGGAAATCCACCTGGGCGACGCCGAAGTCGAACACCCGCCCGTGCCAGATGAAGGTGACGATGCCCAGGAGCGGGATCACCACCAGCAGGGCGTACAGCAAGAGGTGCGCCGGATAGGAAAGCCGGCGCGAGAACTCGCCCACGTCCGGCGGCAGGTCGGGCGGGGTGTGGGTCCAGCGATAGCCGAGCCGCCACAGGACCAGGGCGAACATGATCAGGCCCAGCACCGCGTGCCGGTTGATCCACAGGGCCTGGGTGTCGCGCGGCCAGTCGTCGTGCAGCAGGCCCAGCCAGCCGACCACCACCACCAGTAGGAACACCGCCCAGTGCAGGGCGATCGCCACGGGGCCGTAACGGCCCGGTTCAAGCTGGGTATCGTTCATGTGCTTCGCCCCTCTGGCGGAGTGGGCGGCCGGCAAGGGCGCGGGTCAACCGCCCAGGTGATTGATATTTGCCAACCTGATCGGCGGTCCCTGGCCAAGCCGGGGGTGGACCTCGAGGCGCAAACCCGCTTGAGTGGAAAAAAGAAGGCCTGGGGAGGCTTCCTGATGTTCAAGACCGTGATGGCTTTCGGTGTCGCCGCCGCCCTGGTCAGCGCCGGCGTCGCAACCGCCCAGGCGCCCTTGGCCCTGCCGATCCCCGGCCTGCCCAAGCCGCCCGCGCCCTATCCGAACTACCAGTACGGCATGCCGATCACCAGGGAGCAGACCCGCAAGGTGATCGCCGCCGCCGAGGCCGAGGCGGCCAAGCACAACCTGCATCCGACCATCGCCGTGGTCGAGCCCTCTGGCGCGCTGGAATACTATTTCAAGGCCACCGACGCCTTCTACGCCATGGAGGAGATGGCCATGCGCAAGGCCAAGTCGGCCGCCCGAAACCGCCGCGCCACCCGCTACGACATGGAGCGCTATTCGGCGGGCGTCACCGGCATCACCGCGGCCGAGGAGATCTTCCCGTTCGGCGGGGGCGAGCCGATCTTCTACCAGGGCAAGGTGATCGGCGGCATCGGCGTGACCGGCACCGTCGGCTTCGACGAGTCGATCGCCCACGCCGGCGCCCTGGCGCTCGACGGCAAGATGCCCGACGTCAAATAGCCGTCGCACGTCGAAATAACATCACGGCGTGATAAAAATTCACCGTTTGGAGCATCTGCCTCTTGATGCTTCAACTCCGGTCCTTACCTCCGATATGCCGGGCGCCGCTCCCTGGGCGCGCCCCTCGATCGGCTGGCGCAAGTCCAGCGATGCACAGGAGGAAGCCCGATGACCTGCAAGCCCATCCTCAGCCTGGCGGCCGCCGCCGCGCTCGTGGCCGCCCCGGCCCTGGCGCAAGGCGTGAAGCCGACCCTGGCCCCGGGAATCCAGGCCGCGCCGCAGTTCACCGCCCCGCAAGGGCCCTATGTGGTGACCAACGGCACGCCGCTCTACAAAGTGCCGGTCTACATGCCCGACGCCCTGACCGGGGTGCAGCTGAAGCGCGGCGACCGCCCCTCGGTGCTGGCCGAGGCCCAGGGCGGGCTGTGGCTGCTGATCGGCAAGGACGGCAAGGGCATCGGCTACGCCCCGCGCAGCCTGGTGTGCCCGGTCAAGCTCTGCCCCGCCGTCAAGAGCTGACGCCGTCCGTCTCGGCGGAACGCAGCAGCGCCTGCAACCGCCGGACCAGTTCGTCGCGGTGGTAGGGCTTGGCCAGGATCGGCAGGTCGTGCAGCCGGCCGCGCTCGCGCAGCAGGGTCTCCGAATAGCCCGAGGTCAGCAGCACCTTCAGCTCCGGCCGCGCCTGCAGGCCGGCCTCGGCCAGGGCCACGCCGTCGAGGCCGCCGGGCATGGCGACGTCGGTGAACAGCAGGTCGACGCGGGCGTCGCTCCCCAGCACCGCCAGGGCCTGGGCGGCGGTGGCGGCGGTAGCCACCTCGAAGCCGGCGTCGCGCAGGGTCTCGGCGGTGGCGCCGATGACGTCCTCGTCGTCCTCCACCAGCAGGATACGCTGGCGCTGGCCCCGCGGCGCGGGCGGCAGGGCTGGGGCCGCCTCGGCGAGGGGCTGCAGCGTCCGCGGCAGGTAGAGCGTCACGGCCGAGCCCTCGCCGGGCGCGGAGTCGATGTCGACGAACCCGCCCGCGCTCTCGGCGAAGCCATAGACCTGCGACAGGCCGAGCCCGGTGCCGCGGCCGACCTCCTTGGTGGTGAAGAAGGGCTCGAACACGCGCGCCAGGGTGGCGGGGTCCATGCCCTCTCCGGTGTCCTCGACCGAGACCGCCACATAGGGCCCGCCCTTGGGGCCGGCGCCCTGGTTGCGGGTGCGGATGGTCGCGGTCCCCCCGCCGGGCATGGCGTCGCGGGCGTTGGACAGCAGGTTCAGGATCGCGGCCTGGAGCTCGCTGGCGTCGACGCAGATGCGGTCGAGCGGCTCGCCGAGGTCGAGCTTCAGGGCGGCAGTGTCGCCCAGCGCCTTGCGCGCCAGGGTGGCCATCTCGAGCAGCAGGTCGTTGGCGTCCAGCACCTGGGGCTTGAGGTTCTGCCGGCGCGAGAAGGTCAGGAGCTGGCGCACCAGCTGGGCGCCGCGCTCGGCCGCGGTGGCCGCGTTCTGCGACAGCCGCCGCACCCGGTCGGGCTCGTCCGGCTTGCGGCCGATCATGTCCAGGCAGCCGGTCACGGCGGTCAGGATGTTGTTGAAGTCGTGGGCGATGCCGCCGGTGAGCTGGCCGACCGCCTCCATCCGCTGGGCCCGGGTGAGCTCCTCGCGCGAGCGCATCAGGGCCTCGTTCTGCGCCCGGGCGTCATCCAGCGCGTCGGCGAGGCGGCCATAGAGGCGGCTGAGGTCGAGCAGCAGCACGCCCAGCAGGAAGGCGCCGGCCATCAGGGTGTAGACGCGCCCGGCGTACCAGGCGAGGTCGAAGCGGGTGTTGCTCACGAGCGCGCTCAGCGAGGTGTCGCAGATCCAGGCGCTCATCACCGCCGTCAGCCAGACGTCGAGGACCGAGCCCCGCCGGCCCAGCCAGATCGAGGCCAGGGCCGCGACCGCGACGGCCACCATCAGCGGC
>DASYBX010000029.1:0-19035 GCA_036500495.1 Caulobacteraceae bacterium
TCAAGCGGCCGGTGCTGGAGGCCGAGGTGCGTGAGCAGATCGAGCTGATCGGTTCGTCGGGCGCGACCCTGTTGACCGTGGTCAACGACATCCTCGACTTCTCCAAGGTCGAGGCCGGCCAGATCGAGCTGCATCTGGAGCCGGTGGTGCTGGACGACCTGCTGTCGGCGACGGTCGAGATCATGCGCGAGCCCGCCCGGGCCAAGCGACTGACCCTGCGGCTCGAGACCGAGGGGCTGGGCGGCGCCTTCAGCCTGGACGGTCAGCGCCTGCGCCAGGTGCTGCTGAACCTGCTGAACAACGCCGTGAAGTTCACGCAGGAAGGCCATGTGCGTCTGGCCGTGGCGCCGACCGCCGACGGCAGGAGCCTGCGCTTCGAGGTTCACGACACCGGCATCGGCATCGACGAGTCGGTGTTCGGCCGGCTGTTCTGCCGCTTCTCCCAGGCCGACAGCTCGACCACCCGCCACTACGGCGGCACGGGCCTGGGCCTGGCCATCAGCAAGGGCCTGATCGAGCGCATGGGCGGGCGCATCGGCGTCGACAGCCGGGTCGGCAGCGGCTCGTGCTTCTGGTTCGAGGTCCCCGCCGTGCGCGTCGCCGGCAAGGGCGCCGGCCATGGCCCGGAAAAGCCGGCCAAGGCCCTGGGCGGCCGGGTGCTGCTGGTGGACGACCACCCGATGAACCGGCGCCTGGGCGAGACCCTGCTGGGCCTGCTCGGCTGCGAGGTCGACGTGGCGGCCTCGGGCGAGGAGGCGGTGCAGGCCGCCGCCGCCCAGGTCTACGACGCCATCCTGATGGACGTGCACATGCCGGGGATGGACGGCCTGGACGCCACCCTGGCGATTCGGGCGCTGCCGGGGGCGAGCGGGCGCACGCCGATCATCGCCATGAGCGCCGACGTGCTGCCGCACAGCGTGGAACGCTGCCGCGCCGTGGGCATGGTCGACCACCTGGCCAAGCCGGTACAGCTGCGCGCCCTGCACGACACCTTGGCCCACTGGTTCGCCTTCGAGCAGAAGCGGCGCAACGCGGCCTGAGCCTGGGCTTGCGTCTGGGCCTGGGCCTGCGCTCCGGCCCCCGCCCGAGGCTTCGGTTGCGGGGGCCCTAAACCCCAGTCATGCTGCCCGTTCGTGGCCTCGGCCGAATCCGGCGCCATTCCAGACGACTGGCTGCTGGGGGGCGCAGGGCCACATGGGACTTTTCACCAAGAAGCCGCTTTCGGTCATCCTTCGGCAGGCCGAGGAAGAGGGCGAGTTCTCCCTGAAACGGGGGCTCGGCGCCTTCGACCTGACCATGCTGGGCATCGGCTCGGTGATCGGCGCGGGCATCTTCGTCCTCACCGGCCAAGCGGCCGCGCAACATGCCGGTCCGGCGATCGTGCTGTCCTATGTACTGGGCGGCATCGTCTGCGCCCTTGCCGCCCTGTGCTACGCCGAGCTGGCGGCCATGATCCCGGTGTCGGGCTCGGCCTACACCTACACCTACGCCACCCTCGGCGAGTTCGTGGCCTGGCTGATCGCCTGGGACCTGATCGTCGAATACCTGTTCGCCGCCTCCACGGTGTCGGTGGGCTGGTCGGGCTATGCGGTGGGCCTGCTGCACGATCTGGGGATCAACATACCCCAGGCGCTTTCGGACGCGCCGTTCAAGGCGGGGGAGGGCTTCCACCTGGTCCGCACGGGCGCGATCCTCAATGTGCCGGCGGCGGCGGTGATCCTGTTCACCGCGGGTGTCCTGATCGCCGGGATCACCGAGTCCAAGATCTTCAACAACGTGGTGGTGGCCATCAAGGTGGGGGTGGTGCTGCTGGTGATCGTGTTCGGCTTCGCTCACGTGAACCCAGCCAACTGGCATCCCTTCATCCCGCCGGTGGAGACCGACGCGGTGACCGGTCACTCGAAATACGGCTTGCCGGGCATCTTCACCGCCGCCGGGGTGATCTTCTTCGCCTACATCGGCTTCGAGACCATCTCCACGGCCGGGCAGGAGGCCAAGAACCCGCAAAAGACCATGCCGATCGGCATCCTCGCCGCCCTGGCCATCTGCACCACGCTCTATCTGCTGATGTGCCTGGTGATCACCGGCCTGACCTCCTATCGCAACCTCGACGTGCCGGCGCCCGTCTATGTGGCGGTGGACCAGGTGGGCGCCTCGCTGGCGTGGCTGAAGCCGGTCGTGACGGTCGGCGCCACCATCGGCCTGTTCTCGACCATGCTGTCGCTGCTCTACGGCCAGAGCCGCATCTTCTACGCCATGGGCCGCGACGGCCTTTTGCCCAAGGCCTTCGCCTGGGTGCACTCCAAACGGCGCACGCCCTGGTTCGGCACCCTGGTGGTGTCGCTGCTGGCCGCGCTGATGGGCGGCCTGTTCCCGATCGGCATCCTGGGCGAACTGGTGTCCGTCGGCACCCTCCTGGCCTTCGCGCTGATCTGCGCCGGGGTGATCTACCTGCGGATCAAGGCCCCGCAGATGGAGCGGCCGTTCAAGACGCCGCTGTGGATGGTCACAGCCCCGCTGGGCGTGGTCGCCTGCCTCTACCTGGTCATGAGCCTGCCGATGGCCACCTTCGTACGGCTGTTCGCCTGGATGTTGATCGGCCTGGTGGTCTATTTCGGCTATGCCCATCGCCATTCCAAGTACCGCGAGGACGCCATCGCCCAGGCCTCGGCGGCGGCCGAGTAGGCGGCTTGATCGACAGGCCGGGCGGCGCGCCGTAAGAGCCGCCTCATGCCGTCCCTGGGCGACACCCTGCCGATCCACGACGCGCTGGAGCCGCTGAAGGCGGCCCTGGCGGCTTCGCCCTGCGCCGTGCTGGCCGCGCCGCCGGGGGCCGGCAAGACCACGGTCGTCCCCCTGGCCCTGATGCACGAGGCCTGGGCATCCGGCGGCAAGATCATCGTGCTGGAGCCGCGGCGCCTGGCCGCCCGCGCCGCCGCCGACCGCATGGCCAAGACCCTCGGCGAGCGGGCCGGGGAGACGGTGGGCTATCGCGTGCGGATGCAGTCGCGCGTGTCCGCCAGGACCCGCATCGAGGTGGTCACCGAGGGTGTGTTCACCCGCATGATCCTCGACGACCCGGGGCTCGACGGCGTGGCCGCGGTGCTGTTCGACGAGTTTCACGAACGCAGCCTTGACGCGGACCTCGGCCTGGCGCTCGCCCGCGACGCCCAGGGGCTGGTGCGCGACGACCTGCGGCTGCTGGTGATGTCGGCGACGCTCGACGTGGCGCGGGTCTCGGCCCTGCTCGGCTCCGCGCCGGTGATCGAGAGCCAGGGGCGCATGTTCCCGGTGGAGACGCGCTACGCCGGCCGCGACCAGCGCCTGACGCTCGACGATCAGGTCGCGCGCCTGTGCCTGCGCCTCCTGGCCGAGGAGGCGGGCAGCCAACTGGTGTTCCTGCCCGGCCAGGGCGAGATCCGGCGGGTGGAGCGGCTGATCGCCGAGCGCCTGCGCGATCCGGGGGTCGACCTCTGCCCGCTCTACGGCGCCCTCGACCCCGCCGAGCAGGACCGCGCCATCGCGCCGTCGCCGCCCGGCCGGCGCAAGATCGTGCTGGCCACCTCGATCGCCGAGACCAGCCTGACCATCGAGGGCGTGCGGGTAGTGATCGACGGCGGGCTGTCGCGCGTGCCCCGCTTCGATCCGGCGAGCGGCCTGACGCGGCTGGCGACCGTGCGCGTGAGCCGGGCGGCGGCAGACCAGAGGCGCGGCCGCGCCGGCCGTGTGCAGCCCGGGGTCTGCTGGCGGCTTTGGGACGAGGCGGAGACGCGGGCGCTGCCGGCCTTCGAACGGCCGGAGATCCTGGAGGCCGACCTGTCGGGCCTGGCGTTGGACCTCGCCCGCTGGGGCGCGCGGGACACCTCCGGCCTGGCCTTCCTCGACCCCCCGCCGGGGGCCGCGTTCACCGAGGCGCGCAGCCTGCTGCAGCGGCTGCAGGCGCTGGACGGGGAGGGGACCATCACCCCGCACGGCCGGGCCCTGGCCGGCCTGCCGCTGGCGCCGCGGTTGGCGCACATGGTGGTCAGGGGCTCGGCCTCCGGCGGCGGCAAGCGCGCCGCGCGCATCGCCGCCCTGATCGGCGAGCGGGGCCTCGGCGGCGCCGATGTGGACCTGCGCCACCGGCTGGAGGTACTGGAGCGCGACCGTGGCCAGAGGGCGTCCGACGCCCGCACGTTGGCGGACCGCTGGACAGAGCAGGCTGGCCGGGCGGCCGGCAAGCCCTCGGGTGAACCGCTGTCCGAGGCCCTGCTGCTGGCCGAGGCCTATCCGGACCGCATCGCCAAGCAGCGCGGCGGGATCGGCGAATACCAGCTGGCCTCGGGCCGGGGCGTGTGGCTGGAGCCGACCGACGCCCTGGCGCGCGAGAAATGGCTGGCGGTGGGCGACCTCGGCGGCGGCGGGACCAGGGACCGCGTGCTGCTGGCCGCGCCGCTGGACGAGGACGCCCTGCTGGTCGACTTCGCCGATCGGGTGACCACCGAGGACGTGCTGGAGCCCGACGCCCGGGGACGGCTGAAGGCCCGAAGAGTGACCCGGCTCGATCGCCTGATCCTGTCCGAACGGCTGATCGACAACCCCGACCCGGCGGTGATCCAGGCGGCGCTGCTGGCGGCGGTGAAGCGCGAAGGCGTCGCGGCCCTGCCCTGGGGCGAGGCGGCCAAGGCCCTGCGCCAGCGGACGGCGTTCCTGCGCGCGGCGGGGTTCGCCGAGACGCCCGACCTCTCGGACGAGCGTCTCATGACGCAGGCCGGCGACTGGCTGGAGCCGGCGCTGAAGGGCCGCACGAGCCTTCAGGACGTCCAGGCCCAGGCCCTGGACAACGGCCTTCGCGGTCTGCTCGACTGGAATGGAATGCAGGCGCTGGATCGCCTGGCCCCGGAGCGCTGGGGCACGCCGGCGGGGGCGAGCGCGGCGATCGACTATGGGGCGGAAGGCGGGCCGGCCGTGGAGGTCAGGGTGCAGGAGCTGTTCGGCCTGGATTCCCATCCTGCGGTGGCGGGCGGACGGGTTCCCCTGACCCTGGTGCTGCTGTCGCCGGCCCGCCGGCCGATCCAGGTGACCAAGGATCTGCCGGGGTTCTGGCGCGGCTCGTGGAAGGCGGTGCGCAGCGACCTCAGGGGCCGCTATCCCAAGCATCCCTGGCCCGAGGATCCCCTGGCCGAGGCGCCCACCACCCGCGCCAAGCCGCGGGGGACCTGATGGCGCTGCGGGCCGCCGCCCTTGCCGTCGTCCTGTTCGCCGCGGGTCCGGCCTCGGCGCGCGAGTTCGCGGTGCGCACGGCAGGCACGGTCACGGCGATCGCCCTGGATCTGGATTCGGTGCTGGCCACCGGCCACTACCGCACCGGCTGGACCTACGAGTTCTACCGCGAGCGCAATCCGCTGCTGGGCGAGCGAACCCAGATCACCGGCGTGCTCCGGCTGGTCAACTGCAAGACCCTTTTGTCGCGCCGGCTCAAGGTGGCGCACTACCTCGCGGACGGCCGCACCCTGCGCACCGCCGGCCCCGAACCCGCCTGGACCGAGGCGGCGGCGGGCTCCAACGCCGAACTGGCGGTCCTGGCCCTGTGCCGCGGACCCGACCCCGACTGGGCTCGGCGCAAGGCGGACACGGTGTTCAGGCTGTATCGGCAGGTCTGGCGCTGATCTGCGGGGCCCTGGGGCCGCCGGGGCACAAAATGGGTTCAGGGCGAGTTGCTGTCGTGGAAGCACGAGGATCACGCCCAAGATGACGCCGATCGACCTTCTCTTCGTTTCGGGCTTTGGTCCGATTGTCCGGACGCCGGGCGCGTCCCGCAGCCTCTACGGCGATCTCTTCGGCATCCCCTTCGAGGAGGAAACCGGAGGCTATCTGCATACTGAGGCTCTGGACGGCGCCAAGACCTTCGCCCTGTGGCCGTTGGATCAGGCCGCGGAGTCGTGCTTTGGAACCGAGGCATGGCCGGAAGGCATCGCGGTTCCCCAAGCGTGGATCGAGTTCGACGTGGAGAACGTCGAGATGGCGACCGCAAAGGCCGAGGCGGCTGGGCACACGATGCTGGTCAAGTGCAGGACGGAGCCTTGGGGCCAGACCGTGAGCCGTTTCCTTTCACCGGAGGGACTGCTCGTGGGCCTGACCCACACGCCGTCGATGAGATCCCCAGGTTAGGCCGTCGCGGCGTAGATCATGATCCCCGTGGCCACCGACAGGTTCAGGCTGTCCGCACGGCCGCGCATGGGAATCTTGACGTTGACGTCGCAGGCCGCGGCGAGCTCGGGCGGCAGGCCCTGCTGCTCGTTGCCCATCAGGATCAGGGCAGGCCGGCGATAGTCGGCGGTGCGGTAGTCGGCGCTGGCAGTGAGCAGGGTGCCGACGACCGAGCCGGGCCAGGAGCCGCGCCAGGCGAGGAACGCCTCCACCGTCGCCCGGGCGATCTTGACGGCGAACACCGAGCCCATCGTCGCGCGCACCGCCTCCACCGAATAGGCGTCGGTGCAGTCGCCCACCAGGATCACCCCGCCGCAGCCGGCCGCATCGGCGGTGCGGACGATGGTCCCGAGGTTGCCGGGGTCGCGCACGGCCTGCAGCGCCACCCAGCAGGGCGCGTCGTGCGGGCGGATGTCGGCCAGCGGCGTGTAGACCTGGGCGAACACGGCGACCACGGCCTGGGGATTGTCGCGGCGCGAGACCTTCTCCAGCACCTCGCGGTTGATCTCGATCACCTCGCCGCCGGCGCCGCGGGTGGTCTGGACGGCCCGCTGGAGCAGGGGGTGGCTGGCGGCGTCGGGCCCATACATCAGGATGCGCGGGGCGTGGCCGAGGTCGATGGCTTCGATCACGATCTTCAGCCCCTCGGCCAGGAACAGGCCGGACTCCTCGCGCTCCTTGCGCATATGCAGGGCGCGCACGGCCTTGACCGTGGGGTTGGTCAAGGAGGTGATCAGCCGGCCGTCGGTCATCGGGGCGTCCAGCGGGCGAAGAAGCTGAGGCCGATCTGGCGCTCGCTGCCCTCTTCCTTCAGCGCCAGTTCACCCCAGTCGATGTGTCCGCCGCGGTCCTTGAGGTCTTCGGCCAGCAGGTGGGCGAGGGCGACCCCGGAGATGCGCGCGGCATAGGCGTTGAGCAGAAGGAAGCTGGCCTTTTCCGATAGAAGTTCGGCGCATAGCTTGGAAAGCTCAGGCAGATCCTCGAACAGCCGCCAGACCTCGTTGTTCGGCCCGCGCCCGTATTTGGGCGGGTCGAGGATGATGCCCTCGTAGCGCGAGCCGCGGCGGGCTTCGCGCTGCACGTAGCGTCGGGCGTCCTCGCAGATCCAGCGGACGGGGCGATCCTCCAGCCCGGCCAGCGCCGCGTTTTCCCGCGCCCAGCCGATCGCCCGCTTGGAGGCGTCCACGTGGGTGACGGCCGCGCCGGTGGCGGCGCAGACCAGGCTGGCGACGCCGGTATAGCCGAACAGGTTCAGCACCTTGCAGCCGGGTCCTGCGCCTTCGACCCGGCTCTTGAGCCAGGCCCAGTTGGCGGCCTGTTCGGGGAAGAAGGCGAGGTGACGGAAGCTGGTGAACTGGCCGTGGAACTTCGCGCCCTCCCAGCTCAGGGGAAACGGCGCGATCGGACCCTTCTGGAAGCGCCAGTTGCCGGCCTCCTCCTCGTCGGAGGGATCGAAAACGGCGTCGGCGCGGTCCCAGTCGGCGGCGGGCAGGCGCGGCGCCCACAGGCACTGGGGCTCGGGGCGCACGACCCGGTATCGGCCATAGCGCTCCAGCTTGCGGCCGGCGCCGCTGTCGATCAGGGCGTAGTCCGGCCAGGCACCGGTGCGCATGACGATGCCCTGGTCGGCCACGGTCGGGCTGTTGCTCATGTCCTCGCCATAAGGGGCCTCATGGCCGGGGTAAAGCTGTCGCCTTGCTCCTGAAACATGATTGCACGTTAAAAGGCGTATGAAGGTTATCGGGGTTCGCCGTGCACGAATCCCACATTGGAGGAATCGAGTGAGCATGATGCAAGCCGACCGTCCGCGCTCAGAACGCAAGGCGCGTGGCTCGGGCCATCTGCGCCGCGCCGAACTGCTCGCCGCGGCGGAAAAGATTTTCACGGTGGCGGGTTACGAAGGCGCAACCATCCGCAAGATCGCCGAGGAGGTGGGGGTCTCGTCCACCGCGCTCTACATGTACTTCCAGGACAAAAGCCAGATCATGCTCGAGATCTGCGTCCATGCCCTGGAAGGCCTGCATCGCCAGCTCGAGGCGATTTCGGCCGAGAAGCTCGAACCCCTGGCCAAGGTGCGGGCGATGCTGGAAGTCATGCTGCGCTTCGGTTTCGATCAGCCGACCGCGTACCAGTTGCTCTATTGCGTGGCGCCCAAGGAGATCAACGAACGGCGCAACGAGGTGATCGCACCGCTCAGCCGCTCCTGCTTCCACAAGATGCAGAAGGCCATCGAAGACGCCATCGCGGCCGGACAACTGCGGGGCGACATGCCCGGGCGGGCGGTGGCCGAGGCCGTGGTCGCCTCGTGCCACGGGCTGATCGGCATGCGCCTGGCCAATCCCTACGCGCCCTGGGCCGAATCGGACCTGATGCGCCAGGTGCTGCTGGACGGCCTGTTCGAGGGCTTCGGCCCCCGGCGCTGAGTCGCCGCACGATGCTGCCGACTTTCGACGACGTGCTCGACGCGGCCCGCCGGCTGGACGGGGTGGCCGTGAAGACGCCCCTGCTCACCAACGCCGCGCTCGATGCGGCGACGGGGGCCAAGGTGTTCGTCAAGGCCGAGTGCCTGCAACGCACCGGCTCGTTCAAGTTCAGGGGCGCCTACAACCGTATCTGCCGGCTGACCGCCGACGAGCTCACCCGGGGGGTGACGGCCTTCTCCTCCGGCAACCACGCCCAGGGCGTGGCGGCGGCGGCGGCCCTGATGAATACGCCGGCGGTGATCGTGATGCCGTCCGACGCGCCCAAGGCCAAGGTCGAGGGCACGCGGGCCTGGGGTGCTGAGGTGGTGCTCTACGATCGCTGGACCCAGTCGCGCGAGGAGATCGGGGCGCGGATCGCCAAGGAGCGTGGGGCGGTGCTCGTGCCGCCGTTCGACGACCTCCATGTGATCGCCGGCCAGGGGACCGTGGGGCTCGAGGCGGCGGAGCAACTGCAGGCCTTGGGCGAGAGCGCGGACCTCGCCCTGGCGCCGGCCTCCGGCGGCGGCCTGATCGCCGGCGTCGGCCTGGCCTTCGGCGCGCTCTCGCCGGCGACCCGGCTCTATGCCGTGGAGCCCGAGGCGTTCGACGACCATGCCCAGAGCCTGAAGGCGGGGCGGCGGGTGACGGTGAAGCCCGAGGCCTCCTCCCGGCTCGACGCGCTGCTGAGCCCGTTTCCCGGCGAGCTGACCTTCCCGCTGAACAGCCGGCGCCTGGCCGGGGCGGTCGGAGTGAGCGACGCCGAAGCCATGGCGGCCGTGGCCTTCGCCTTCCGCCACCTGAAGCTGGTGCTCGAGCCCAGCGGCGCCGCGGCCCTGGCGGCGGTGCTGTCGGGCAAGGTCGAGACCGCCGGCCGCACGATCCTGGTGGTCGCCTCGGGCGGCAACGTCGACGCCGAACTCTACGCCGAGGCGATCGGGTAGCGCCTACAGATAGAGCTTCGGGTTCGGCTGCAGGCCGTGCTCTCGGCAGTAGGTCTCGTAGTGGTTGATGAACCACCAGACGTCGGCGGTGTCCACGAACTGGCCGTTGTCGTCGTAGAACTCGATCGGGCCCTGCATCCAGCCGAACAGCTTCACGCCCTCAGGGTGCTCGGTGACCAGGGTGTGGCTCTCGCCGGGCGTCTCCAGGATCAGGCCGCCGGGGGAGGCGACCCAGTCGTACTCCAGGTAGCGGACCGAGCCCTCCAGGCAGACCATGGTGATGGTGCCGCGATGCAGGTGGGTGCCGATCACGCCCGGGCCCTTCACCCACAGGATGTTGGAGAACAGGTTCTGGCGCACGTCGAAGGCCAGGTGCTTGATCGCCGCCTTGTCGCCGAACGGGACCCAGGGGCTGTCGACGTCGCTCTGCACGTCGATGTAGCGGCCGCCGGGGCTGAGGCGGTCGACCAGCGCCTTGTGCGCGAAACCCACGTCGACCATCTGCGCCTTGGTCGACGGCGGGGCCGTCATCACCTTCTTGATCGGCTTCATGTCGTTCATGGCCATCGCTCCCTGTCCGGTCTGTATACAGAGTGTAGCGCGCGGCGGGGACCGTCGGCCAGGGTTGTCTCTTGGGGGCTGTCTGAAGCGCCGGCGCTCAGGTCCGCCGCTTCTTGGCCTTGCCGTGATGGCTGCTTCGGGACGAGGCCTTGTGCTTGCTCGACACCTTCTGCGCTCGCGCCTTGCCGTGGCGGCCTTCGTCGGCCGACTTGATCAGGCGGGCGGGGGGATCGGGCACGGGGGTGGACGCCACCACGTCGGTGGCGACCGCGCCGGTCGGGCTGAGGGTGTTCTGCGCCACCTGGGTGTAGGGCCGGGGCTGGCCGAAGCCGCCGCGCTTGAGGTCGGCCGCCAGGGTCAGGGCCGCGCGGCCGCCGTTCAGCCGGGCGCGGTAGACCTCGACGTTCTCCAGCACCCGCATGACGTAGTTGCGGGTCTCGCCGATGGGGATGCACTCGATGTAGTCGACCGGGTCGACCGAGGCTGAGCGCGGGTCGCCGCAGGAGGTCATCCACGAGGACGGGCGGCCTGGGCCCGCGTTGTAGGCGGCGGCGGCCATGATGTACGAGCCGTCGAACTGATCGACGAGGCCGCCCAGGTAGCTGGAGCCCAGCCGCATGTTGAAGTCGGCGTCGTCGAGCATGGAGTCGCGGAAGCGGCGGACGCCCGCGCGCTTGGCCAGGATCTTCGCCGTGGACGGCATCAGCTGCATCATGCCCCGGGCGCCGACGCTGGAGCGGATATGGGCGTCGAAGCCGCTCTCCTGGCGGATGATGCCGAGCGTGAGGGCCGCCTCGACCTGGGAGCTTTCCGGCTGGGCGCGCAGGGGATAGCCGCGCTCGGGCAGGACCAGGCCCCGTTGGGCGGCCAGGCGGGCCAGGCGCATGGTCAGGTCGCCCTGTCCGGTCTCCTCGGCCATGTCGACCAGTTGGGCGACGTCGACCACCCGTGGCAGGGCCTCGACGGCGGCCACCAGCATGCTGCGGTAGAGGTCGCGGGCGCCGGCCTGGTGCAGCAGGCGGGCGGCGGTGACCAGCTCGTCGGCTTCGTAGCGGGCGCGGTCCTGGGCGGTGGGGACCGGGTCTTTGCCGAGGTCGATCTCGGTGATGCCGGCCTTGGCCGCGGCCATCTGGCCGTAGAAGGTGGTGAAGTACTTGGCCCCGCGTCCGTAATAGGTCTGGGCGGCGATGGGGTCGCCCAGCGCCTCCATGGCCCGGCCGCGCCAATAGAGCGCCCGGCTGGTGGTGATGGGCGAGGCGCCGATCACCTCGAGGCGCGCGAAGTGCTCTTCGGCGTCTTCCGGATCGTGCAGCTTGGTCAGGGCCAGCCAGCCGCCCAGGAACTCGGCGTCGGCGGCGTCGGCGCCGGGCTTCAGGCCGTGGGCGTCCACCGCCTTGTGCGCGGCGGCGAAGTCGCCGGCCTTGACCGCCACGTTCACCAACTGGCGGCGCAGCAGCCAGAAGCCGGAGGAGGCGTCCTCCGGCGGGTCTTTGGGGAAGTCGGCGATCAGGGCCAGGGCTTCGGCGCCGCGGTCGCGGTCGTAGAGCCAGCGGGCGCGGGCCACCGACAGGCCGGGGTCGTGCAGGTGCTCGGCCGGCACCTGGGCGTAGAGCTCGTCGGCGTCGCGGGCGCCGGAGCGCAAGGCCATGCGGGCGTCGGCCACCTTGCGCCAGTCGTCCGGGATCATGGCCAGCACGGCCTCGAGCGCCGCGGTCTTGGGCTGGTAGAGCAGGGTGTCGGCGCGATGGATGTGGTCTTCGGCTGTGAGCAGCGAGCCGAAGCGCACCAGGAACAGGCGCTGGGCGTCGGCGTCGAAGCTGCGGTCGCGCCAGAAATGCTGGACCAGCGCCTTGAGGTCGTCGGTGCGGCCGAGCTGCTGATAGGCCGTGGCCAGGGCCATGGCGCCTTCCGGCGTGGCCGGCTCGGCCTTGAACCAGTCGGCGATCTGCTGTGCCGAGAGGCCGGAGCCTTCCAGCGCCCGCTCGGCCCACATCTGGCGGTTGGCCTTGTGCGGCCAGGCGTCGAGGTCGCGACGGGCGCGGTCGATCTCGGCGAAGCTCAGTCGGCTGCCCAGGTTGTCGGCGGCCAGGTACTCGATCAGCTTGCGGGCGGTGGGATGCGAGACGGCGGCGAGCGCCGTGCGCACCTGGTCGAGATTGCCGGCCCTGGCGGCGGCGACCCCGGTGCGCACCCATTCCACGTCATTGGCGCTGGGCGCGGGCAGCAGCGGCGCTTCGGGCACGGCCCCGGGCGAGGGCGGCGCCGGGCTGTCCGGGGCCTCGGGTTGGGCCACAGCCGTGCCCGTCAGCGCGGCCACGCAGGCCGCCGCCATCAACATCCGCGTCCAAGGGGCCACGATAAACTCCGCCACGACTCGCTACGAAGTCTATCAGGCCCAGTCCTAACTGTTGCCTGCATGCCCCGCCGGGCCATATTGTCGCGCGAAATCTCCGCCGCAACAGGCGCGGCGCCACATCACGGCATGTTCATCGATGTCTAACCCCTTGTTTAAGGGCGCTATTCCCGCCCTCGTCACGCCCTTCCGGAACGGGGAGGTCGACGAGAAAGCCTTCGTCGCGCTCGTCGAACGGCAGATCGCCGCCGGCGTTCACGGACTTGTTCCCGTCGGCACCACCGGCGAGACCGCCACCCTGAGCCACGACGAGCACAAGCGTGTGGTGGAACTATGCGTGCGGACGGCCGCCGGGCGCGTGCCGGTGATCGCCGGCGCCGGCTCCAACTCCACGGACGAGGCCATCGACCTGGCGCGATTCGCCAAGACTGTGGGCGCGGACGGGGTGCTGGTGGTGTCGCCCTACTATAATCGGCCGAGCCAGGAAGGGATCTACCAGCACTTCAAGGCGATCAACGACGCCGTCCAGATCCCGGTGCTGGTCTACAACGTGCCCTCGCGCACAGGTTCGGACGTGTCCAACGACACCGTCGCGCGCGTGGCCAAGCTGCCCAACATCGTGGGGGTGAAGGACGCCACCGGAGACCTGACGCGCGCCAGCGTCATGCGGCTGGAGTGCCCGGAGGACTTCGTGCTGCTGTCCGGCGACGACCCCACCGCGCTCGGCTACATGGCGCACGGCGGCCACGGCTGCATCTCGGTGACCTGCAACGTCGCGCCCGAGGCGATGGCGGCGTTCATGAACCATTGCCTGTCGGGGCAGTGGCCCGCGGCGCTGGAGAAGCAGGATCAGCTGATCCGCCTGCACAAGGCCCTGTTCCTCGACGCCTCTCCGGCGCCGACCAAGTTCGCCCTGGCGCAATTGGGCCAATGCACTGAGGACGTGCGCCTGCCGGTGACGCCCTGCGCCGAGGCGGTGCGGCCGGCGATCCTGGCCGCCATGCACGCCGCCGGGGCCGACGCCCAGGCCGGCCGGCGCGCCGTCGGCTCGAAATGAGCAAGGCCGAGGGGGGCGCGACCTCCAAGCTGATCGCCGAGAACAGGCGGGCCCGCTTCGACTATTTCCTGGAGCAGGCCTATGAGGCCGGCCTGTCCCTGACCGGCACCGAGGTCAAGGCCCTGCGCCTCGGCCGGGCCAATATCGCGGAGTCCTATGCGGCGACCGAAGGCGACGAGATCGTGCTGATCAACGCCTACATCCCGGAATACGGCCCGGCCAACCGCTTCAACCACGACCCGCGCCGCCCCCGGAAGCTGCTGCTGCACCGGCGCGAGATCGACAAGATGCTGGGGGCCGTGAACCGGGACGGGCGCACGCTCATCCCCACGAAGCTCTATTTCAACGACAAGGGCCGGGTTAAGCTCGAGCTCTGCCTGGCCAAGGGCAAGAAGGCGCATGACAAGCGCGAGGTCGCGGCCGAGCGCGACTGGAAGCGTGAGCAGGGCCGTTTGTTGCGTGATCGGGGATGACTTTTTCGTGTGCAAGGCGAATTCCCCCTAGGGCCTGACGCCCCTGCGACGGTTTGCGCAGGGCCGCGCATCTCGACGCGCAGGCTGATTCGGTTATGTGCTTAGTCAACTGAACAAGCTTGGCTTTTTGCTTCTTGGGGCAAGGCGAAGGGGTGTCGGGGGTAGGGTAGTGCAGCAGTCGATGAAGCGGGTTTGCGGCTCAAGGCCGCTCAATCTGGCCTTGGCCGGGGTGTTCGGCCTGACGTTGGCGATCCAGGCGCCGGCGGCGCGGGCCGATGCGCCGGCCGCCAGCAAGGCGCCGGCCGCCGCGTCGCGGTCCAACCGGTTGAGCTGGGGGGTGCGCGCGATCGGCGCCGACCGCCTGCATCAGGTGGGCATCACCGGCAAGGGCGTGATCGTGGCGGTGATCGACTCGGGCCTCGGCGCCGACGCCGCGGGCCTGGCCAAGAGCCTGTCCAACGCCTCGGTCGACATCATCCCGGCGCGCAAGTCGACGGCCGAGGGCGATCGGCACGCGGTCTATGTCGCCGAGACCCTGGTGGGCTCGCCGCAGGGCGAAGGCGCTCTCGGGGTGGCCTATGACGCGGAGGTGCTGTCGATCCGCGCCGACAGCGACGGGGCCTGCAGCAAGGAATGCGCCTTCAGCTCGGTGAACCTGGCCAAGTCGGTCAACTACGCCCTGTCGCACAAGGCCAAGATCATCGACCTGTCCCTGGCCGGCGACCATCGGCTGGGCGTGAAGTTCGAACAGGCCCTGACCCGGGCGGTCAAGAACGGCGCCGTGGTCATCATCGCCGCCGGCAACGAGGGCCATCCTGAGCCGGAATGGCCGGCGCAGTATGCCGCCGACCCGCGCTTTGCCGGTTCGATCGTGGCCGTGGGGGCGGTGAACCGGCAGGGCGAGATGGCGCCCTTCTCCGACCGCGCCGGCGCCACCCACGCCTCCTACGTGGTGGCCCCGGGGCAGAAGGTGGTCACCGACTGCGATCCGGACACCTGCGCCATCGTCTCGGGCACCTCGTTCGCGGCGCCGCACGTGGCCGGGGCCCTGGCCCTGCTGCTGCAGGCCTTCCCCGACATGAACGGCCGCCAGGCGCTGGACCTGCTGCTGCGCTCGGCGGCGACCGCCAGCGGTCCGGACGGCGACACGGTCTACGGCCGCGGCCGCATCGACGTGTACAAGGCCTATCAGCTGGGCCTGGCCGAGAGCATCAAGGCCGCCCCGACCCCGGCCCCGGTGCCCGAACTGCCGCCGGGCTAGGGGCCCCGACCGAGCCGCTAGAAGATTTGCTGGGCGCTCGCGATCGCGCGGTTCCGCGTGACCTGCGAGAAGACGGCGTTCAGCTTTTCCTGGCCCGCGCCGCTATTCGCAGAACACTCGCACCTTGGTGCGCTCCTGGTCGACGTCGACCTGCAGGTCGTTGATCTGGTCGATCATGTCCTCGAGGTTCTCCGGGCGTAGCTGGGCGATGTCGAAGGGCACGCCGTTTCTGGCCATCTCGGCGTTGATCTGCTCGCGGGCGAGCGGGGGGATCAGGCTGGTCAGGCGCACGCCGGCCCGCAGCAGGGCCATGGGCACGCGGATGTTGACCTTGGTCGGGCCGCTGGCCACGTCGTCGGTGTCCACCAGCACCCGCAGGTACTTGGGCGCGCCATTGGAGGCCGGGCGGGCCGCCGTCGAGGCGTCGTTTCGCTCCAGGGCGGTGAGCAGGCGCTCGGCCTCGTCGGCGGACACCTTGCCCTCCGCCAGCATCTGCAAGATCGAACGGCGATCGGGATCCATGGGCAGTCTCCTCAGAAGATGCGGATGTTGACGCGCGCGCCGGGCGCGTGGACGTCGACGACGGTCCCGCCGACCGAGACCAGCAGGCCGCCGAGCGCGATGGCTGCGGCGTAGGGACGGGCGGGGCGCACGCCCGGCGGCAGGCACACCCAGACGAACGGGGCCAGGAGCAGGGCAAGGGGCGACAGCAGCCAGAACAGCGGGGTCAGCGGCAGCCACAGCCGCACACGCACGGTCCTGCGGCAGGGCCGGGCCGGAAGCAGTTCGCCGGTGCGGACGCGGGAAGGGGCGGAGGCGGCCATCATCAGTGCTTCTCCAGTTGGGCGATGGCCTCGTCGGCGGTGATCTCGCCGCGCGACAGGCGGTCCAGGAGTTCCGAGCGGCTCGGCGCCGGATCGATCTCGACGAACTGCAGGGCGTCGGCGATGCGGTTCAGCCGCGCCTTCACCGTGGGATAGGAGACGCCGAACACCTGCTCCATCTCCTTGATCGAGCCGTGGCTGCGCACGAAGGCGGCGACGAACACCTGGTCCTCGGCCGAGAGCTGGGCCAGGCGAGGCAGTTCGAAGGCGCCTTCCACGGTGATGTCGCTGTCCTGCAGGCGCACGCGCTCGACCAGAATCGGGCGGCCGTGGGTGAGGTCGCTGAGAGCCTGCCAGTCGTGGGTTTTCGTCTTGCTCATGGGTTGGAGATTAATTTTCTCAATTTATGAGTCAAGAAAATTAATTTGGAAGCCTCGCCACCGCGCAATTTCCATCGTCATCCTCGGGCTTTTCCCGAGGAGCCATGAACTCCAGTGATCGAAGGGCTTGCGGTGCGGCGCCTTCGATATCGGACGGCCGGCGCGAATGGGTCCCCGGGACGAGCCCGGGATGACGATTTGGGGGAGCGCGGGCTAGCCGGCGTCCAGGTACGCCCGCACGTCGGCGAACACCTGTTCGAACATCGCGGTCGTCAGGCGGCCGGTGTTCGTGTTCAGGCGCGAGCAGTGGTAGCTGGAAAACAGGCGGTAGGCGCCGGCCTGGAATTGGAGGCCGTGCCCGGCGGAGGCGGCGGAGGCGGGCAGACCGAGGGCCCTGAGCGCGTTCTTGCGCGACACGTCGCCGAGACAGACGATCGCCTTCAGCCTCGGCAGGGCCTTGACCCGCGCGGCGAGAAACCGGCGGCAGGTGTTCTCTTCCTCGGGCGTGGGCTTGTTGCCCGGCGGGGCGCAGCGCACGGCGTTGCTGACCATGCAGTCCTTGAGGCGCAGGCCGTCGTCTGGGCGGGCGTCGTACCGGCCCTCGGCGAAGCCGAACTTGATCAGGGTCTCGTAGAGCAGCACCCCCGCGAAATCGCCGGTGAATGGCCGGCCGGTACGGTTGGCGCCCTTGCGGCCGGGGGCGAGGCCGAGCACCAGCAGGCGCGCGTCCGGATCGCCGAAGGAGGGGGCCGGCCCGTTCCACCAGTTGGGGTCGTGGGCCTGGTTCTCGCGGCGGTAGCCGACAAGGCGCGGACAGAGCGGGCAGTCGCGCGGCGGCTCGGCCGTCCCCTCCGCAATGACGGTCATTCCCCGTGTTCCTCGGCGTGCAGGAAGCGCGGCATGGCGGAGGCCGCACGCGGGCGGGCCACGATGGCGGCGAGGTCGGCGAGGTCGACGAAGCTGTCGGCCTGGCGGCGCAGCTCGTCCGAGGCCATGGCCGGCTGGCTCTTGACGGTCGAGACCACGGTCACCCGCACGCCACGCCGCTGCACCGCCTCGATCAGGCGGCGGAAGTCGCTGTCGCCGGAGAACAGCACCACGTGGTCGCAGCGCTCGGCCATCTCCATCATGTCGACCGCCAGGTCCACGTCCATGTCGCCGCGGTGGCGCTTCCTGCCGTTGGCGTCGACGTACTCCTTGGCGGGCTTGGTGACCACGGTGAAGCCGTTGTAGTCGAGCCAATCGACCAGCGGCCGGATCGGCGAATAGTCCTGATCCTCGACGATGGCGGTGTAGTAGTAGGCGCGGATCAGGACCCCCCGCTTCTGGAACTCGTCGAGCAGCTTCTTGAAGTCGAGATCGATGTTGAGGCTCTTGGCGGCGGAGTAGAGGTTGGCGCCGTCGATGAACAGCGCGATCCGATCTGTCGCGTAGAACGCCATAGGCAATGTCCTGACGAGTAGGGGCCTGGATGAGTATGGGACTGGATCTGAACGCCCCTGACCTAGCCGTGATCGCCCTCGGCGGCAACCTGCCGGGAGCCTATCCGTCCGTGGCCTTGGCCCTGGCGGCGGCCGCCGGACGGCTGCCCGAGGCGGGCTTCCAAGTGAGGGCGGTGTCGCGCTGGTGGCGCTCGGCGGCGTGGCCCGATCCGGCCGACCCGCCTTACCTGAACGGGGTGGTGCTGGCCACGACCGGCCTGGAGCCCGAGCCGGCTCTGCAGGCCCTGCACCGGATCGAGGCCGCTTTCGGCCGCGACCGCAAGGCGCCCAACGCTCCGCGCACCCTGGACCTCGACCTGATCGCGCTCGGGCGCACGGTGCTGGACGGCCCACCGATCATCCTGCCGCATCCGAGGGCCGCCGAGCGGCTGTTCGTGATGGGGCCGCTGGCCGAGCTGGCGCCGGGATGGCGTCATCCGGTGACGGGCGAAACGGCGGAAAGTCTTGCATCTTCGGCCGTGATCGGGCAGGACGCCGTGCCTCAATAGTCGCACCCCGTGATATTCCCACAGGCTTGACGTTGCATAGCGGCGGCCGGCCGCATATCTTGTTTTGTTCCACTCATCGAGAGATTCCATGGCCCGCGTCACCGTCGAAGATTGCGTCGAGAGAGTCCCGAACCGCTTTTCCCTGGTTCTGCTGTCGGCCCATCGCGCCCGCGCCATCTCGGCCGGCTCGCAGATCCTCGTGGACCGCGACAACGACAAGAACCCCGTCGTGGCCCTGCGCGAGATCGCCGACGACATGGTCGACGCGGCCGCCCTCAAGGAAACCCTGATCGGCACGCTGCAGCGGGTCGACGAGCGCTCGGAAGCCGAGGAAGAGGCGGAGACCCTGGCCCTGCTGGCTGATCCGCAGCACATGCACATGAGCGAGCAGGAACTGGTCCGCGCCCTGCAGAGCGACCGCGACGGCGGGCAGGAGGAGCGCTACTGATCTCCGACGGATCAGAAACGCTTTCTCGCAAGACGGCCAAGAAGGCCGCCCCCGCCCCTGCGACCGATCCGGAGCCCATGGCTTCGGAAGCCGCCG
>DASYBX010000030.1:0-8138 GCA_036500495.1 Caulobacteraceae bacterium
CGAACACCATGAGAGCGCTCTCCACCGCCGCCACCGGGATGGCCGCACAGCAGCTCAACGTCGAGGTCATCTCGAACAACATCGCCAACATGAACACCGTCGGCTTCAAGCGCCAGCGGGCCGAGTTCTCCGACCTGCTCTACCAGGACATGGCCAAGGCCGGGGCGCAGACCTCGGACACCGGTTCGGTGGCGCCCACCGGCATCCAGATCGGCTCGGGCGTGAAGACCGGCTCGGTCTACCGCATCACCTCGCAAGGCTCGCTGACCCAGACCAACAACAAGCTGGACCTGGCCATTCAGGGCCGCGGCTACCTGCAGGTGCAGATGCCTTCGGGCGAGCTCGCCTACACCCGCGCCGGCAACCTGTCGGTCAACAACTCGGGCCAGCTGGTCACCGACCAGGGCTACCAGGTGCTGCCGCAGATCACCATTCCGGCGGACGCCACCGACATCGCCATCTCCCAGTCGGGCCAGGTGCAGGTGACCACGCCGACCAGCACCACGCCCGCCCAGGTCGGCCAGTTGCAGCTCGCCACCTTCATCAACGAAGCGGGCCTCGAGGCCCAGGGCGACAACCTGTTCCAGGTGTCCGGCGCCTCGGGCCCGGCGGTGGTCGGCAACCCCGGCGCCCCCGGCTTCGGCACCCTGATGCAGGGCTACACGGAAGCCTCCAACGTCGACGCGGTCACCGAGATCACCTCCCTGATCAGCGCCCAGCGCGCCTATGAGATGAACTCCAAGGTGATCACCGCCGCCGACCAGATGCTGGCCACCGCCGCCCAGGTGAAGAGCTGATGCGCGCCTTCAAGTCCCTGGCGTTCGCCCTCGCGCTCGTGGCTCTGCCCGCCGCGGCGATGGCGGGCGGCGCGGTCCAGCTGCGCCAGGACGTGGTCGTCCCCGGCGGCGTGGTCACGCTCGGCGACTTGTTCGCCGATGCCGGGCCGGCGGCCGGGGTGGTGGTCGCTCGCACGCAGCCGGGCCAATCCGTGGTCCTCGACGCCACCCAGGTGCAGATCATTGCCCGCACCAACGGGGTCGACTGGGGCAATTTTGCCGGCCTGCGCCGCATCACCGTGCAGTCCGCCGCGCCCGAGGCGCGCCTGGAGTCCGCCGCCGCGCCCAAGGCCGCCGCCGTGCGCTCGGTCCAGGTGCTGGCCTACGCCCACAGCCTCTCCGCCGGCGACATCGTGCAGGCCCAGGACCTGATCTGGAGCCGCGAGGCGGTGGCCGCCGCCGACGCTCCGCGCAATCCGGACGCGGTCATCGGCATGGCCGTGCGCCGGCCGCTGCGCGAAGGCGACGCGGTGTCGCTGCGCGACATCTCGGCCCCCATCGTGATCAAGCGGGACGACGTGATCTCGGTCACCTTCTCCCTGAACGGCATGAGCCTGACCCTGCAGGCCAAGGCCCTGACCGACGCCGCCGCGGGCCAGAACCTGACGGTGATGAACACCGTGTCCAAGAAAGTCATCCAGGCCGTTGCCACCGCGCCCGGCCAAGCCGTGGTCGGCCCCGAAGCCGAGCAGATCAAGGCCGCCGCCCGCCTCGCCCCTTCCCGTCTCGCCCTCCGTTGAGGACCGTCATGCTCCGCTTGCGCCTGTCTGCCCATTCTTCCCTGAAGACCCTGGCCGTCCTCGCCGTGACCGTCCCGGCCCTGGGGGCCTGCTCGGCGGCGCGCGACGCCGTGATGGGCCCGAAGATGTCGCCGATGAGCTATCCGTCCTCCCTGGTCGGGGCCGAACAGCCGGTGATGCTGGCGGCGACGGCCTCTGAGCCCCCGCATCAGGGCGGCGGCAACTCGCTCTGGCGCACGGGCGCGCGCGCCTTCTTCGCCGATCAGCGGGCCGGCAAGGTGGGTGACATCCTGACGGTGCTGATCACCATCGACGACAGCGCCAACGTGACCAACGACACCACCCGCGAGCGCAAGACCACCAATTCGATGGGCGTGCCCCACCTGTTCGGCCTGGAGTCGAGCCTGGGCAAGATCCTGCCCAAGGCCTTCGATCCGACCAACGCCGTCTCCACCAACGCCGACAGCGCGCTCACCGGCACCGGCCAGATCCAGCGGCAGGACAAGATCAATCTGACTATCGCCGCGGTGGTCACTAAGGTGCTGCCCAACGGCAACCTGGTGATCCAGGGCCGCCAGGAGGTGAAGACCAACAACGACCTGCGCGAACTGACCGTGGCGGGCGTGGTGCGGCCCGAGGACATCTCCTCGTCCAACACCATCAACCATACCCAGATCGCCGAGGCCCGCATCGCCTACGGCGGCAAGGGCGACCTGATGCGCACCAACAGCGCGCCGGCCGGCCAGGCGCTGCTGGAGACCTTCTCGCCGTTCTGACACCGTTCAGGAACCCGGTCGCCAGTCTGCTTCTTGTAGGGATGAACCTTCAGCGTAGAGGAAGCCGCCATGGCGCTGCGCACGGCTGACGACAGGACGAGGTCCGCCGCTCTGGCGGGCGGCGCCCTGCTCGTCGTCGTTCTGGCGGCTTGCGTGGCCGAGCGGACGCCCGCTCCGCCAAAGGTGGCGGCCGGCCTGCCGCACGAAGGCTTTGGCCTGGACAGCAACCCGGACGAGGGGCTGAAGCTCGTCTACGGCGTGGAGGGTACGGACAACGTGACCCTGATGCTGGAATGCCAGCCGGGCAGCCGGAAGATCGCGGTGATCGACTTCGACCATCCCGACGCGCAGCGCGGCCAGGCGCTCACCCTCGCCTCCGGGCAGACGCGGTCGGTGCTCGAGCCCACGCTCGAAACGAACGAGGAAGACGGGGGCATGATCGTCACCGGCCACGTCACGCCGGACTTGCCGGCCCTGGACGGCTTTCGCCGCAGCGGGCGCATCGCGGTGAGTGTGGGTTCAAAGGGATATATGTTGTCGGCGACGACGACCGAACGGCTCAAGATCGAGCGCTTCTTCAGCGGTTGCGATCGAAGATAGGCGGGCCCCTCAGGCCGCCTTGGGCCATTCCACCGGGCGCTTGCCCAGTTGCGCCACGAGGCGGCGGCCTTCCCAGAGCTCGACGGCGTTGCTCGGGCGGAACAGTTCGGCCGCCAGCTTGGCGTCCAGGTCGTCGCGGCAGCTCAGGTCGACGCCACGGACGAAGTGGTCGCGGTCGTCCAGCAGATACAACCGATAGTGGGACACGAAGCCTTCTCCCAAGGACGGGACGGGATCGAAACTGAAGCGGAAGTGGGCAGGCCCCTTCTCGCTCACAGGTTGAGTAAGGGCGGCAATTGGGGCGAGTTTGCGGCTATGCCGTATCGCATGGCTGAGGCCGAACGCCGCACGTCATGGCCGGTCGCTGCGCTGTGGTCGGCCCCGGGGCGCCGACCGGAAGCGGAACCGCAGATTGGCGCAGGTGTTGTCGGAAGACGTGTGTCGGCGAGCGAGGGATCGTCAGGCGCGAGGGTGGGGCAGGCTGACCGGGAGGTAAGCATGCCTTGGCGCAAGAATGCCTTGTTTGCGGGGCTGTCGCCCGAGGAATGGGCTCGCTGCTTCCGCAGGCCCATGACAGCCCGCGGCGTCATTTGTTTCGCCTGTCTTGGCCGCCAATGTCGGGATTCCTACGCCCTTCCCTCGAATCTCGGGCGAAAGGGCGGGCATGGATGATCGCGTGTCCGACAGCGCCTACGTTTTTCTCGGCATCACCGCGGCCGGCGATTGCCCGGCCATGGAGCTGATGCCCTGCATCGATGCCGACGAAGCGGTCGCCCGGGCGCGCCACTGGCTGGCGGCGCACAAGAGCTGCGTCAGGGCCCAGATCTGGAAGGACGACGTCCTGCTGGCGGAAGTGTTCTGCTAGGGCGTTTGGCCCTTGCCCTCTCGCCTCAGGGCTTCTTCATCGTGACGAGGGGCTTGTCCTTGTCGACCACATAGGTGGCGATGACGTGGGTCTCGCCATCGGGCGAGGCGGCCTGGTGGGCGACGCCGCGCGGGATGACGAAGCTGTCGCCGGCCTTCAGGTTCCTGGCCGGCTTGCCCTCGAGCTCCATCACCAGGCTTCCGGACTTGATCACCAGGGCTTCCTCACCCGGATGGGTGTGGAACGGCAGCTTGGCGCCCTTGGCGAACACCACCTCGGTGACCACGATCTGGGTGTTGGGCGAAGCCGACGACGGCGCCGTCTGCAGCACGTGGCGGACGGGCAGAGGCGGAGCGTCGGCCGCGAGGGCGGCGCTGGAGAGAGCCGCCGCGGCGGCGGCGATCAGTAGAAACGGCTTCGGCATTCTCTGCTCAGGCGATCAGGGCCGCGGCCGCTTCGGCGCCGCCGAGGGCTTCCAGGGCGGTGCGGGCGATGGAATTGGCGTCGAGGCAGGCCTCGGCGTACTGCAGCTCGGCCTTGTCGTGGTCCTGGAAGATGTCCGGCAGGGTCATGGTCCGGATCTTCAGGCCCGAATCCAGCGCGCCGTGGCGGGCCAGGGCGTGCAGGCAGAAGGCGCCGAAGCCGCCCTCGGCCCCCTCCTCCACCGTCAATAGCACCTCGTGCTCGCGCGCCAGGCGCAGCAGCAGATCCTCGTCGAGCGGCTTGGCGAAGCGGGCGTCGGCCACGGTGGTGGAATAGCCCATGGCGGTCAGGCGGTCGGCGGCCTTCAGCGAGTCCTGCAGGCGGGTGCCGAAGCACAGGATGGCGATCTTGGAGCCCTCGCGCACCACGCGGCCCTTGCCGATCTCCAGCGGCGGCGCCGGGTTCGGGATGTCGATGCCCACGCCGTCGCCGCGCGGATAGCGGAAGGCGCTCGGGCGGTCGTCGATTTCGGCGGCGGTGGCCACCATGCGCGCCAGCTCGGCCTCGTCGGAGGCGGCCATCAGCACCATGCCCGGCAAGGCGCCCATGAAGCCGATGTCGAACGAGCCGGCGTGGGTCGCGCCGTCCGCGCCCACCAGGCCCGCCCGGTCCATGGCGAAGCGCACCGGCAGGCGCTGCAGGGCCACGTCGTGCACCACCTGGTCGTAGCCCCTCTGCAGGAAGGTCGAATAGATGGCGCAGAACGGCTTCAGACCATCGGCCGCCATGCCGGCGGCGAAGGTGACGGCGTGCTGCTCGGCGATGCCGACGTCGAACACCCGGTCGGGGAAGGCCTGGCCGAACAGATCGAGGCCCGTGCCGGACGGCATGGCGGCCGTCACCGCCACGATGCGCTTGTCCTTCTCGGCCTGCTTGATCAGCTCGTTGGCGAACACCTTGGTGTAGCTGGGGGTGTTGGACACCGGCTTGACCTGCTTGCCGGTGATCACGTCGAACTTGACCACCCCGTGGTATTTGTCCGCCGCGCTCTCGGCCGGGGCGTAGCCCTTGCCCTTTTTGGTGACGACGTGGACCAGCACCGGCTTGTCGTCGATCTCGCGCACGTTCTTCAGGATCGGCACGAGGTGGTCCAGGTTGTGGCCGTCGATCGGGCCCACGTAGTAGAAGCCCAGCTCCTCGAACAGGGTGCCGCCGGTGGCCATGCCGCGGGCGAACTCCTCGGCCTTGCGCGCGGCCTCGCGCATCGGGCCGGGCAGGATGCTGGTCACCGCCTTGCCCAGGCGCCGGACCGATTGATAGAGCCCGCCGGACACCAGGCGCGCCAGATAGGCGCTCATCCCGCCCACCGGAGGCGCGATCGACATGTCGTTGTCGTTGAGGATGACGGTGAGCTGGCCGGTGGTGTGGGCGGCGTTGTTCATCGCCTCATAGGCCATGCCGGCGCTCATCGAGCCGTCGCCGATCACCGCTACCACATGGTTGTCCTTGCCCTGCTGGTCGCGGGCCACGCAGAAGCCGAGCGCCGCCGAGATCGAGGTCGAGGCGTGGGCCGCGCCGAACGGGTCGTAGTTGCTCTCGTCGCGCTTGGTGAAGCCCGACAGGCCGCCGCCCTGGCGCAGGGTCCGGATACGGTCGCGCCGGCCGGTGAGGATCTTGTGCGGATAGGCCTGGTGGCCGACGTCCCAGATCAGGATGTCTTCGGGGGTGTCGAACACGTGGTGCAGGGCCACGGTGAGCTCGACCACGCCCAGGCCCGCGCCCAGGTGCCCACCCGTGGTGGACACCGCGTCGATGGTCTCTGTGCGCAGTTCGTCGGCCAGCTGTTTCAGCTGAGGTACGGAGAGCTCCCGGACGTCGGCAGGCGTCTTGACGGTGTCGAGGAGGGGCGTGTGCGGCATGGGACCACGATGAGAAACTGAACCCGTTCGGGCTGTTATAGACTCCGTCGGCGCTGAGGGCGAGGCGCGATTGAACCGGCTCCGCCAACGGACGACGTGCGTTGTATACGTGCTACGCCCCTACGGCGACGCCTAGGAGAAGTCCGCCGGCTCGGTCCGTTCGGCGCCCTGAGGGCCGACCACGATCTTCTCCACCCGCAGACGCGCGGCCTCCAGGCGTGATTCGCAATGCGCCTTCAGCCTCGCCCCGCGCTCGTACATCGCGATCGATTCCTCGAGCGGCGCCTGACCGGACTCCAGCTTCTGGACGATGGCTTCCAGCTCGGCGAGGGCCTGTTCGAAGGACAGGCTGGCGATGTCGGCCGGCTCGGTCATGACGATTCGGGCGCTCCAGATGATGGGCGGCCAGCATAGGAACCCCCCGACCTCATAGCAACGCGAGCCTCCGCAACGCTACCTGTCGACAAAAGCTACCTGCCTTGAAAAGGTATCTTGCGCTGCAAGGTATCTTGTGGCACAAGCATCTCCAGTGAAGGGAGCCGCGATGGCCGAATCCATTCCAGTTCAGCTGAAAAAGGGCGTCCTCGAGCTCTGCGTGCTCGCGCTCCTCAGCAAAGGTGACGGTTACGCCTACGACATCGCCAGCCAGCTGGCGGAGGGGATCGACATGGCTGAAGGGACTATCTACCCGCTGATGCGCCGACTGCAGGACGAGGGGCTGGTCGCCACCTACCTGGCCGAGTCGCCGTCCGGACCGCCGCGGAAGTATTATCGTCTGACCGAGACGGGCCGCGCCAGCCTGCAGTCGCAGAAGGCCGAATGGAGCGCCTTCGCCCGCGCGGTCAACGCCATCCTCGGGGAAGGCTGAGATGACCAAGGACCAGTTCCTGTCGGCCCTGCGCACCCATCTGACGGGCGTGCCCACGGCCGCCGCCGACGACATCGTCGCCGACTACGCCAGCCACTTCGACGAGGGCTTGGCCGCCGGCCGGCGCGAGGAGGACATCGCCGCCGCCCTGGGCGACCCGGCGCGCCTGGCCCGCGAATTGCGCGCCCAGGCCGGCCTCAAGCGCTGGGAAGAGGAGCGCAGCCCCTCGGCCGCCGCCGGGGCGATCCTGGCGATCCTCAGCATCGGCGCCATCGACCTGCTGATCCTGCTGCCCATGCTGATGGTGGCGGTCAGCCTGATCTTCGCCCTCGCCTGCGTGGCGGCCGCGTTCGCCATCGCCGGCGTGTTCATGCTGCTGTTCTCGCCGATCGCCATCCTGCACGGCCACCTCGCTCAAGGCGTTTTGGCCGGCCTCGGCTTCCTGTCGGGCGGCACCGCGATGGGCTGCCTCTCCGCCCTGGCCTCGATCGGCCTCGTCAACTTCCTGATCCGCTACGGCCGCTTCCATCTGCGGCTGATCAAGCCGATCACCGCCTAGAGGGGCGCGCCATGATCAAGAAGCTTCTCGTGCTGATGGCCGCGGGCGCCATCGTCTCCGTCGTCTGCTTCAGCGTGCTCGGCATGCTGGGCGGGTTCCAGGCCATGAACAAGGGCGGCCCCTGGAACTTCGGCCCCTGGGGCGACTGGCGCGACGGCGATCGCCGCGACCCGGGCCCCGAGACGACCCGCGACCTGGCCTATACCGGCGGATCGCGCCTGAACATCTACTACCCGGCGGAGATCACCTACACCCAGGGACCCGTGGCCAAGTTCACGGTGACCGGGCCGCAGGCCGTGCTGGACGAACTGCGGCTGGTAGATGGCGAACTGACGCTCGCCGATGGCCCGCGCTTCCGCTGGAACCGCCGCCACGGCGGTGACCGCCTCAGGATCAACGTCGTCAGCCCCGACACCCACGAGTTCCATCTGGCCGGCGCCGAGAAGCTGACCATCAACGACTACGACCAGGACGAGCTGCGCATCTACGGCGCTGGCGCGGTGGACGTGGACGGCCGAGGCAAGGCCACGCGACTCGAGGCGTCGATCTCCG
>DASYBX010000031.1:0-4974 GCA_036500495.1 Caulobacteraceae bacterium
TCGCGGGCCAGTTCCAGCCCGAGCGCCGACAGCTCGGCCAGGACCTGGCCGTGCCGTTGCGCCATGTTCGCGTCCGTGGACATGAACAAATAGAGAACATCAGACAAGGCCGATGTCAAATATTTGCGTGTGTCGCGGCGCTGATTTCCGAGGTCGACGCCCGGGTGAGCGACCGAACCGCAACCAACATTCGGATCGTCCGGGAACGGCGCAAAAGCGTCGCCGGCGACCCGCGGCCCGGGCCGCATCATGGAATGTCGTGACTTGCCCGTATCCCCCCCGGGGGGATAGGAGCGGGCCATGACCCCGCTCGCAGACCTCCTCGCTCAAGGCACGGCCCACGCCTGGCTGTTCATTCCCAGCGCCATCCTGCTCGGCGCCCTGCATGGGCTTGAGCCGGGTCATTCCAAGACGATGATGGCCGCGTTCATCATCGCCGTGCGCGGCACCGTTCGGCAGGCGGTGCTGCTGGGCCTGTGCGCCACCCTCTCCCACACCCTCGTCGTCTGGGTGATCGCCTTGGGCGGGATGTACCTTTGGCGCGGCGTCGACAGCGCCGCGCTGGAACCCTATTTCCAATTCGTTTCCGGCCTGATCATCGTCGGCATGGCGGTGTGGATGCTCTGGCGCGTGCGTCGCGAACAGCGGCTGGCGGCGATGGGGCATGATCACCATCATGGGCATGATCACGGGCACGGCCACGGGCGCCCCCACGAGCACGCCTCGGAGCCGACCCGCATCGACACCGGACACGGCGTGCTGCGGCTCGAACTGTTCGAGGACGGCGCGCCGCCGCGCTTTCGCCTCTACAGCGAGAGCGGGCCCGCCCCGCGCGTCCAGGACCTGGCTTTGGAGACGGAGCGGCCAGACGGGCAGCGGCAGGCCTTCAGCCTGACGCAGCAAGACGGCTACCTGGAAACCGCCGAGGTCATTCCCGAACCCCACGAGTTCATCGCCGGCCTGACCCTGTCGCACGGCGACCACGCCCACCGCTACGACGTGGCCTTCGTCGAGCGCGACCCCGGCCACGACCACCTGCACGATCACTTGCACGAGGAACTGCGCGGTCTCGACGTCGCGGCGGGATACCAGGACGCGCACGAACTGGCGCACGCCAACGATATCCGCCGCCGGTTCGCCGACCGCCAGGTCACCACGGCGCAGATCGCCATCTTCGGCCTGACCGGCGGGCTGATCCCGTGCCCGGGCGCGATCACCGTCCTGCTGCTGTGCCTGCAGCTCAAGCAGGTGGCGCTGGGCGCGGTGCTGGTGGTTTGCTTCAGCATCGGCCTGGCCGCGACCATGGTGGCCTCGGGCGTCATCGCCGCGCTGAGCGTCAAGCATGTGTCCAGGCGCTGGAGCGGGTTTGGCGACATCGTGCGCAAGGCGCCCTTCGTCTCCGGCCTGGTGATCCTGCTGGTGGGCCTCTACATCGCGGTCAACGGCTGGTTCGCCCTTCCGCACGCCCTATAGTGCGGCCCTCGATCAGAGGGTCCCATGAGCCACGTCCACGACAAGGCCTTGCGCAATCGCCTGAGCCGCGCCCACGGCCACCTGGCCACCATCATCGGCATGATCGAGGCCAACCGCGACGGGCTGGAGATCGCCCAGCAGATGCAGGCGGTGATCGGCGCGCTGGAAAAGGCCAAGGCCGTGCTGATCACCGACCACATCGAGCACCACCTGGAGGAACTGGCCGGGCCGCTGTCCGACGAGACCCGCGCGCGGCTGTCGAAACTCGGGGACCTGGCCAAGCTGCTGTAGAGGCGCCCCTCATCCGTCAGGCTTCGCCTGCCACCTTCTCCCGCGAGGAGGAGAAGGAAATTATCGTGGCGGCAGTTCCCGCACCCAGATGTTGCGGAAGCTGAGCGGGGGGCTGGGGTCGCCGTGGGCCTGGAGCTTGATCGGGGCGGCCGTATAGGGGCGGTAGACCGGCTTGCCGATGAACAGGGTCTCGCCGGCGAGCACGGCGTCGTTCTGCACCAGGACGCCGTTGTAGAGCACGGTGACCCGGGCTGGCGCGGTGACCTTGCCGTCGGCGGCGAACACCGGGGCGGTCCAGATGACGTCGTAGGTCTGCCATTCGCCCGGCTTGCGGGCGGGGTTCACCAGCGGCGGATGCTGTTTGTAGAGGGCGCCGGCCTGGCCGTTGACGTAGGTGGGGTTCTGGTAGGAATCGAGGATCTGCAGCTCGTAGCCGGCGTCGCCCGGCCCGGTGGAGGCGAGGAACAGGCCGGAGTTGCCGCGCCCCTGGCCGGAGCCGGTGACGTTGGCTGGGACCCGCCACTCCAGGTGGAGCTGGTAGTCGCGGAAGCTGCGCCGGGTCTCGATGTTGCCGGCCGGCTTGGCCACCGTCAGCACGCCATCGGCCACGGTCCAGGCCGCCGGGGACTTGCCCTTGGCCGACACCCACTGGTCGAGGTTCCTGCCGTCGAAGAGGACGATGGCGTCGGAGGGCGCGTCGGCGTCGGTCGCGCCCGGGGTCACCACGGCGGGGACCGGCGTCCACTGCTCGGTATCCTGCGGTTTCGCGGTCATGGCCTTGGGAGCCTCCTGGGCCAGGGCGGGGGCGGCGGTGAGGAGAAGCAGGCCCGCCACGCACGGCAGTCCAGCGCGGATCACAGTTCCCATCCCTTGCGGTAGGCGCGGCTGAGATAGGCGTTGGCGTCGGGGGCGTTGGTGACGCGGCCGGCGGCGCCGTCCCATTCGATGGGCTGGTCGGCGCGCAGGGCGACGATGCCGAGGATCATCGTCTCGTTGAGCGGGGCGGCGTAGTCGAATGGACAGGAGATCTTCTCCTCGCCACGGATGGCGCGGATCCAGTTCATCTCGTGGGCGGCCATGCCGCCCTGGATGCGGGGCAGCGACTGCGGGATGTTGGCCGCCGCCTCGGTGAGGCCCTCGCCGATCAGCGTCGGGTTCTCGCCGTAGGTCTCGTGCATCAGCATGCCGCGCGAGCCGATGAAGAGCACGCCGCCGCCGGGGTTCATCCGCAGGTTGGCCGGGAAGCCCGCCGGGGTCTCCGGCATCAGGCCGCCGTCGTACCAGGTGAGGTGGAGCGGGCCGCCCCTGGCGTGACCGAACTCGTAGTGGGTGACGCTGCCCAGGGGATAGCTGGTGAGCTCGGCGGGACGCTTGGTGTCCCAGAGGCTGGCGCCGCCGGCCCAGCGGGTGTGGCGGGTCTCGACTTTGGTGGGCAGGCCCGGTTCCAGCGCCCACACCGGGAAGTCCATGAGGTGGGCGCCCATATCGCCCAGGGCGCCGGAGCCGAACGGCACCCAGCCGCGCCAGTTGAAGTGGGCGTAGTCGGGGTTGTAGCCCCAGTCGACGTCAGCCGGGCCCAGCCAGGTGGGCCAGTCGAGGCTGGCCGGCGCCGGTTGCGGCGCGGGCTTGGGGATGCCCTGCGGCCAGACCGGGCGGTTGGTCCAGATTTGCACCTCGCGCACGTCGCCGATGGCGCCGCCACGGATCAGCTCCACCACGCGCCGGCCGTCGTCGCCGGAGTGGCCCTGATTGCCCATCTGGGTGACCAGCTTGGGATTGGCCCGGGCCATCGCCTGCAGGCGGCGGCCCTCCTCTACGGTGTAGGTGAGCGGCTTCTGCACATAGACGTGCAGGCCGCGTTCCATGGCCATGCGCGCGGCGACGGCGTGGTGGTGGTCCGGCGTGGCGATGAGGACGGCGTCGATGTCCTTTCGCGCGTCGAACATCCGGCGATAGTCCGTGAACCGCTGCGCCCTGTCGTAGGCGTCCTTCAGCGGCTGCCGCGCCGGGATCATCTTGCCGGACTTGTCGAGCAGGGCGGCGTGGACGTGGTCATAGTCGACGTCGGCGGTGGCGATGATGTTCTGGCTGACCAGCTTGGTCATGTTGGCCGCGCCCTGGCCGCCGGCGCCGATCACCGCGATGTTGACCCGGTCGCTGGGCCGCAGGCGCCGCGCCGCGCCGAGAGCGGAGCCGGCGAGGATGGACGCCGCGGTTCCCGCCGCCACGCCGATCAGTCCGCGGCGGCTGATTCCCGCGGAGCCTCCGCGGCGAGCGTTCACCTCAGATGCAGCCATCGTCCTGCCCCTTATCTTGGCGGCATCTGGCCTCCGGCCCGGGATCTTTGCAAGGCCGGGCGTGAGCGGCGGCGGACTCCCGCCGACAAGGCCGGCGCCCCGCCCCGGGGGACAACCTTCGGCACTGTTGCGAAAATGCAATCTCCTCGACCTTCCTAGGGCGCGAGGACCATATTTGTAATGAAACTGACGCAGCGAAGAAATATGAGAGCCCCCAATCACCGGGGGCCAGACATAGGGGCGGCCCACCGAAATATCGCGCGCGAGTCGAGCTCAGATTTCGCACGCCGTTATCAAACAGGGGCTAATATTGCAAAGACATACCGCTCGTAGAGCCGCGCTGATGCTTGGCGTTTGCTTCGCCACTTTCTCACTGACCACCGTGGCCTCGGCCGAGGAAACCACCAGGACCCAGCTGGAGGAAGTCATCGTCACCGCCGAGCGGCGGAGCGAGAACCTGCAGAAGGTGCCGGTGTCGGTGTCGGTGATTCCGACCGAGGACGTCCGCGCCGCCCAGGCCGGCGGCGACGACACCCTGCTGACCCTGTCGGGCAAGGTCCCCAGCTTCTACGCCGAGACCACCACGGGCCGGATCTTCCCGCGCTTCTATATCCGCGGCCTGGGTAACATCGACTTCTACCTCGGCGCCTCGCAGCCGGTGTCGATCATCCAGGACGACGTCGTCATGGAACACGTGGTGCTGAAGTCGAACCCGCTGTTCGACATCAAGCAGGTTGAAGTGCTGCGCGGCCCGCAAGGCTCGCTGTTCGGCCGCAACACCACCGCCGGCATCGTCAAGTTCGACACCATCAAGCCGACCCAGACCCTGGAAGGCCGCGCCCAGGCCTCCTACGGCACCTACAACACCGTCACCTTCGACGGCGGGATCGGCGGCCCGATCGTCGCCGACAAG
>DASYBX010000032.1:0-3798 GCA_036500495.1 Caulobacteraceae bacterium
GCTCGGTCTTCCCCGACCTCTTTGGCCCGGCTGACGAGCCCGACGCCGGAAGTCCCTTCTCCCGTACGCTGTTCCATCTGGCCATGGGCGGCGATCCGGACGACCTGCCGCCGGATTACCAACACATCGTGCCTCATGCCCAGATGCTGCTGCCGCCGCCGCCGCCGGGGCCCGGCCTGCTCGGGGACGTGAGCGGGCATCTGACGGACAGCGACCCCGCTGCCCTAATGGAGGGGCTTGGCGCACACGGCGAGGACCAGCAGGGCGGCGCTGAAGGGTCGACCGTCGCTCCCAACCCGACCACGCCTCTAGGGCCGCTCGATACCAGCGTCGGCCTTCCCAAATTCAGGCAGAGGCCGGAGGTCGCGCAGGCGATGACCCTGCAACAAACTCAACGCGATTTGGCCGATCCGCAGGTGCAGGCGCTGCTCGCCATGATGCGCGGCGGAGAGGGCGGGGACCATTACGACGCGATCGTCAATTCGGCCAAAGGGTTCAAGGACTTTTCCAAGCATCCGAACGTCTCGGTGCTCATCAGTCCGGCCCGTCCCGGCGCCGACGGGAAGATGAAGCCCGAGGTCACATCGACCGCCGCGGGCTCCTACCAATTCACCAAGGGCACTTGGGATCAAGCGGCGCAAGCGCTCGGCTTGACCGACTTCCAGCCGAGGTCCCAGGATCTCGCGGCCGCTTATTACTTGCGGACCCTCGGAGCCACAGACAAGCTTGGCGCCGGCGACATCGAAGGCGCTATGCACGCGGCGGGCAAGAGGTGGCAGATTTTCCCGAAGTCGAACGGCGAGGCCATCTCCGCTCCAGGGCAAACGCCACGGCGTCCGTCGATGGCGCCTTTGTTGAAGGCGTACGGCGACAAACTCAGGGGACTGCAACGGTGAGAGCGACGTTCCTGATCGGGCTGGCCGTGGTATTTGCGACATTCGCAGCCATGCCGGAACGGCGTGCGACAGCGGCTCCGTCCACCAGGGCCGGCGTCGTCAAGAAGGCGCCGACGATCAAGCCAGAGCCGTTGGAGGCCGGGGCCGAATATTTCGCCGTCCGCGCGTGGTTGATCCGCCAGGGGTGGAAGCCAGTAATCACCAGCTACAAATTCAGGGACGATCCGGACCGCGGATTTGCCGAGGAGCGGCTTTACTGGAAGCGGGGCGCCGTCGAAGCCGAAAATTGCTATACCGATGCGCCGGGGGGATGCGAACTCTATTTCAAGCGGCGCGACATTTGCCTGCATGTCCGCACCGTGGGTGAGTACATCCCCAATCGGGCCTCTCCCTCCGTCGATAGCTGGGATCACGAGTGTCCCGAGGGTGACGACTCAGCCGGGCATTGAGCAGCCAAATCGCGGCTCAGGACGGTTCAGCCTAGGCCGTCTCCAGCAGCCGGCCGTGGCCCGGGTAGCGGCCGTCCATGCCCAGCAGGCGCACCGCCGCGCGCAGGGCGTGGGGCATGCTCGACACCACCGGCGCGCCGCAGCGCTGTTCGAGCGGCTGCAGGATCTCCAGGGTGCGCAGGGCGCCGCAGGAGATCAGGATGGCGTCGGGCTTGCCGGCCTTGTGGAATACGTCGCTTCCGAGGTTCATGAGGTCGTCCTGTGTCACCTTTGACAACGGGCCGGTCGAACTCACGTCGGAGATGTTCAGGCCCTTCATGGCCAGGACCTCGAAGCCCTCTTCCTTCAGGAAGGTCGCCAGCCTCTGGTTGACCTCGTCGATATAGGCGGTGCCCACCGCGACCCTGCGGGCGCCCACGGTGCGCAGGCCGTCGGCCACCGCGGTGGCCATGGTCGAGGCCTTGAGCCCGGTGGCGTCGGTCATGCGCATGGCCAGGCCGCGGTTGAAGGCGGCGCCGTTGTAGAAGCTGAGCGAGGTGCCCATCAGCATCAGGGCCTCGGCCCCCTCGGCCGCCAGGGCCTTGGACAGGGGCCCGATCTTGTCGATCACGCTGGCGTAGCCTTCCACCGTCATGGCCGGCAGGGCCACGCCGCGGGTCACGTAGGAGACGCCGGTGGGATACATCTGGCGGGCGTCGCGGGGCTCGTTCCCGCCTGCGCCGGGGAAGATCATGCCGATCTTGCGGTCGGCCGCCAGGGCCGGGGTGGCGAGCGTCGCGAGGCCGCCGGCAAGAACCAGCCTGCGATCGGGTCTGAAAAGCGGTCCACCCATTCGTCGCCTCCTGCGGCGCGATGATGGGCGGATGCTACGCCCGGCGCCGGGCTTCGCCTAGCGCAGCTTGGTGGTGGGCCAGTTCGGCCACGAGGCGGGGACGTGCGAGGCCTCGCGAGCGCCTTTGACGAACACGGCGAGGCCCAGGCCCATCATGCCGAGGGCGAACAGGGTGGCGAGGAGGGCGACGACTTCGCTCATGTTGTAAAGCCTAGGTCATGTGCAACTTGTCGATGTGACGCCACGGCTGCGCTTTTCACCCCATGAGTGTGCGGCTCGAAGGGACGAGCGGGCCATTATGTCGCACGGGGGGCTCAGAGCAGCCCGTTCAGCCCCTGCCTCAAGGCCTTCAGGAACACGCTCGGCAAGGCGCGGGCCGCCTCCTCCACAGGGGTCCAGATCAGGCCCTCGGCCACGCCCTCGGCCCGCATTACCTCCAGGGTCAGGGCGAAGTGGGTGAACAAGTGCTCGATCGAGCCGACGCTGCGCCAGCGGGCAGGCGCCGGCGCGCCGGCCAGGGCGGCGGGCTTGTCGCCCCAGTCGCTGGTGGGCAGAGCCAGCATGCCGCCGAGCAGGCCCTTGTCCGGCCGGCGCACGAGACCGACCGCATTGCCGTTGGTCAGGACATAGGCCACGCCCCGCCGGCGCGGACGCTCGGCCTTGGCCTCCTTGCGCGGATAGGTCTCCGGCGCGCCGCCCGCCCGCGCCGCGCAAGCCTGGGCCACCGGGCAGCGGTCGCACAGAGGCTGCTTGGGCCGGCAGATCGTGGCCCCGAGGTCCATCAGGGCCTGGGCCCAGTCGCCGGGGCGCTCGCTGGTCACCAGCTTGGCGGCGAGGGCCTTCAACTCGGGCTTGGAGCCCGGCAGCGCCGCCTCGACCGCGTGCAGGCGCGACATCACCCGCTCGACATTGCCGTCGACCACATTGGCGGGGCGGTCGAAGGCGATGGCCGCCACCGCCGCGGCGGTGTAGGCGCCGACGCCGGGTAGGGCGCGCAAGCCCTCCTCCGTGTCCGGGAAAACGCCGCCGTGGCCCGCCGCCACCGCGCGGGCGCAGGCCAGGAGGTTGCGGGCGCGGGCGTAGTAGCCAAGGCCGGCCCAGGCGCTCATCACCGCCCCGTCCTCTTCGGCCGCAAGGTCGCCGACCGTCGGCCAGCGCTGGGTGAAGGCGAGGAAATAGGGCGTCGCGTGCGGGACCGTGGTCTGCTGTAGCATGATCTCCGACAGCCATACCCGATAAGGGTCGGGCCGCACGCCCGCACGCCGCTCGGCCGGCCCGACCCGCCAGGGCAGGGCCCGCGCCTGGGCGTCGTACCAGGCCAGCAGGGCGCGGCGGGCGTCGTTCACGTCTACCATCGTCGTCATCCCGGCAGGCCCGCGCCGGCTCCACGCTTCGCTTCGGCGGGGATGACAGATAAGTTGGCGCGATGCCACGCTCCCTGCCCTCGCCTGCGGAGACCGCCAGGATCCTGGCCGAGCGCCGCTCGCGGCCGGCGCGCCAGCCGCCGCCGCCGGCCGGACGGCAACTGACCAAGTATCTGAAGGCGCTGGAGGAGCGGTTCGGACCCGGCGCGGGGCCCCTGACCTTGCGTTGGCGCGAGATCGTCGGCGAGACCCTGGCC
>DASYBX010000033.1:0-43826 GCA_036500495.1 Caulobacteraceae bacterium
TCCAGAAGCTGATCGACGGCGCGGGGAAGGTGTTGATCACCGCGTCGGGCACCTGGGACAGCTGCTGGTTCAGCTTGGCCAGGATGGCGTTCACCTGCAGGTCGGGCGACTTGCGCTTGTCGAAGTTGTCGAGCACCTCGAACACCGCCCCCTGGTTGGGACTGGTGACCAGGCCATTCACCGACAGGCCGGCGAAGGACACCGTGTGGGTGATCCCCGGCGTCGCCTGGACGATCTGGTTGACCTTGTGCACCACCGCCTCTGTGCGATCGAGCGAGGAGGCGTCGGGCAGCTGGATCACGGTGACGAGGTAGAGCTTGTCCTGCTGCGGCACGAAGCCGGTGGGGGTGCGCAGGAAGGTGACCGCGGTCAGGGCCAGCAGCACGCCGTAGATGACCAGCGCGATGCTCGACTTGCCGAGCACCTTGCCGACGCCGCCGACATAGCCGGTCGAAGCGCGGGCGAACACCTTGTTGAACGGTTTGAACAGCCAGCCGAAGGCGCCGTCGATCAGCTTCTGGAAGCGGTCCTTGGGCGCGCCGTGGGGCTTCAGCAGCACCGCGGCCAGGGCCGGCGACAGGGTCAGGGAGTTGAACGCCGAGATCACCGTCGAGATGGCGATGGTCAGGGCGAACTGGCGGTAGAACAGGCCCGTCAGGCCGGTGAGGAAGGCGGTCGGCACGAACACCGCGCACAGCACCAGGGCCGTGGAGATGATCGGGCCGGACACTTCCCGCATCGCCTGCTGGGTCGCTTCGAGCGGCGTGAGCCCGGTGGCGATGTTCCGCTCGACGTTCTCGACCACCACGATGGCGTCGTCGACGACGATGCCGATGGCCAGGACCAGGCCGAACAGGGTCAGGGCGTTCAGGCCGAAGCCCAACATCAGCATGACGGCGAAGGCGCCGATCAGCGACACGGGCACGGCCACCAGCGGGATGATCGAGGCGCGCCAGGTCTGCAGGAACAGCACCACCACGAGGACCACCAGGATCAGGGCCTCGAACAGGGTGTGGATCACCGCATTGATCGATTCATGCACGAAGATCGTGGTGTCGTAGACGACGTGGTACTGCACGCCCTCGGGGAAGTCCCTCTTCAGGTTCTCCATGGTCGAGCGCACGGCGGCGGCCATCTGCAGGGCGTTGGAGCCCGGCCGCTGGAAGATCGGCAGGGCGACGGCTTCCTTGTCGTCGAGATAGCTGCGCAGGGCGTAGTTGTCGGAGCCCAGCTCGATGCGGGCCACGTCGCGCAGGTGGCTGATCTGGCCGGCCTGGCCGGCGCGCACCACGATGTCGCCGAACTGTTCCTCGGTCGACAGGCGCCCTTGGGTGTTGATGGCGATCTGGAAGTCGGCCTGGCCGGGCGACGGCGGAGCGCCGACCTGGCCGGCGGCCACCTGGACGTTCTGCTCGCGAAGGGCCTGGACGACGTCGCCGGCGGTCATGCTGCGGGACGCCAGCTTCTGCGGGTCGAGCCAGATGCGCATGGAATAGGGGCCGGTGCCGAACATCTGCACGTCGCCCACGCCATAGGTGCGGGCCAGGGCGTCCTTGACGTGCAGCTGGGCGTAGTTGGCCAGGTACAGCTTGTCGTAGCGATGGTTGGGCGAGGTCAGGTGCACGACCATCAGGAGGGCCGGCGAGGCCTTGGTGGTGGTCACGCCGACGCGCTGCACCTCCTGGGGCAGGCGCGAGAGAACCTGGGCCACACGGTTCTGCACCAGCACCTGGGCCTTGTCGCCGTCGGTGCCGAGCCCGAAGGTGACGGTCAGGTTCATGGTCCCGTCGGAGGCCGTCTGGCTCGACTGGTAGAGCATGCCCTCGACGCCGTTGATGGCCTGCTCCAGCGGAGAGGCGACCGTCTCGGCGATCACGGCGGGCTCGGCGCCCGGATAGACCGTGTGCACCTGCACCGTGGGCGGCACCACCTCCGGATATTCGGCGATGGGCAGAAGCGGCAGGGCGACGAGGCCCGCCACCAGGATGATGACCGAGAGCACGGCCGCAAAGCGGGGACGGCTCACGAAGAACCGGGAAAAGTTCATGGCGGTTGTCCTTGGAGGCGCGCCCGGAAGGCAGGCGCGGCCGGATCAGGAAGCGGGGCTCAGGAAGCGGGGCTCAGGAAGCCGGCGTCAGGGTCGAAAGCTCGGCCGTGGAAATCGGCTGGGCCGAGGGCGTCGGGGTGACCGGATCGCCGGGCTTCACCTTCTGCAGGCCGGACACCACGATCACGTCGCCGGGCTTCAGACCCTGGCGGATCACGCGCAGCTCGCCGATGGCCGGGCCGAGGGTCACGGGGCGGTAGTCCACGTGGTTGTCCTTGGTCAGCACCAGCACGAAGCGCTTGCCGAGATCCTCGCCCAGCGCCTTCTCCGGCGCCAAGGCGACGGTTTCGGCGGTCGAGCTGACCAGGCGCACGCGGGCGAACAGGCCCGGCGTGAACTGGCCGTCGGCGTTGTCGAACACGGCGCGGCCGAGGATGGTGCCGCTCTTGCCGTCCACGGCGTTGTCGATGAACTCCAGCTTGCCCTTGTGAGGGAAGCCGTCCTCGGTCATCAGCCCGAGGTAGACCGGCGCGTCATGGCCGCGGGCGGCCGCCACATATTTCAGATAGGTCTGCTCGTCGGCGTTGAACGAGGCGTAGATCGGGCCGTCGGACACCACGGTGGTCAGGGAATCGGCGGTGTTGATCAAGTTGCCCTGGGTGATCAGGGCCTTCGACACCCGCCCGTCGATCGGCGAGACCACCTTCGTGAAGCTCAGGTTCAAGCGCGCGGTGGCCAGCGCCGCGTCGGCCGCCTGGACGCCGGCCTTGGCCGACTTGGCTTCGGCCTGAAGGCGTTCGAGCTCGCCCTGGGCGACGGCGTTCTGGGCCATCAGCCGCTCGCCGCGGTCGGCGTCGGCCTGGGCCAGCACCTCCTGCGCCTTGGCTCGCTCGAGTTCGGCGGCGGTGCGGTCGACCTCGGCCTGGAACGGGCGCGGGTCGATCTGGAACAGCACCTGGCCCTTCTTCACCAGCGCACCCTCGCGGAAGGCGACGCTATCGATGTAGCCGCCGACGCGGGCGTGGACATTGACACTGCCCACCGCCTCCATCTGGCCGGTGAAGTCGTCCCATTGCGGCAGCGACTTGAAGGCGACGGGGGCCACCTCGACCTTGGCGGCGGGCGGCGGGGCGGGTTGCGATTGGGCGCGGGTGCAAGCCTGTTCGGAAGCGGAGACGAGCAGAAGCAGCGCGAAAGCAGCGGCGGTGGGACGCATGTGGGAGACTCCGGCGGCGGCCCCGAGTTCCCCTCAGCGACCGCGGATTTCATACCGAGTGGTATATATTGCCGTGCTGCAGTGCGTCAAGGATCATTTTATACCGCACGATATTTTATTCGGAAAGGTACAGAAACAGGCCCCGCAAGGGATTCCTGTGAAGCCTTTGCGAATGGGGATCAGGCGGCGACGGACTTGCGGCCCGCGGGAACGCACCCGAGCGCGGTCTCGGCAACCTGTTTCAGCGCCTTGCGCGGAGCGCCCATACCGGCCTGCAGGGCGATCCCCTGCCCCACCGTCATGATGTAGAGCGCCAGGGCCGCCGGATCGGCCTCGCCCAGTTCGCCCTCGACCTTGGCCCGCTCCAGCCGGGTCCTGAGGCGCGACTGCACGTCGAGCCCCCGGTCGATGAGTTCCTGGCGCACCGACTCCGAGGCGGCGCCCTGGCAGCTGAGCACGCTGTTGACGCCCATGCAGCCCCGGGTGTCCGGATCGGCAGCGTAGAGGTCGCACGCGTTGTTGAGGAACCGTTCGACCGCCTCGCGGCCGGTCGGCGCCTCCAGCGCCTGGTCGATGAAGGCCAGCTTCTCGCGCTCGTAGAGGTCGAGCGCCTTCTTGAACAGCGCCTCCTTGTTGCCGAAGGCGCAGTAGAGACTCGGGCGGGTGATGCCCATGGCCTCGGTCAGGTCGGTCAGGGACGCGCCATCATAGCCCTTGCGCCAGAAGACCTTCAGGGCCTCGGCGAGCGCTTCCTCCACATCGAATTCCCGCGGGCGGCCGACGCCGACGTGAGAGTCTTGTTTCATACCAAGCAGTCTATAATACCGTTTCACGACGGCGTCGAGTGCGGCGGCGCACCGCTGTCCCAAGCTGGGTCTCCCGGGCGCCGACGTCAATGGGAGGGCGGGCTACGCCTCCCCCAGGGGCCAGCGCCCGAGCACCTCGTGATGGCTCCGACCGTAGACGCTGTGGATCAGCACGAACTCGCGGACCATCCAACTGAAGGGCGAGATCGTGCGCGCGGGCCAGACGTCCGGACTCCAGATCAGCGAGATGTGCGGATCGAAGTCCGGAGCAGGCTTCATTCTGTACGCCTCGCAAAGGGCGTCGTGCAGCCGCCTGAGCCCGACCACCTCGCCCTCCTCCCCGAGAAGGACCAGCGGTCCTTGGCTTTCCCGCCAACTCTGCAGGTGTCTGAACGAGACCTTGAAGGGCCGCAACGCGATCTGGTCAGCGATCTGCCTGGCAAGTTCGATCGCCTCTTGCGGCGGAGCGTCCGCCCATCTTCCGACCATGCCGAGCGTGACGTGCAGGCGGCGTCGATCGATCGGCCTTCCCCTTGAGCCTTCGTCCTGGGTGAACCGGACGAGACGTGCGCCCGTCAGTTCATCGGGCTGGACCGCGAAGAAGAGCCTGTGCTTCAGGGGATCGGTGGCACGTTCGAATGGCTTGGCAATCATCGGGAACGCCTTCTGCGACCATGCGCCGATAATAGGCTGCCGTCCTCGCTTGTTCAAGAACAAAAACAGAACATTTTGATTGGCGAAGCTCCGCCGAGCTGTTAAGGCAGTCTCGGGATGTTGGAGAGGGCGGCCATGAAGGTCCTGGTCGACGAAGACAAATTCGACGCTCTGCAGATGGAGGTCGGCCTTGCGATCACGCATGAACTCCACAAGGCGCTGAAGACGGCCGGCGTTGCCGACGGCGAACGGCTCAAGGAGATCGTGGCCGGGGCGCTGCTCCACATCGGCTCCATCCTGGACGGGAGCGCCGAGGTCAAAGGGCCGGACGGGCCGATGCGGGTGGTCCTGACCTTTCATGAGGATCAGGACGACGACGCCCTCCTGTCGGCCGGCGGGCCCTCATGGATCCACGAATACGCGCACGGCATCGCCGAAAACTATTCAAGCAACTTCGGCCGAGGCGCGCGCGACCGGTACAGCTTTCGGCGAGGAACGAGGAACAGCGGCTGAACCTGCTCGACGTGATCCCCACCGGATGGTTCGGGAAACGGCCGAAGCGCTGACCGCGCTACAGGGCTCGCCCCACCCTCGCCTTCCCTCCGCAAATGTGTACCTTGCGGAAAACATTCCCTGGGGAG
Source organism: Caulobacteraceae bacterium (assembly GCA_036500495.1). Taxonomy (GTDB): domain Bacteria; phylum Pseudomonadota; class Alphaproteobacteria; order Caulobacterales; family Caulobacteraceae; genus BOG-938. Next base: position 5,365 of record DASYBX010000033.1, read on the forward strand.
GGAGCCGATGATCGGATTGCGAATGGGCCTCGTCGCCGTGCTGGCCGCCGCGGGGACGCAGGCGCTGGCGGCGGACAAGCCGGCGGCGCAGGCCTGGGTGGGAACCTGGGGCTATGTTTCGGCCCCGGCGCCGCCGGGCGCGGCTCTGCCTCAACCGGCCCCGGCAGCCTCCACGCCGCCGACCGCCATCCCCCTCGTCGCGCCGCAGCCCCCGTCGGCGCCGCCGGCCGCCGTGCCGCCGCCCCCGCCCTTGATCGAGAATCCGGGCGGCGCGACCATCGGCGTCGCCCCTCCCACGCTCGCCAATGTCACCGTGCGCCAGATCGTGCGCATCTCGGCGGGAGGCAAGCGCCTTCGGCTGAGGCTGTCCAACGAGGGCGGCGCGGAGTCCCTGCCCTTCGGCGCGGTGCACATCGGCAAGGCCGCGCCGGATGGCTCCATCGTGCCCGGCACCGACCGGGTGGTGTCGTTCTCCGGGCGACAAGGCGTCACCGCGCCCCCCTCCTCCCCGGTGCTGAGCGACCCTATCGACCTGCAGACCCAGGACCTCGATCGCCTGGCGATCTCGATCTACCTGCCTGAGCCCGTGTTCTCGCGCCAGTCGCGCACCCTCTACGACTATGTCGCGGGCGCGGCGGGCGACCACACCGCCGACGCCCAGTTGCTGCGCCCCTCGCTCATGCGGGTCCCCGCCTTCGTCACCCTGGTGGAGGTCGAGCCCAATGCCCCGACCAATGTGGTGGTCACGTTCGGCGACTCGATCACCGAGGGCGCCACCTCGACCGCCAACGCCTTCCGCAGCTGGCCCGACCGGCTGGCCGAGCGGATCGCGCCCAGCCACTGGGCGGTGGTCAATGCCGGGATCAGCGGCAACCGCCTGCTGCGCTACGGCGCCGGGCCGGCCGCCCCGGCCCGCTTCGACCGCGACGTGCTGAGCGTGCCGGGGGTCAAGGCGGTGATCCTGATGGAAGGCATCAACGACATCGGCGTCGGCTTCGGCCGGCGAGCCGCGGGCGAGCCGGTGAGCCTGGAGGCCCTGGAAGCGGCCGACCAGCAGCTCATAGCCCGGGCTCACGAGCACGGCATCCGCGTGATCGGCGCGACCCTGACGCCCTACCAGGGCGCGTCCTACGCCACGCCGGAGGGCGAGCAGGTGCGCGAGGGGCTGAACCAGTGGATCAAGACCTCGGGCGCCTTCGATGGGGTGATCGACTTCGCCGCCGTCGTGGCCGATGCCAAGGATCCGCTCACCATCGCCGCGCCGTTCAACATCCGCGACCACCTGCATCCCAATGACGCCGGCTACAAGGCCATGGGCGAGGCCATCGACCTGAAGGTGGTGACCGGAAAGTGAGCGGCCCCATTCCATAGCGCCCGACTCGCGCGGAACTTCGGCTCCCGCAGGGGTTTGAACCACGGCGGGGCAGCTCCAGAAGGAAGACGACGAGGACCATGAACCCGGGTGCAGACAGGGGATCGGCCATCGACCGCGCGTCGGGCGCCAGGCAGGACAGGACCGAGGCGCAACCCGCCGAAAACCGCAGTTTCGAGGCCCCGTCCTGGCCGTCCGACAGCTGGGACCGCGGGCCGCGGATGCGCCAGCGCGCCATCGGCTGGCGGGGCGGCCGGGCGCACTGAACGCCGCGCGCAGAGGCCTGCAGAGCGCGACCCGGCTCGACGTGACCCGCGAACCCCAGCGGCCTCTTGCCAGAAGCGCTCGCGACACAAACCTTGAGTCCGGGCCTGGTCTTGAACTTGGGCCCGGAGACCGAGGCATGGTGCTCAACGAGCTGCAGGTCGAGATCCAGGGCGCGGTCCGCCGGTGGGCGCAGGCCAAGGTGCGGCCGCACGCTCATGAATGGGAGACGGCGGCCGCCTATCCTCCCGAGGTGTTCCAGGGCCTGGCTGAACTCGGCCTGTTCGGCATGACCGCTCCAGCGGAATGGGGCGGGACCGAAGCCGACTACGTGTCCTACGCCCTGGCCTTGATGGAGCTGGCGGCGGCGGATGGCGGGCTCTCGACCATCGTCAGCGTGCACAATGCCCCCGTTGTGGCGGCGGTGCTGGGGCGCGGCTCAGACGATCAGAAACGCCGGTTCCTCCCTGCGTTGTGTTCCGGAGACCGGATCGGCGCCTTCGCCCTCACCGAAAGCGACGCCGGCTCCGACGCCGGGGCGATCTGCTCCCGCGCCGTGCGGGCCGAGGGCGGCTGGCGGCTGCATGGGTCCAAGCAGTTCATCAGCTCCGCGCGGATCGCCGGCCTGACCATCGTGTTCGCCGTGACCGACCCCGCCGCCGGCAAGCGCGGCATCACCGCCTTCCTGGCCCCCGCCGGCACGCCGGGCCTGACCGTCGCCAGGGTGGAGCACAAGCTCGGCCAGAGGGCGTCGGACACCTGCGCGCTCTCTCTGGACGACCTGTTCCTGGACGATACCCTGGTGCTGGGCGAGCCCGGCCAGGGCTATGCGATCGCCCTCGCCAACCTGGAGGCCGGCCGCATCGGCATCGGCGCCCAGAGCGTTGGCATGGCCCAGGCGGCGCTGGACATCGCGGTGGCCTACGCCAAGGAGCGAAGCACCTTCGGCAAGCCGATCATCGAGCACCAGGCGGTCGGCTTCCGCCTGGCCGACATGGCGGCGCGGCTGGAGGCGGCCCGGCAGTTGGTGCTGCACGCCGCCTCGCTGAAGGACGCGGGCCTGCCCTGCATGGCCGAGGCGTCCATGGCCAAGCTGGTGGCGTCCGAGACGGCGGAACAGGTGTGTTCCGGGGCGCTGCAGACGCTGGGGGGCTACGGCTACCTGGAAGATTTCGGCGTGGCGAAGATCTACCGCGACGTGCGGGTGTGCCAGATCTACGAGGGCACCTCCGACATCCAACGCATGGTCATCGCCCGCCTGCTGTGACCGGAGTCGAAAGCGATGAGCGCGACAGAGGACCCGAAGGACGACATCGTGATCCTGGAGGGCGCCCGCACGCCGCTCGGCTCGTTCCAGGGCAGCCTCGCTAGCCTCGACGCCGTGGACCTCGGCGCCGCGGTGGTGAAGGCGACGCTGGAACGCTCGCACGTCGCCGCCGACCAGGTGGAGCAGATCTTCATGGGCTGCGTCCTGCCCGCCGGGCTTGGCCAGGCGCCCGCTCGGCAGGCGGCGCTCCGCGCCGGACTCGGCGAGCACGTCCAGGCCTCGACCATCAACAAGGTGTGCGGCTCGGGCATGCAGGCCGCGATCCTGGCCCACGACGCCCTTCGCGTCGGCACGGCGGACGTGATCGTTGCCGGCGGCATGGAGAGCATGACCAACGCCCCCTACCTGCTGGCCAAGCACCGCTCGGGCGCCCGCATCGGCCATGACGTGGTCAAGGACAGCCTCTATCTCGACGGCCTGGAGGACGCCTACGATGCCGGCCGCCTGATGGGCTCGTTCGGCGAAGACATCGCGCGGCGCTACCAGTTCGGCCGCGCCGAGCAGGACGCCTACGCCATCGCCAGCCTGGAGCGGGCCCAGGCCGCGGCACGATCGGGGGCTTTCGCCCGCGAGATCGTCCCCGTGGAGGTGGCGACCCGGTCGGGCGCCGAGACCGTGGTTGCCGACGAGCAGCCTCAGCGCGCCGATCCCGCGAAGATTCCCAGGCTGAAGCCGGCCTTCGCCCCGGACGGCACGATCACCGCCGCCAACGCCGCCTCCATCTCCGACGGCGCGGCCGCCATGGTGCTGACCCGGCGCTCGCTCGCCGAGGCGCGAGGCTGGACGCCCGACGCCCGCATCGTCGCCCACGCCGCCCACGCCCACGCGCCCGCCCTGTTCGCCACCGCGCCGATCTTCGCCATCCGCAAGGTGCTCGACAAGGCCGGCTGGCGCGTCGATGACGTCGACCTCTTCGAGATCAACGAGGCCTTCGCCGTCGTGCCCATGGCGGCGATGAAGGAGCTGGGCATCCCGCACGAGGTGGTGAACGTGAACGGCGGGGCCTGCGCGCTGGGCCATCCCCTGGGCGCGTCCGGCGCGCGGGTGATCGTCACCCTGATCGCGGCGCTGAAGGCGCGGAGCCTGAAGCGCGGCGTGGCCAGCCTGTGCATCGGCGGGGGAGAAGCGACGGCCATGGCGGTCGAGCTGACCTGACGACCCCTCCGCTCCGGCCGCGCGAAACGAAAAAAGGGGCAGGCCCTTGGGCCTGCCCCCCAGTCGGGGAAACTATACCGAGACTAGAAGCGGGCCTTCAGGCCGACATAGAACCGCCGGCCGAGCACGTCGTAGAAGCTCGGGTTGGTGGTGCCTTGGCCGGTCGACGCCACGGTCTGCTGCAAGCCGTTGACGTAGATAGCGCTGGTGGCGCCCGTCGTCGGCGGGGAGACATCGAACAGGTTCTGAATGCCGGCACGCAGGCTGAGGCCGTGCGGCAGGGCGAAGTTGGCGTTCAGATCGAAGATGTCATAGGCGTTGGTCGGCAGGGTGACGTTGCCAGGCGCCACTGCGGAGGCCGCGTTGACCTTGGGCAGGTGCCGCCAGTTCAGGAACAGCTGAGCCGGCCCGATCGAATAACCGAACTGGGTGTTCAGCTTGTAGGCATAGGCGCCGCCGTTGGTGCCGGTCAGCGTCGGCCCGAGCGTGCCATACCACCGCTCCACCGGCTGCCCGGGGGCGGAGATGGTGTCGTAGTTGCCCAGGAAGCTGCCCACCAGGCTCAGCGAGAAGGAGCCCGGCAGGCTCTCCCTCAGATCGGCCAGGCGAAGCGTCCAGTCGAACTGCAGGTCCACGCCGCTGGTGTCGATGGTGGCCGAGTTCGCCGCCGGCGTGCCGGTGAGGAGCTGGCCGCCGAACTGCGGTGAACGCTGGATCGCCTGGCAGTAGAGCGAGTTGAGAGCGGTCGCCGCCGGCTGGTTCAAGCACTGCTGGTACACGTAGTCCACCGAAGCGAACTCAATCGCGTCGTCGATGTGGATCTTGTAGTAGTCGATCGACACGTTCATCCGGCTGAACAGCGGATTCTGGAACGGCGACTTGAGCACGATGCCGGCCGTGAAGGTCTTGGCCGTTTCGGGCAGCAGGTTCGGGTTGCCCTGAACGTTGTGCCAGCCGAACGAGGTCGGGCCGGGCGCAGGTTGGGACACGCCGGCCGTGTTGTAGAAGTACTGCTGCGCCGACGGGGTCATCAGGGCCTTGCAGATCGCCAGGGCGTTCTGCGCGCCGGCCAGGCCGCCCTTGTTGGCGACCGAGGTGGCGGTCGCCTGTCCCTGGGCCACTGCGGCGCCGCCGGCGCCGAACGGCGCTTGCGACAGCAGCGAACAGGGATCGCCGTAGTCGGTGCCCTGGCCGAACTGTTCGGTCAGGCCTTCATACAACTCCCCGAGGTTCGGGGTGCGGACGGCGAGGTTGTAGCCGCCGCGCAGGCGGATCCAGTCGTTGACCTGGTAGTCACCGAGGATCTTGTAGGTCCAGCCGCCCGGCGAAGTGTCGTAGCTCGAGAAGCGCGCCCCCGGGTTGAGGGTGAAGTTCTTGAGGAACGGCAGGTTGCCTAGCACCGGGATCGACAATTCGCCGTACACTTCCTTGGCGTCCTGCGACACGTTGGAATAGGCCACCGGATACACGCCGATCACCTGGTCGGTGAAGGATTCGTTGCTCGACAGGATGTCCGGATTGAAGACGAGCTGGTCGCGCCGGTAGTCCGCGCCGATCGAGCCCTTCACCGTGCCGGCCGGCAGGTTGAACAGGTCGCCGGAGGCGTCGAATTCCACTAGGTCCTGCTTGGTGAAGTTCATGCTCTGGATGGGCGCGCTGATGGCGGCCAAGCAGTCGGCCGACGGCGTCGCGCCATTGAAGATGGCGTTATAGAAACCGGTGGTGCACTTCACCGTGGCCGCGCCGAAGCCGGCGTTGGGGCTGGTGATCAGGCCGGGGTTGGCGGCCTGGCCGGCGAGCGTGGTCAGGGACGTCGGGACGGGCGACTGGAAGTAAGAGCCGTTGGGCTGGAAGTAGTTGCCCTGGAACGTGCCCTGACCGTAGCCCGGCGCCGACATGAGCGCCTGATAGCGGGTCTGGGAATAATCGCCGCGGGCGACGGAATATTCCTCGGACTCGCTGTGCGAACCGGTCAGCTCCCAGTTCCAGTTCCACTGCGGCAGCTTGCCTTTCAGGCCGGCGCGGATCTGGAACACCGTGTTCTGGTCGGTGGTGCCGCGAGGCGGAAGCTGGCTGTTGATGTTGCCCAGCCAGAGCAGCTGCCAGGGCGTGGTGGCCGCGTTCCCGATGCCGGTGCGGGCGTTCAGCAGTTGGGCGAAGGTCGCCGACACCGGATGCTGCGCGCCGGCTTGACCCAGGGGGATGAAGCCCGGCGACGCCGGGTCGTCCGTGACCTGATTGTACGGGATGTTGGTCGACCAGCCCGTGACGATCGAAGGCGGGTACTGAGTCAGCAGGGTTTCGGTGTGGGTCTGGGCGAAGTTGGCCTGGAATTCGGCCGTGACCCAGTCGTTGATGTCGTAGTGCCCGTTGGCGAACATCGACCAGCGGTCGAGCGGCGCCTGGACGTAGCCGACGGTCTCGTTGTTCTTGATCAGCTGCACGACCTGGTGGGTCGCGGGGTTGACCACGTTCTGATAGGCGTAGCTCGTGCCGTTGGGCTGGTACGGGTCGAACGGCACACCGCCCGGGGCGACCACGCCGTAGCCGGCGACGCCCGAATAGAGCTGATTGCCGGCGAACCAGAAGTTCGAGTTCGCGGGCAGCGAGCTCGGCGTGGTGCCGGGGAACAGCGAGTTGATCAGGGACTGCGGGATGCCCTGGCCGTTGGCGGTATAATTCTGCCCCATCGGGAAGCCGTTGACCGGGGCGACGGTCGGGTCGCTCCACCCCTTCACGACGTAGGGCCGGTTCCGCTCCCAGGACGGGTCCTGCGTGAAGCGCTCGAGGGACACCGTCACGTTGCCGCGGTTGTCGGCGAAGTTGGTGCCCATCACCACGCTGGCGCTGAACTGCTTGCCGTCGCCGCCGTGCTGGTTGACGCCCTCCTGAAGATCCAGGTCCAGGCCCTGGAAGTTCTTCTTCATGATGAAGTTGACCACGCCGCCGATCGCGTCGGCGCCGTACACGGCCGAGGCGCCGCCGGTGATGGTCTCGACGTGGTCGATCATCGCCGTGGGGATGGTGTTCAGGTCGACCACCAGTTCACCGTTGACCGGCGCGCCGCGCTGGCCGTCGATCAGCACCAGGTTCCGGTTGGGGCCGAGGCCGCGCAGGCTGAGGGTGCTGATGCCCACCGAGTGGGTCGGCGTCGGCTGGGTGTCGCCGGTGTTGTCCCGGCCCATCAGGTTCTGGTCGGCCGTGAACTGCGGCAGCTTGTTCAGCGTGCTCTGGATCTGCAGGTCGGCCTGGCTCATCAGGGCCTGCGAACTCACCGTCACGATCGGGCTGTTGGAGGTGTAGTCCCGCCGGGCGATGCGCGACCCGGTGACCACCACTTCCTGCACTTCCTGGGCCTTGTCGGACGCAGCGCCTGCCGGCGCCGCCTGAGCGAAGGCCGCGCCCGCCGGAAGCATCAGCACCGCCGACATGGTCGCCAGGCTTGCCCCCCCGAGCAATCTCCGGACGCCGCGATCGACGCGAGTTGCCGGCGGCCCGCCTGAATATAGGCGCGCCTCATCCACCCCTATTTTTAGCATAGAGCCTGCTCTCCCTATTGCACGGCAGCATTCGCCAGCCGGCTTCATTGACGGTCTCAGCCGTCGAATTGTTATGAGGGATACGTAGACTGATTCTTGTTCAGCTAAAAAGCAGGCTGATCTGTAGACATGTCCATGAGGCCTCATCGATTATTTGCGATGACTGGCCGCACCGAACGAAGCGGGAACGTTACCGGCGTTCAGGCATAAGATAATTATCAGGATTCAGTCACAAGATAATTATCGGGATTCAGTCAGAATAGCCAGGGTGGCCAGGCCACCCTACGCCGGCGACCTTGGGCGACCTCCCCGGGGCTCGTCCGAAGCGGGCGCGGAACCTCGCCGGTCCAGCTTCGCTATCGGCTCATGAGGCGCCTTTCGCTCTTTCCGTCCTCCGCCACGGGTCTAAGCTGGACGGAAGGAACACGGTGAAAGGGCCAGACATGCGGAATACCGCGCCGGCCATGGATTTCCTGCTCGGCGAAAACGCCGACGCCATCCGCGAGGCCACCGCGCGGTTCGCCGCCGACCGTATCGCGCCGATCGCCGCCGAGGTCGACGCCAGCAACCGCTTCCCCCGCGAGCTGTGGCCGCAGATGGGCGCCCTCGGGCTGCACGGGATCACGGTGGAGGAGGAGTTCGGCGGCCTCGGCCTCGGCTACCTCGAGCACGTCGTGGCCATGGAGGAGGTGTCGCGCGCCTCCGCTTCCGTGGGCTTGAGCTACGGCGCCCACTCCCAGCTGTGCGTGAACCAGATCCGCCGCTGGGGCTCACCTGCGCAGAAGGCGCGCTACCTGCCCAAGCTGATCTCCGGCGAGCACGTCGGCGCCCTGGCCATGAGCGAGGCCGGCGCGGGCTCGGACGTGATGTCCATGACGCTCAGGGCCGAGCGGCGCGGCGACCGCTATGTGCTGAACGGGACCAAGTTCTGGATCACCAATGGGCCGGAGGCCGACGTGCTGGTGGTCTACGCCAAGACCGATCCGGCGGCCGGCTCGAAGGGGATCACTGCCTTCCTCATCGAGCGCGGCTTTGCCGGTTACCGCTGCGCCCAGAAGCTCGACAAGATGGGCATGCGCGGGTCGGACACCGCCGAGCTGGTGTTCCAGGACTGCGAGGTCCCGGCCGAGAACGTGATGGGCGAGACCGGTTCGGGCGCCAGGGTGCTGATGAGCGGGCTCGACTACGAGCGCACGGTGCTGGCGGCCGGGCCGCTCGGCATCATGCAGGCGTGCCTGGACGTGGTGCTGCCCTATGTCCGCGAGCGCCAGCAGTTCGGCCAGCCGATCGGCAGCTTCCAGCTGATTCAGGCCAAGGTCGCCGACATGTACCTGGCCCTCAACTCCGCGCGCGCCTACGTCTACGCCGTGGCCAGGGCCTGCGACGCTGGCAAGACCGCCCGCCACGACGCGGCCGGCGCCATCCTCCTGGCCAGCCAGAACGCCGTGCACACCGCCCTGGAGTCGATCCAGGCCCTGGGCGGCGCCGGCTACCTCAAGGACTTCCCCGTGGAGCGCCACCTGCGCGACGCCAAGCTCTACGACATCGGCGCCGGCACCAACGAGATCCGACGGTTCCTGATGGGGCGGGAGCTGATCGGCCTATGAGGACCCTGGTCAGCGCCGTCGATCCGCAGTCCGAGACGTTCCAGGCCAATGCGTCGCACAACCGCGCCCTCGTCGAGCAACTGAGGGCCAAGGTCGCCGCCGCCGCCCTGGGCGGGTCCGAGAAGGCGCGCGGGCGCCATTTGGCCCGCGGCAAGCTCTTGCCTCGTCAACGGGTCGAGCGGCTGCTCGATCCCGGATCACCGTTCCTGGAGGTCGGGGCCCTGGCGGCTCACGGCATGTACGACGGAGAGGCCCCGGGCGCGGGCGCCATCGCCGGGGTCGGCCGGGTGATGGGCCGGGAGGTGATGGTCATCGCCAACGACTCCACCACCAAGGGCGGCGCCTACTTCCCGATGACGGTGAAGAAGCACCTGCGGGGGCAGGAGATCGCCCTGGAGAACCGCCTGCCCTGCGTCTACCTGGTCGATTCCGGCGGGGCCAACCTGCCGTTCCAGGCCGAGGTGTTCCCCGACCGCGACCACTTCGGCCGCATCTTCTTCAACCAGGCGCACATGTCGGCCGAAGGCATCGCCCAGATCGCCTGCGTGATGGGCTCGTGCACAGCCGGCGGGGCCTACGTCCCGGCCATGAGCGACGAGACGGTGATCGTGCGCGGCCAGGGCACCATCTTCCTGGCCGGCCCGCCGCTGGTGAAGGCCGCCACCGGCGAGATCATCTCCGCCGAAGACCTGGGCGGGGCCGACCTGCATGCCCGCAAGAGCGGCGTGGTCGACCACGTCGCCACCAATGACGAGCACGCGCTGGAGATCGTCCGCTCCGTCATCGGCCGGCTGAACCACCGCAAGACCATCGACCTCGACCTGGCCGAGCCGCGCCTGCCGCTCTTTTCGCCCGAGGAGCTCTACGGGATCATCCCGCCCGACGTGCGCGCGCCCTACGACGTGCACGAGGTGATCGCCCGCATCGTGGACGGCTCGGAGTTCGATGCCTTCAAGGCCCTCTATGGACCCTCGCTGGTCTGTGGCTTCGCGAGGATATGGGGCATGCCCGTGGCCATCCTCGCCAACAACGGCATCCTGTTCTCGGAAAGCGCGCTGAAGGGCGCCCACTTCATCGAACTGGCCTGCCAGCGACGCATCCCGCTGGTGTTCCTGCAGAACATCGCCGGCTTCATGGTCGGCGGGAAATACGAGGCCGGCGGCATCGCCAAGGACGGGGCCAAGCTGGTGACGGCGGTGGCGAGCGCCCAGGTCCCCAAGTTCACCGTGTTGATCGGCGGCTCGTTCGGCGCCGGCAACTACGGCATGGCCGGCCGCGCCTATTCCCCGCGATTCCTGTTCACCTGGCCCAACAGCCGCATCAGCGTGATGGGCGGGGAGCAGGCCGCCAGCGTGCTGGCCACCGTCCACCGCGACGCGCTGGAGGCCAGGGGCGGGACCTGGCCGGCCGAAGAGGAAGCCGCGTTCAAGGCGCCGATCCGCGAGCGGTTCGAGACCGAGGGCGATCCCTACTACGCCACCGCGCGCCTGTGGGACGACGGGATCATCGACCCGGCCCAGACCCGCGACGTGCTGGGCCTCGCCCTCTCCGCCGCCCTCAACGCCCCGATCCCGCAGCAGGCGCGCTTCGGCGTGTTCAGGATGTGACGGCGATGGGCGAGGTGAAGCCGATCCGGAGCGTGCTGATCGCCAACCGCGGCGAGATCGCCGTGCGCGTGATCCGCACCGCCCGCCGCATGGGCATCCGCACCGTGGCCGTCCATTCCGACGCCGACGCCGCCTCGCCCCACGTGCGCCTGGCGGACGAGGCCGTCGCCATCGGCCCCGGCCCCGTGCGCGACAGCTACCTGCGCGGCGACCGAATCCTGGACGCGGCCAAGGCCTCGGGCGCGGAGGCGATCCATCCCGGTTACGGCTTCCTCTCGGAGAACGCCGCCTTCGCCGAGCAGGTGCAGGCCGCCGGCCTGATCTGGATCGGACCGCCGCCGTCTGCGATCCGGGCGATGGGGGGCAAGGACGCGGCCAAGGCGCTGATGTCGGCCGCCGGGGTGCCGGTGACTCCAGGCTATCTCGGAGAGGACCAGGACGATGGGCGCCTGAAGGCCGAGGCCGACGCGATCGGCTACCCCGTGCTGATCAAGGCCGTGGCCGGCGGCGGCGGCAAGGGCATGCGCAAGGTCTGGCGGGCGGAGGATTTCCTCGAAGCCCTCGCGTCCTGCCGCCGCGAGGCGAAGAACAGCTTCGGCGATGCCCGGGTGTTGCTGGAGACCTTGGTCAAGTCGCCGCGCCACATCGAGGTGCAGGTGTTCGCCGATTCCCAGGGCGGCGCGGTGCACCTCTACGAGCGCGACTGCTCCCTGCAACGCCGCCACCAGAAGGTGATCGAGGAGGCCCCGGCGCCGGGCCTCGACGCAGCGACGCGGGCGGCGGTGTGTGATGCGGCGGTCCGCGCGGCCAAGGCGGTGGGCTACCAGGGCGCGGGCACGGTGGAGTTCATCGCCGACGCGTCGGAGGGGCTGCGTCCGGACCGCATCTGGTTCATGGAGATGAATACCCGCCTGCAGGTCGAGCATGCGGTCACCGAGATGATCACCGGCCTCGACCTCGTGGAATGGCAGTTTCGCGTGGCCGCCGGCGAGCCCCTGCCCCTGGCCCAGGACCAGATCAGGCTCGACGGTTCGGCGATCGAGGCGCGCCTCTACGCCGAAGACCCGGCGGCGGACTTCCGCCCCTCGATCGGCCCGTTGGACCACTTCCGCCTGCCGGAAGGCGTGGTGCGGGTCGAGACGGGCGTGGAGCAGGGCGGCGAGATCTCGCCCTTCTACGATCCGATGATCGCCAAGCTGATCGCCCACGCCCCGACGCGCGAGCAGGCCGCCGCCATCCTGGCCAAGGCGTGCCGGGCGGTCGAGGTCTGGCCGGTGAAGACCAACGCCAGTTTCCTGGCCCGCGCTCTCGCCGATCCGGACTATCTGGCCGCCCGCGTCGACACCGGCTTCATCGCCCGGCACTTGCAGACGCTGATCGGGCCGCACAAGCCGCCGCCGGACGCCTGGCAGGCCGCCGCGCAAGCGCTCTACGCCGCCAGCCGCGACGCCTCGCCGGACCCGTGGAGCCGGCTCGAAGGCTTCCGCGCCAATGGCGCGCCCGTGCTGGAGATCGCCCTGCAATGCGGCGACCAGCGCCGCAGGGTCACCCTCGGTCGGGACACGGCCAGCGCCATCCACACCCTCGTTTCGCAGGGCGGCGTGGTCGCCTTCCTGGACGGGCAGGCCTGGCGCTTCGAGCAGGCCCGCGCCGTGGCGGACGACGGCGCGGCCGCTGAGGCTGACGGGACCGTGCGTTCCCCGATCCCGGGGTTGGTGGCCGCGACGCCGGTCAAGCCGGGCGAGGCGGTGGTGCGCGGCCAGACCCTGGTGGTGATCGAGGCCATGAAGACCGAGCACAGCCTGGCCGCGCCGTTCGACGGGGTGGTGCAGGCAGTCCGGGTGTCGGCGGGCCAGCAGGTGGACGACGGCGCCGTGGTCGCCATCGTCGCCCCGATGGCCAACAAGGGGGGAGAGGGCTGATGGCGGGCAGGACCTGGGACGCGTTCCAGGCGGGCGAGGTGATCCGCCACGATCTGCGCCGCACGGTGACGGAGACCGACAATCTGCTGCTCACCACCCTCACCCACAACCCGCAGCCCCTGCACCTGGACGCCGAATACGCCAGGGACACCGAGTTCGGCCGCGTCGTCGTCAACGGCCTCTTCACCTTCTCCCTGATGGTCGGGGTGTCGGTGGGCGACACCACGCTGGGGACCCTGGTCGCCAACCTGGGCTACGACGCGGTGACCATGCCCGCGCCCGTGTTCGTCGGCGACACCCTGCGCTTCGAGACCACCGTCATCGAGACTCGCGCCAGCCGCTCACGGCCAGGGGCCGGCATCGTGGTTTTCGAGCACCGGGCCTACAACCAGAAGGGCGAACTGGTCTGCCAGGGGCGCCGCAGCGCCCTGATGCGCGGGGCGGCTCCATGACCATGATCCCGCGCTCCTGGCTGTTCGTCCCCGCCGACGATCCGCGCAAGCTGGCCAAGATCGCCGCCAGCGGCGCCGACGCCGTGATCCTCGACCTGGAGGATTCCGTGACCCCGGCGCGCAAGGCCGAGGCCCGCGCCCTGGCCCTGGAGGCGCTGAACGGCTTGCGGAGCGGACCGGGTCCCCAAGCCTGGGTGCGCATCAATCCCCTGCCCGGCCGCCTGGCCGACCAGGACCTGGCCGCGGTCATGCCCGGCGCCCCCGACGGCGTGATCCTGCCCAAGTGCGCTTCGGCGGCGGATGTCGCGGCGCTCGGCGCTCGGCTCGACAGCCTGGAAGCCGGCGACCGGCGCGGTCGGACCCGCATCCTGCCCATCGCCACCGAGACGCCGGCCGCCCTGTTCGCCCTTGGGTCCTACGCCCAGGCGCCCTCCGCCCGGCTGGCCGGCCTGACCTGGGGGGCCGAGGACCTGTCGACGGCCGTCGGGGCGGAGACCAACCGCGCGCCGGACGGCGGCTACACCGATCTCTGCCGCCTCGCCCGCGCCCTGTGCCTGGCCGGCGCCGCGGCGGCAGGGCTCCCCGCGATCGAAACCGTCTACACCGACCTGAAGGACGTGACGGGTCTCGAAGCCTACGCGGCGCGCGGCCGGCGCGAGGGCTTCTCGGGGATGCTCGCGATCCATCCGGCGCAGGTCGAACCGATCAACCGCGCCTTCACCCCCTCTGCGCAGGCCGTGGAACAGGCGCGCCGGATCGTCGCCCTGTTCGAGGCCAATCCCGGCGCCGGCGTGCTGGCGATGGACGGGCGGATGCTCGATGCGCCGCACTTCGCCCAGGCCACGCGCATCCTTCAATCGACACGTTCGGAGGCCGCCGATGACTGACGTCGAGCCATTGAAGCTGCACATCCCCGAACCGCACTTCCGTCCCGGCGACCGGGTCGATTTCTCCTACCTGGACATCCCGCCCGCCGGCGCCACCCGACGGCCCGACCCGGACACGCGCGAAAAGGACATGCGCGACCTGCCCTACGGCCTCGTCCGGGTGCTCGACGAGGACGGGCGCGCCATCGGCGCCTGGGCCCCAGGAATGACGGCGGACGAACTGCGGGCGGGGCTGCGCGCCATGGTGCTGACCCGGGCCTATGACGACCGGCTGTTCCGCGCCCATCGCCAGGGCAAGACCTCGTTCTTCCTGAAGTCCGCCGGCGAGGAGGCGATCGCCTGCGCCTGCGCCCTGGCCATGGGCCGCGAGGACATGTGCTTCCCCACCTATCGCATGGCCGGCTGGCTGATCGCCCGGGGCTATCCCCTGACCGACATGGTCAACCAGGTGTTCTCCAACGCCAAGGACCCGCTGGGCGGCCGGCAGCTGCCGATCCTCTATTCGGCGCGGGATTACGGCTTCTATTCCCTGTCCGGCAACGTCGGCCCCCGCTTCGGCCACGCGGTGGGCTGGGCCATGGCCTCGGCCTACAAGGGCGACAGCAAGATCGCCATCGGCTTCATCGGCGAGGGCTCGACGGCGGAAGGCGACTTCCACGAGGCGCTGACCTTCGCCGGGGTGTTCCACGTGCCGGTGATCCTGGCGGTGACCAACAATCAGTGGGCCATCTCCAGCTTCTCGGGCATCGCCGGGGGTGAGCAGACCACCTTCGCCGCCAAGGCCATTGCCTACGGCGTGCCGGGCCTGCGCGTGGACGGCAACGACTACCTGGCCGTGACCGCCGCCATCCGCTGGGCGGCCGAGCGGGCGCGGCGGAACTTCGGCGCCACCCTCATCGAGTTCTTTACCTACCGCGCCGCCGGCCATTCCACGAGCGACGACCCGACCCGCTATCGCCCCGCCGACGAGGCCGAACGCTGGCCGCTCGGCGATCCGGTCGAGCGGCTGGTGCGGCATCTGACGGCCATCGGCGAGTGGTCGCCCGAGCGCCAGGAACAGCTGAAGGCGGAGGCGGCCGCGACGGTCAGCGGCGCGGTCAAGCAGGGCGAGGCGGTGGGCGCCCTCGGCAAGTCCAAACCCGACATGCGGCGCATGTTCGAGGACCTGTACGAGACCGAGGACTGGCGTCTGGTCGAGCAGCGTAAAGAGTTGGGGCTGTGACATGGCGAGCATGACCATGGTCCAGGCGCTGAACTCGGCGCTCGACGTGATGATGGCGCGCGATCCCGATGTGCTGACCTTCGGCGAGGACGTCGGCTATTTCGGCGGGGTGTTCCGGGTCACCGAGGGACTGCAGAAGAAGCACGGCGTCAGGCGCTGCTTCGACACCCCCTTGACCGAGGGCGGCATCATCGCCGCGGCCATCGGCATGGGCGCCTATGGCCTGAGGCCCGTGCCCGAGATCCAGTTCGCCGACTACATCCTGCCGGCCTACGACCAGTTGGTGTCCGAGGCGGCGCGGCTGCGCTATCGCTCCGGCGGGGAGTTCTGGTCGCCGATCACCGTGCGCACCCCCTATGGCGGCGGCATCTTCGGCGGCCAGACCCACAGCCAGAGCCCCGAGGCCCTGTTCGCCCACGTCGCGGGCTTGAAGACGGTGATCCCGTCCACCCCCTACGATGCGAAAGGCCTGCTGATCGCCTCGATCGAGGCCAACGACCCGGTGATCTTCCTGGAGCCCAAGCGCCTCTACAACGGCCCCTTCGACGGCCGGCACGACCAGCCGCTGATCCCCTGGTCCAAGCATTCGGCGGGCGAGGTTCCCGAGGGTCACTATTCGATTCCCCTGGGTTCGGCCGCGGTCGTGCGGCCGGGAGAGGCGGTGACGGTGATCGCCTACGGCACCATGGTCCACGTCTGCCTGGCCGCGGTGGAGGAGAGCGGCGTCGACGCCGAGGTGATCGACC
This sequence comes from Caulobacteraceae bacterium, assembly GCA_036500495.1. Taxonomy (GTDB): domain Bacteria; phylum Pseudomonadota; class Alphaproteobacteria; order Caulobacterales; family Caulobacteraceae; genus BOG-938. The sequence goes on from DASYBX010000033.1 coordinate 21,465, forward strand.
TGCGCAGCATCGTGCCGCTCGACATCGAGACCCTGACCGCCTCGGTCCAGCGCACCGGCCGCTGCGTGATCGTACACGAGGCGACCCGCTTCTCCGGCTTCGGCGCCGAGCTCAGCGCCCAGATCCAGGAGCGCTGCTTCTACCACCTGAAGGCGCCGATCCGGCGCGTGGCCGGCTTCGACACCCCCTACCCCCACGCCTTCGAGTGGGACTATTTCCCGGGGCCGGCCCGCGTCACGGCCGCCCTGAAAAAGGTGATGGAGGACTGACATGGCCCGCTACGTCTTCCGCCTGCCCGACATCGGCGAAGGCGTGGCCGAAGCCGAGATCGCGGCCTGGCACGCCAAGGTCGGCGACCTGATCGCCGAGGAACAGCCCCTGGCGGACGTGCTGACCGACAAGGCCACGGTGGAGATGACCTCGCCAGTCGCCGGCCGGGTGGTCGCCACCTACGGCGAGGTCGGCGAGATGCTGGCCGTCGGCTCGCCCCTGGCCGAGTTCGAGACCGATGTGGCCGCAGCGGATGCAGCCGCGCCCGCCAAGGCCCCGCAAACGCCCCCGCCAAGCGCTCCAAAGGCCGAGCCTGCGGGGCCCAGGACTCCGGACCATCCTGCCATCCTCGCCGCCCCGGCGACCCGCGCCAAGGCCGCGGCGGCCGGCGTGGCGCTGGAGGAGGTCGACGGCACCGGCCCCGATGGCCGCATCACGCCCGCCGATCTCGACCGTCACGTTCGCGGCCACGTCGAAGCCGTCCGCCCCGCGCCCGCCGATGGCGTCGAGGAGATCCGCATCGTCGGCCTGCGCCGCCAGATCGCCGAGCACATGCAGGAGGCCAAGCGCACCATCCCCCACTTCGGCTATGTGGAGGAGCTCGACCTGACCGAGCTGGAGCGCCTTCGCCAGTCGCTGAACGGCGGGCCGTCGCCGGACCGCCCCCACCTGACCCTGCTGCCGTTCCTGATGCTGGCGGTGGTTCGAGCGGCACGGGCCTTCCCCACCGTCAACGCCCGCTACGACCACGAGGCCGGCCTGCTCAGCCGCCACGACGCCGTGCACATCGGCGTCGCCACCCACACGCCGGGCGGCCTGATGGTGCCGGTGGTGCGCCACGCCGAGGCCCGCGACCTGTGGGACTGCGCGCGCGAGCTGCAGCGCGTCGCCGAGGCCGCGCGGACCGGCGCGGCCAAGCGCGAGGAGCTGAGCGGTTCGACCATCACCCTGACCAGTCTCGGCCCGCTCGGCGGCGTCTCAGCCATGCCGATCATCAACATGCCCGAAGTGGCGATCCTGGCCCCCAACCGGCTGGTCGAGCGGCCGGTGGTCCAGGCCGGCCAGGTGGTGGTGCGCAAGATGATGAACCTGTCGAGCGCCTTCGATCACCGCATCGTCGACGGCCACGACGCCGCCGCCTTCGTGCAGGCGATCAAGCGCGACCTGGAGACGCCGGGGCGGCTGTTCGTGCCGCCGCACGGGGCGGGCTGAGGGCGAGAGGGCCCAGACGGCGCAGACGGCCCAGGTCCCAGGCCGTCGTTTTCCGCTGGGCTAGTTCCGGCGACGGCCGATGAATACCGCAATCAGCGCGGCGCCAACCCCGACGACAAGCGCGATGGTGTTCGCCAGAGGGCCTTGAGGGTAACCACCTACCAAGACGAGGGCCTCCGCTTCCAAGAGCGACTATCGAATTCAGATAGGATTCTGAACCGTGGCGATCTGCCAGAGGTTGTCCCATTGGTCCGACACCGTCGCGCGCCGATCGCCCCAGGGCATAGCTGTTGGTTGCTCTATCGCGCGCGCACCCGCGGCAATCGCTTTCCCGTAGGTCCGATCGACGTCGCGCACGTACAAATGGAGAAAGGCTGGCATCGCGGGCCGAATGCCGCCTCCGTCGCTGACCATGATCATGGAATCGCCGATTCTGAGTTGGCTCGGACGTCCGCAAACAAACGCCCCTTCCGCATCGAACGCTGCTTGTAGGAACGCGATCAGGCCTTCGACGTCCTGTGTCACGATGCGCGGTGTTATCGTGGACCAACCGGCCGGCTTCCATTCCTCAGCCATCCTGCCTCCTCTGCCACCTGGAGCGTCGGTTCGAGCTCAAAGAGAGGCCTGGCTTCCGGGAGCCAAGTTTCGACCGTCGATCCAGGCCTCTAGCGTGTTCGACCAGTCTTCGGCGCGATCAGATCATTCCCACTCGATGGTTCCGGGCGGCTTGGACGTCACGTCGTAGACCACGCGGTTGATGCCCCTCACCTCGTTGATGATGCGGGTGGCGGCGCGGCCGAGGACCTGCCAGGGGAATTCATAGAAGTCGGCGGTCATGCCGTCGGTGGAGGTGACGGCCCGGAGGGCGCAGACCGCTTCGTAGGTGCGCGCATCGCCCATGACGCCCACGGTCTTGACTGGCAGCAGCACGGCGAAGGCCTGCCAGATCTGGTCGTAGAGGCCGGCGTTGCGGATCTCCTCCAGATAGATCGCGTCGGCCTTCTGCAGGATCTCGACCTTCTCCGGGGTGATCTCGCCGGGGATGCGGATGGCCAGGCCCGGGCCCGGGAACGGATGACGGCCGACGAAGGCCGGCGGCAGGCCGAGTTCGACGCCCAGCGCCCGCACTTCGTCCTTGAACAGCTCGCGCAGGGGCTCGATCAGCTTCAGCTTCATGTAGTCGGGCAGGCCGCCGACATTGTGGTGGCTCTTGATCACCGCCGAAGGGCCGCCGCGGGCCGAGACGCTCTCGATCACGTCGGGATAGAGGGTGCCCTGGGCCAGGAAGGCCGCGCCCTCGATCTTGGCCGCCTCGCGGTCGAACACGTCGATGAACAGCTTGCCGATGGTCTTGCGCTTGGTCTCGGGGTCGGAGACACCGGCGAGCGCGCCAAGGAAATCCTTCGACGCATCAACATGTACGAGCGGGATATTGTAGTGATCCCGGAACATGGTCACCACCTGTTCGGCCTCGTTGTGACGCAAGAGGCCGGTGTCGACGAAGACGCAGGTCAGCTGCTCGCCGATCGCCTCGTGAATCAGCACCGCGGCCACCGAACTGTCGACCCCGCCGGACAGGCCGCAGATCACCTTCTGCTTGCCCACCTGGGCGCGGATGCGGGCGACGGCCTCCTGGCGGAAGGCCTTCATGGTCCAGTCGCCCTTCAGCCCGGCGATGCCCTGGGTGAAGTTGCGGTACATCTCGCGGCCGCGCGGGGTGTGGTGCACCTCGGCGTGGAACTGGATGCCGTAGAAGCGGCGTTGCTCGTCGGCGATGGCCGCGAACGGCGAGCCCTCGGAGGTGGCGATCACCTCGAACCCCTCGGGGATGGCGACGATGCGGTCGCCGTGGCTCATCCACACCTGCTCGCGGTGGTCCAGGCCGCCGATGCCGGCGAAGAGCGGGCTGTCTTTGGAGATGGCGATCTCGGCGCGGCCGAACTCGCGATGGTGGCCGCCCTCCACCTTGCCGCCGAGTTGGGCGCAGATCGCCTGCTCGCCGTAGCAGACGCCCAGCACCGGCACGCCGAGCTCGAACACCTTCTGCGTCACGCGCGGGCTCTCGTCCTCGGTCACGCTGGCCGGACCGCCGGACAGGATGATGGCCTTGGGCGCGAAGGCGGCGAGGCTCTCGGGGCTCACCTTGTCGAACGGATGGATCTCGCAATAGACGCCGTTCTCGCGCACCCGGCGGGCGATCAGCTGGGTCACCTGGCTGCCGAAGTCGACGATCAGGACTCGTTCGTGGCCAAGTTCAGCGGTGGTCATGAGGTCCTCTCGAATAGGGCGATGAAAAAGCCGTCGGTCCCCGTGCGCAGGGGAGAAAGTTGCACCGTATGGCCGCCGTGGGCGAGCTCCGCAAGGCGGGTGCGGGCCACGCCTGTGAGCAAGTCGGTCTTGGCCGCCTCGGCGACCGGGAACGGACGGAAATCGGGGTGGGTGGCGGCGAAGGACTGCGCCACGTCGCCGTTCTCGGCCGGCAGAACCGAGCAGGTGACATAGGCCAGTCGGCCGCCGGGCCGCACCAGGGCGCTGGCCCGCGCCAGGATATCGATCTGCAAGGCGTGCAGACGCTTCAGCTCCTCCGCCGTCAGCCGCCAGGCTTCCTCGGGCCGGCGCCGCCAGGTGCCCGATCCGGAACAGGGCGCATCCACCAGCACGCGATCCGCCCTGGCGACGAGGTCGGTCATGGGATCGCCGGTGGGGCCTACGCGGCGCAGTTCGGCGTCCACGCCCGCCCGCAAGAGGCGCGGCCGGATGGCGTCGAGGCGCCGGGGGTTGAGGTCGCAGGCCAACAGCCGCCCCCTGCCCCGCAACGCCTGCCCCAGGGCCAAGGTCTTGCCGCCCCCGCCCGCGCAGTAGTCGACCACCGTCTGGCCGGGCTTCACGCCTAGCAGCCACGCGGCGATCTGGCTGCCCTCGTCCTGCACCTCGAAGCCGCCCGTCTTGAACACCTCCAGCGACGACAGGTGCGGGCTCTCGTCCAACTTGAGGCCGATACCGGACAGGTGCGTGGGCTCGACCGTCAGGCCCGTCTCGCGCAGCGCCTCGACTACCGTATGAAAATCGGACCTCAAGGTGTTGATCCGGATGTTCAAAGGCGCCCGCTCAGACAGCAGGGCGCGGGCCTCCTCGGCCCAGGCGGCGCCGAAGCCGCGCCCGAGCTGCGCCTCGAGGAACGCCGGCAGGGCGCCCTGTTGCGGCGCGGCGTCGAGCCCGGCAGCCTCCTCCGGCGTCATCGGCGCGGGAGCGTGACCCTGGCCGTCGAACAGGGCGGCGATCGCGTCGGCCGCTAGGCCGTCATCCGCTTTCAGGGAGACCAGCACGGAGGCGCGTCCGTCCTGCCCGCCGCCGCGCCTGAGGCAGGCATAGACGCGGTCGGCGACGGCTCTGCGGTCCTTGGACCCGGCGTAGCGGTTCTGCGCGCCCCACGCTTTCAGCACCTGGTCGGCGGGCTGGCGGGAAGACGCAATCCGGTCGAGCACCTCGATGGCGGCCGAGAGGCGCGCCCCGGGGGTCATCGGGCGGTCACGAGTTCGGATGGTAGTTGGGGGCCTCACGGGTGATCATCACGTCGTGCACATGGCTCTCGCGCAGGCCCGCGCCGGTGATGCGCACGAACCGCGCCCGCTCCCACAGCTCCGGGATCGTGGGGGCGCCGACATAGCCCATGGCGGCCCGGAGCCCCCCCACCATCTGGTGCAGGATCGGGGCGATCGGGCCCTTGTAGGGCACCTGCCCCTCGATGCCCTCGGGCACCAGCTTGAGGCTGTCCTTCACGTCCTTCTGGAAGTAGCGGTCGGCCGAGCCGGTCGACATGGCGCCCACCGAGCCCATGCCGCGGTACGACTTGTAGGACCGCCCCTGGTAGAGGAACACCTCGCCCGGCGCTTCGTCGACGCCGGCGAACATCGAGCCCATCATGGCCACCGAGGCGCCGGCGGCGATGGCCTTGGCCAGGTCGCCGGAATATTTGATGCCGCCGTCGGCGATCACCGGGGCGCCGGACCCCCTCGCCGCCCGCACCGCCTCGGCGATGGCGGTCAACTGGGGCACGCCCACACCGGCCACGATGCGGGTGGTGCAGATCGAGCCCGGGCCGATGCCGACCTTGACCGCGTCGGCCCCCGCATCGATCAGCGACCGCGTGCCGTCATAGGTGGCGACGTTGCCGGCGACGATCTGGACCCGGTTGCTCTCGCGCTTGATGCGCTCGACGGCCTGGGCCACCTGGACCGAGTGGCCGTGGGCGGTGTCGATGATGACCACATCCACGCCCGCGTCGATCAGGGCCATTGAGCGCTCATAGCCGGCGTCGCCGACAGTGGAGGCGGCGCCGACCAGCAGGCGCCCCTGGGCGTCCTTGGCGGCGGAGGGGAAGGCCTGGGCCTTCTCCATGTCCTTCACCGTGATCAGGCCGACGGCGCGGAAGGCGTCGTCGACCACGATCAGGCGCTCGATCTTGTGCTGGCGCAGGAGGTTGCGCGCCTCGGCCGGGTCCACGCCCTCGCGCACGGTGATCAGGTTGTCCCGCGTCATCAGCGCGGAAGCCTTGGCCTTGGCGTCGCCCTCGAAACGCATGTCGCGGTTGGTGAGGATGCCCACCAGCTTGCCCGAGCCGCGCTCGACCACCGGGAAGCCCGAGATCTTCTTGCGCGCCGTGATCTCGCGCACTTCGGCAAGGGTGGTGTCGGGATGGATGGTCAGCGGGTTGATGACCATGCCGCTCTCGTAGCGCTTGACCTCGCGCACCTGGTCGGCCTGCTCCGTCACCGTCATGTTGCGGTGCAGGATGCCCATGCCCCCGGCCTGGGCCAGGGCGATGGCCAGACCGCTTTCGGTCACCGTGTCCATGGCCGCGGACACGATCGGGATGTTCAGGTCGATTTCACGGGTCAGGCGCGTGGAGGTGTCGACCTGCGTCGGCATCACCTCGGAACGGCCGGGTTCCAGCAAAACATCGTCGAAGGTGAGCCCTTCGCGAATCTCCATGGGGAGTCTCCGTTTTGCGGGCCGCGTATAACGTGAGGTCGGCGCTTGGGGAAGGGGTTGCGGGAGATTCCACCGTTATCCCGCCGCCGGCTTCCCCGAAGGCCCGAAATAGGCCGCCCGCTCGCCTTCGTTGCGCGCCACCGAGGCCCGCACCTTGAGCAGGTCCTTGCGCGTGACCAGGCCCTGCAGCACGCCGGTGCCGCGATCCACCACCGGCAGGCGGCCGTAGTCGCTGGACAGCATCAGGTCGATGGCGCGGATGGCCATGTCGTCGGGATAGACCACCGGCATGGCGGCGTCCGACACCCGCTCGCCCAGGCGCTCCTCGGCATGGCCGCCCTCCACCGCCCATTCCAGGGCCTCGACGCGCGACACCATGCCCACCGGGCGGCCGCGCAGGTCGACCACGGGATAGGAGCGGTGGCGGCCAGCCTCCAACACCTCGACCGCCTCCTCCACCGAGAGATCGACCGACAAGGTCTCGACATCCTTGGCCATGACCTCGCCCACGCGGGCCAGTTCGAAGGGGTCGACGGCGTATTCGCGGGCGATGTGCTGGCCGCGGCGGGCGATCTTCTCGGTGAGGATGGAACGCTTCATCAGCAGCACGGTGACGGCGTAGGCGGCCACCGCGGCGGTCAGCAGGGGCGCGAGCAACTCCAGGTCGCCGGTCAGCTCCAGGGCAAAGACGGCGCCGGTCAGCGGGGCGCGCATGGTGCCGCCGAGCATCGCCGCCATGCCGAGCAGGGCCCACAGGCCGGGCGATCCCGGCAAGGCGAGGCCGATCAGCCAGCCGAGCGCGCCGCCGAGGATCAGCAGCGGCGCGAGCACCCCGCCCGAGGTGCCGGACGAAAGGGCCACCAGCCAGATCCCCGCCTTGACCAGCAGGATCATCAGCACGGCCTGCATCACTAGGTGGCCATTGAGCAGGTCGCCGATCACGTCATAGCCGACGCCCAGCGCCCGCGGCTCGATCATGCCGCCGAGGCCCACCACCAGGCCGCCGATCGCCGGCCACCACATCCAGTGGATCGGCAGCCGCTCGAAGGCGTCCTCGATGGTGTAGAGCGCCTTGGTCAGGAAGGCGGATTGCAGGCCGATGACGATGCCCACGCCCGCGCAGGCGCCCAGGCCCCACCACGGCAGGCCGGCGGACAGGTGCGCCGGGAACAGCGGGCCCGAGCCGAACAGCATCGGCCGCCAGCAGATCGAGACGATCGCGCCGATGGCCACCGGGATGAAGCTGCGCGGACGCCATTCGAACAGCAGCAGTTCCACCGCCATCAGCACCGCCGCCACCGGCGTGCCGAAGATCGCGGTCATGCCCGCCGCGGCGCCCGCAACCAGCAGGGTCTTCCGCTCGGCGGCGCTGAGATGGAAGAACTGGGCGAACAGGGAGCCGATCGCCCCGCCGGTCATGATGATCGGGCCCTCGGCGCCGAACGGGCCGCCGGTGCCGATGGAGATCGCCGAGGACAGGGGCTTGAGCACCGCCACCTTGGGCGACATGCGGCTGCCGCCGATCAGGATCGCCTCGATCGCCTCGGGAATGCCGTGGCCGCGGATCTTCTCCGAGCCGTAACGGGCCATCAGGCCGATCGCCAAGCCGCCGGCCGCCGGGATCAGCGCCATCCACGGCCGGGTCATGGCGTGGGCGATCGGGATCGAATTGGTGTCGATCCGGCCGAACCAGGCCAGGTTGGAGCAGAGCGCGATCAGCTTGACCAAGGCCAGGGCGGAGAACGCCCCGCCCGTGCCCACGATCGCCGCCATGGCCGCCAGCATCACGAGACGGCCGTCGGCGCTGAAATCGGCTTGGCGCCGCCGCTTGGGCGGCTCCCTCCGGTTCAATTCGCCGTGCACGGTTCTATCGTCTCTCATACTCTATTCCTTCGATTCCGCGCCGGATATACATCGTGATGCGATATTTTCCAGAAGGAACCGTGATGGCCGACGATGTTTCCCATGCGGGTGTGTCCCGTCTGACCACAGCCCAGTTCGGCGCCATCGCCGCCTTCCGCTACGAGCTGAGGCGTTTCCTGGCCTTCAGCGAGCAGGCGGCCGCCGAGGTCGGGCTGCCGGCGCAGCAGCACCAGGCCCTGCTGGCGATCACCGGCCAGGCCGAGAAGGGCCCGCCGAGCATCGGGCAACTCGCCGAACTGCTGCTGGTCGCCCCGCACACGGCGGCGGAACTGGTGGCGCGGATGGTGGACGGCGGACTGGTGGTCAAGACCCCCTGCCCTCTCGACCGCCGGCGCGCGGAGCTGACCCTGACGGCCCGCGCCAGGACCCTGCTCGATCGCCTGACCCCAGCGCATGTGGAAGAGCTGAAGACGCTGGAGCCCGCCCTGGCGCGGGCGCTGGGCAAGCTGAGCCGGGCGAGGCCGTGACGCCCCTGGCCGCAACGTCCCTGGCCGGCGGCTACTGGGCGTAGCCCTCGTTCAGGCAATCATTCTGCCAGGCCTGGTCGAAGCGATCCTGACTGACCGGCGTGTGGCCCGCGCCCTGTTCGACCCAGGGGCCGGCCGTCCCGTCGATGTAGACCACGAAGCGCCGGGCGCCGTTGTGGGCGGGCTGCACCTCGCCGCAGATCTGGCCGGTCTTGTCGTCGCCGGTCACCTGCACCTTGGCGAACTGCGCGCCGGGATCGCCGACCTCGGCGCGGATCTTGGCCTCGGCGGCCTCGGTCTGCTGCACGCGCCAGTCGAGGGGCGGCCCCGCCGGCTGGCACGCAGCGACGGCGAGCGAACAGCAGATCACGATCGAAGAGAGGGATGCCGCCTTGCACATGCTCGCGTAGGATGCAGCCCAAGCTTGGCGGTGACAATGGCTCCGGAGGGGGAATGACGGCCTCGACGCTCGCAGCAATAGCGTTCGCCCTGGTTGCGGCCAACGCGCCCGCGCTCGCCCAGACCTCGCCCCCAACTCCGCCGTCGGCTCCGGCGCCGATCGACCTGGGGCATGCGGCCAAGGTGCTGGACTCGATCCCAGCGCAGCACTGGCGGCGCCTCGACACCTGGGTGCTGGTCCCCGAAGTCCTGAAGCAGATGTCGTCCGCGGAGCTGGCGGCGCTGGCGCAGGCGGGCGACCGGCGCGCCGTGGCGCTTCACGCCTACGCCCTCTATTCCGTTTCCTCGACGCGGGAGGAGGGCCGCCGCCAGCTGTTCGCTTCGGCGCAGGGCGGCAATCCCCGGGCCGAGGACGCGGTCGCCCGGATTTTCCACTCCGCCAGGAACTACAAGGAGGCGATGGCCTGGTACCGCAGGGCCGCCGAACAGGACTTTGCCCCGGCCCAGTTCGAACTCGGCCAACTCTACGAATACGGCGGCGGGACCACCGCGGACACCGACGAGGCGTTGCGCTGGCTGCACAAGGCGGCGGACCAGGAGTACGACCGGGCGCAATACGAGATCGGCCTCATCTACGACGCCGGCTCGGACAACCCGGCCAACGCGGCGGAGGCGCTGAGCTGGTTTCGCAAGGCGGCCGAGCAGGGCCATGCCAGGGCGCAGTTTCGGGTCGGCCTCGCCTACCGGTGGGGAGACGGTGTCGCCCGCGATTACGGCGAGGCGCTGCGCTGGTACGCGATGAGCGCCGAGCAGAACGATTCCGAGGGCGAGCGCGGCCTGGGCAATCTGTATCTGAACGGCTTTGGCGTACCCAAGGACGAGGCCGAGGCCCTGCGCTGGCTCCGCAAGGCCGCCGACCAGGGCGATGCCCGGGCGCAGGACGACGTCGGCGAACTGCACAATTTCGGCCTGGGCGTCCCCGTCGATTTCGCCGAAGCCATGAAGTGGTACCAGAAGGCGGCAGACCAGAACGATTCCCAGGCCTATGCCGAGATCGGCTACCTGTTCGAGACGGGCTCGGGCGTGGACAGAGACTACGACCAGGCGTTTGCCCTCTACCGCAAGAGCGCCGAGGCTGGGGACTCGCTCGGTCAACGCTACCTGGGCGACCTCTACCTCAATGGGCATGTGGGCAAGGACTATGCCGCAGCCGCGCGCTGGTACCGGGCGGCCGCCGAACAGGACGATGCCGGGGGCGAGGTCGCCATCGGCTACATGTACAGCCACGGCTATGGCGTGAAGCAGGACATGCAGGAGGCGGTCCGCTGGCTCCGCAAGGCGGCCGACCAGGGCAACATGACCGGCCAATGGGACCTCGGCTGGCACTACGCCTGCGGCCTGGGCGTGGAGCGTGACATCGCCCGCGCCCGCACCCTCATCGGCAGCGCCGCCGACGCCGGGCAGGTGGAGGCCAAGGAGTGGCTCTCGGGTTCCGCTGGCCGGGCCAAGTGGCCGTGCGACCTGCTCGATCCGAAAAAGACGCGGGGCGCGGCGGGGAAATGAGGCGGGTCTAACTGGCTTGGCGCAGCGCCTCGCCCCCAGCCCCGACCTTGGCCCCCTGGGAGGTCGCCGCGGCGACTGCCGCCATCAGCGCGCCGGAGTCGATGGGCTTGGGCACCATGCCGTCGAAACCCATGTCTTGCAGCCGGTCGACCATGGAATGGTCGGCGTCGGCGGTGAAGGCGAGGATCGGGGTCTGGTCGTTGAGCCCGCCTTCCCGGCGGATGCGCCGCAGCGCGCCCGGACCATCCAGACGAGGCATGCGCAGGTCCATCAGGATCACGTCGTAGGGCCACTCGGCGGCCAGGGCCACGGCCTCCTCGCCATCCGCCGCCTCGGTCACTTCGGCGCCGATGCCCGAGAGGAACAGGCTCGCCACCTGGCGGTTGGCCGGGTGATCGTCGACCACCAGCACGCGCACGGCGAGCGCGCCCAGCCGGGTCAGGTCCGTCTGGCCGGCCGACGGCAGGGCGATGGCGGCGGCAGACGCCGGTAGCGTGAACCAGAACCGGCTGCCGGCGCCCGGGGTGCTGTCCACGCCGATCCGGCCGCCCATCAGCTCCACCAGGCCCTTGCAGATGGCCAGCCCCAGGCCCGAGCCGCCGGTGCGGGTCAACGAACCGTCGATCTGGGAAAAGCGCTGGAACAGGCAGCCGATCTTGTCGGAGGAGATGCCGGCGCCGGTGTCGGCGATCTGCACCGCCAGGGTGTTGTCCTCGGCCCCGTAGTGGACCGACAGGCACACCTCGCCGGACGGAGTGAATTTCACCGCGTTGCCGACCAGGTTCAGCAGGACCTGGCGGATGCGGTCGGGATCGAGCGACAGCACCAGCTCCCCGGCTTCCGGTCCGTCGTAGACCAGGTCCAGGTCCTTGGCCCCGGCCTGGGGCGTGAACAACTGCAGGGTGCTGCGGCAGAGCTCGCCCAGATCGGTCGGGGCGGGATGGATGCTGGCCTGGCCCGCCTCGAGCTTGGAGAAGTCGAGGATGTCGTTGACCGTGCAAAGCAACGCCTGGCTGGCGTCGCGCACCCGCTCGATGAAGCTTCGCGCGATGTCCGGCAGATCCGGCTGGCCGACCGCCAGGTTGGTGAAGCCGATGATGCTGGTGAGCGGGGTGCGCAGTTCATGGCTCATGTTGGCCAGGAACTCCGACTTCACCGCCAGGGCCGCCTCGGCCTCCGCACGGGCGTGACGCAGGTCGGCCTCGAGCCGTTTCTGGTCGGTGATGTCGACCACCGCGCCGATGATGTGGGTGACCGCGCCGGTCCTGTCCCGCTCGACCGAGGACTTGGCGTCGAGCGCCCTCACCTCGCCGTCCGGCCGCACGATGCGCAGGATGTACTCCTCCTGCCGATCGCAGTCCGCGTCCTGGTCGCCGATCAGCGACCAGCGGTCGAGGCGGGCGGCCTGCGCGGCCTTGTCCTCGGCATGGGTCATGCCGGTGACCTCGCCCAGGTCGAACGGCTTGCCGGGGTCCAGGCCGTAGATGGCGTACATCTGGGGCGACCAGGTGACGGCCCGGGTGCGCAGATCGGTGCGCCAGTGCCCCAGCCCCGCGACGTTCTCCGCCGCTTCGGCCCGGCGCGCCATCTCCTCGGCGCGGTTGCGGCTCTCGGTCATGTCGAGTTCGGCGGCCTTCAGGTCGGTGATGTCGACGCTGACGGTGACCGTGCCGCCGTCGACGGTGCGCCGGTCGGTGATGCGCAGCCATCTGCCCCAGGCGGTGTGGTGGGTGACGCTGTCCCGTTCGCCCCGCCAGACCGCCTCTCGCTCGGCCAGCCACTCGGTCTTGCGGCCCCGCGCGTCGGGATAGGCGCCGTGCGACACCTCGGCCTCCAGCAACTCCGCGAACGGCAGGCCCTGGCGCAGCGGCACTCCGGCCGCCAGGCACAGCTCCTCGTACTGGGCGTTCCAGGCCACCAGGCGGTCGGAGGCGTCATAGAAGGCCAGGCCGTCGGGCATGACGTCGAGCGCCTGGCGCAGCCGGCGCAGGCTGCCGTTGCGGGTGGCCGTGTCGAACGCGACGCCGCCGATCGCCGTGACCATGATCAGGGCCGCGACCGCGGTGGCGCAGGCGATCAGGATGGAAGCGGGCAGCAGGTGGGAGGGGCTGACCACGGCGGCATCGGGCACGATGGTCACCGCCGTCATGCCGGTGAAATGCATGGCCACGATGGCGCCCATGAGCACCAGGCCGGCCGTCACGCGGCGGCCCCAGCCGTCGCCGGGCGTGGCGATGACCAGGGACGGGGAGGCCAGGAGCGCGCCGAGCGCCACCGAGCCGGCGACATAGGCCGCGTCCCAGCGCACGTGGCCGGCGGTGCGGAAGCCCAACATGCCGACGTAGTGCATGAAGGTGATGCCGAGCCCCACCGCCAAGCCGCCGGCCACCGCACGCACGGTCCGCGACAGGGGCAAGCTGTCCTCGCTGGCGATGGCGAAGCCGGCCGCCGTGCTGACCACCGCGACCAGCAGGGAGAACCCCGTGGGGATTGCGTCGTACCCGGTCGGCAGGCCGGTCTCGAAGGCCAGCATGGCGACGAAGTGGGTGGTCCAGATGCCCGAGCCGGCCACCAGACCGGTCATGGCCAGCCAAGCCCACCGGCGCCATCGCGGGAAGCTGGGGACCTTGGAGTAGAGGTAGAAGGTGGCCTGGGTGGCGGCCAGGCAGACCAGCGCGGCCAACCCCACAAGCCAGATGTTGTGTTCACTCTGGACGCAAAGCAGAACCTTGAACAATCGAAGCCCCCCAGATCTCGCGGGCAGCATCGGCGGAAACCTTTTAAATTTTTAAAACAACTCCAGACAACCTATGGTAGAATTCCAAGTTCACAGGCATTGATGCAGTATATATTTTTAAATTCTCCAAATATACTGACAAATTAAATGTACATCTGAATATAAATCTGCGCGATTTCGCCGCGCTGGACGGCCCGGCCCAGGCCCCCTAGGCAGGGCCCATGAAGGGTCGCGCGTTCGCCTCCCTGGCCCTGGCGGGCGTCTGCTGGGGGCTGGGGTTTCCGCTGGGCAAGGTGGTGCTGCGCGAGATCGATGCGGCCCATCTGGTTCTGCTGCGTTTCGCCGTGGCCGCCCTCGCCGCCCTGCCGATCGTCCTGATGCGGCGCGAGGCCCGCGCCCTCTTCCGCTCGGGGCCGGTGCTGCTGTCGGGCGTGCTCTATGGCGTGGCGTTCGTGATCCAGTTCGAAGGCCTGGCGCAGGTGAACGTGTCGCTGGCCGCGCTGCTAATCGGACTGATGCCGGCGCTCGTCGCGGTCTGCGCGCGCGTGTTCGGCGAACCGGTCCCTAAGATCGCCTGGATCGGCGTGGCCGCAGCCACCGCCGGCGCCGCCCTGATCGCCGGCAGGCCCGAAGGGGCGGGCACGCCCCTGGGCATCGCCCTGTCGCTGACCTCGCTGCTGGTGTTCCTCGGTTGGCTGTTCGTGCTGAAGAAGACGCCGCCCGCCGCGTCCGCCCTGGCCATCCCGGCCTCTCGGTGATCGTGGCCGCCCTCACCATCCTGCCGCTGGCCCTGGTGCTGAACGGCGCGCCGAAGCTCGACTTCAGCGCCGCCGCCTGGACCGCCGTCGTCGGCCAGGGCCTGCTGTCCACGCTCCTGGCCGCCGTCGCCTGGCAATACGGCTCGACCCGCGTGTCGAGCGCCGCGGCCGGAGTGTTCATCAACGTCGAGCCGGTGATGGGGGCGGCGCTGGGCGTCACCCTGTTCGGCGAGCGGCCGGGCTGGCCGCTGATCGTGGGCGGACTGATGGTGCTGGGCGGCAGCTTCGTGGTCGTGCTGAACGAGAAGCCGGCGCCGCTGACGCCGGCCTAGCTTCGCCCTTTGAAGCCCGTGGCGACGAAGAACAGTTCCGAGGAGTCCTGCCGGCTGGCCTTGGGCTTGATGTGCTGCACCTTGGCGAAATGGCGTTTCAGCCGAGCCAGCACCTCGGAGGTCCCGCCGCCCTGGAAGGCCTTGGCGACGAAGGCGCCGCCGGGGGTCAGGTTGGCGATGGCGAAATCCAGGGCCATGTCGATCAGGCCGACGATGCGCAGGTGATCGGTCTCGCGGTGGCCGGTGGTGTTGGGCGCCATGTCCGACAGCACCACGTCGGGCGCGCCGCCGAGCAGGTACAGCAGTTTTGGGGGACACTCCGGATCGGTGAAGTCCATCTGCAGGATGTGGGCCGGCGGAACCGGGGCGACCGGCAAGAGGTCGACACCCGCGATGTCGGTGACGCCGCGCTCGACCGCCACTTCCAGCCAACTGCCGGGCGCGCAGCCCAGGTCGATCACCCGCACGCCGCGTTTCAGCAAGCGCAGGCGGTCGTCGATCTCGGTCAGCTTGAAGGCGGCCCGAGCACGATAGCCCTTGGACTTGGCCAGGGACACGAACGGATCGTTGAGCTGGCGCGCCAGCCAGGCGTTGGACGAGGTCGTGCGCCGCTTGGAGGTCTTCACCTTGACCGACTCGCCGCGGCCGGACTCACCGCCGCGGGTGGGCGTACGCACCATGCGCTTGCGCGGCGGCTCCGGAGGCTGGCCCGGAGGGCCTTCGGGGGGGGCTCCGCTCATGCCGCCGCCTCGGCCGGCTTGTGACGCGCCCCGCCCCGTTTGCCCCGCCGGCGGCGTGGCTTTTGCGGCGAGATCAGCGACATCAGCAGGCCCTCGCGCAGGCCCCGGTCGGCCACCCGCACCCGCTCGCAGGGCCACAGCTCCTGCACCGCCTGCAGGATCGCCGCCCCGGCCAGGACCAGGTCCGCCCGATCAGGACCGATGCAGGGCTCGGCGGCCCTGCCCTTGACGTCCACGTCCAGCAGGCGGTCGGCGGTGGCCTCGCATTCGCCGCGCGACATCCACAGCCCATCCACCCGCCGGCGGTCGTAGCGCTTCAGGCCCAGGTGCAGGCCCGCCAGGCTGGTGATCGCGCCGGAGGTGCCGACCAGATGGGCCTGGCCGGAGTCGAAGGCCGGGCGCACCACCTCGGCCTCGTGGCAAGCGGCGATCCCGGCCTTC
Organism: Caulobacteraceae bacterium; assembly: GCA_036500495.1. Lineage (GTDB taxonomy): Bacteria > Pseudomonadota > Alphaproteobacteria > Caulobacterales > Caulobacteraceae > BOG-938. The sequence continues at coordinate 37,299 of DASYBX010000033.1, forward strand.
ATGGCGTCGACCATGGTCCGGTACCAGCCGCTGCGATCGGCGTCGTCTTCCGGGAAGCGCTCGGCCAGGGTCACGACCCCGATGGGAATGGAGATCCAGGCCTTCACCGGCAGGCGCTGGGGCTGGAATCGGCGCGGGTCCACGTCCAGCCGGCCGGCGGTGAGGTCGACCCACGACAGTTCGGTCGAGCCGCCGCCGACATCGATCACCAGGGCGGCCTGGGCCTGGCGGTCCAGCAGGTTGAGGCAGCCGGCCACGGCCAGATAGGCCTCCTCGCGCGGAGAGATGATCTGCAGGCGGATGCCGGTCTCCTTGAGCACCCGCTCGATGAAAGCCTCGCCGTTGGCGGCGCCGCGGCAGGCCTGGGTGGCCACCGCCCGCACCTTGGCGCAGCGGCGCCGCGCGATCTTCTCGGCGCACACCCGGAGCGCCTGCACGGCCCGGTCCATGGCGTGATCGGCGAGGATCCCGCTCTGCGACAGGCCCTCGCCCAGGCGCACGATGTTGGAATAGGCCTCCACGATGCGGAAGCCTTCGGCGGCCGGCTTGGCGATCAACAACCGGCAGTTGTTGGTGCCGAGGTCGAGCGCCGCGAAGGTGGGGCTCTCGGCCCCATTCGCCTTACGCTCGCTGGCCGGCGCCGGGGAGCGGGCGCCATCCGGCCGCCGCTTCTCCCCAGACGATTCGCGCGCCTGGGACATTCACTCGATTTCCACTCGCGGCAGCCATGCGGCGCCGCTCTTCGGGACGACTGTAACAAGGCCGGACGCGAGCCGGAAGGAGGCTGACCGCCGTTTGGCGTTTTCGTTCAGCAAACGGTCATGGAGCCGGGCGCACCATTCGAATCATGACCCCGCGTACGGCCAGATTTGCAATCGGCGACTTGGTCCAGCACCGCCTCTTCCCCTTCCGGGGCGTGGTGTTCGACGTGGACCCGGAGTTCGCCAACACCCAAGAGTGGTATGACGCCATTCCCGAGGACCTGCGCCCGGCCAAGGACCAGCCCTTCTATCACCTGTTGGCCGAGACCGACGACGACAGCTACGTGGCCTATGTCTCCGAAGGCAACCTGATGCCCGACGACACCGGCCGCCCGGTCGGCCATCCGGCCACCTCCCAACTGTTCAGCGGTTTCCGCAACGGCCACTACGTGCTGCGGCCGCACAGCACGAACTGAAGTTCGCGCCTGACGCTCGACTCTCAATGCTCGCCTCCCGGGCGACCCGCGACGACTGACCGCACCCAGGGTTAACCCCCTCTTTATCGTGATAGGTCACCTTAGCTGGGCAAGTACGGTGGAAGAATCCGCCGGATACATGAGGGAGAACCCCTTGATTGGCGCCCAGTCCGACGCCCTCCTGAGTCTCGCGAAGAGCCGTCAACCGGCCGATCGCGAGCGTCTTCTGATGAACATCGTGAGCCTGTGCGAACTGGCCGGGGTGGGCGCCAGCGACGAAGCCGCGCGCGCCAAGGCGATCATCGACGAACTGTTCATGACCCTTGTGCTGGACGCCGAGCGCACGGTGCGCCGCCGCCTGGCCGAGCGTCTCGCCGAAGTGACCTGGGCGCCCAAGGCCCTGATCCACGTCCTGGCGCTGGACGACATCGAGATCGCCCGCCCGGTGATCGCCCGCAGCCCCTTGCTGGAGGACGACGACCTTGTGCGGCTGCTGCTCGAGACCACGCTCGAGCACCAGATCGAGGTCGCCCGCCGCCCCGAGATCGGCCCGAAGGTCTGCGACACCATCCTCGACATGGGCGACCCGGCCGTGCTGGTGACCCTGGCCGCGAACCTCACTGCCCGCCTGCCCGAAGGCGGCATGGCGCGGATGGTGGATGGGGCGCGGACCATGCCGGCCCTGCGCGCCCCGCTGGTGCGCCACCCCGCCCTGACCGCCGCCCTCGGCACCGCCCTCTATGCCTGGGTGGGCGACGTGCTGCAGGGCGCCCTGGTCGATCGCTTCCACTTGGATCCCGAAGCGCTCGGGCTGGCCATGGGCGAGGCCGTGCGCGAGGCCAAGACCGCGCCGTTCGGCCGCCCCATCCAGATCGAGCGGTCGGAAGACCACGAGGCCATGGAGCAGCGCCTGGTCGAGAAGCTCGATGCGGCGGGGCAACTGAAGCCCGGCTATCTGATGCGGGCCCTGCGCGAGCACAAGCTGTCGCTGTTCGAGGCCGGCCTCGCGCGGCTCTCCGGCCTGCCGCTGGAGGACCTGCAAGCCGCCGTCACCTGTGACCGGCCCGACGTCCTGGCCATGGCCTGCGTCGCCGCCCACATCGACCGCAGCGTGTTCCGCACCATCCTGGCCCGGGTGCGCGAACTCAATGGCGGCAAGCCCGGCGGCGATCCCGAAGCCGACACCCGCGCCAGCGCCCTGTTCCACGAACTGACCCCCAAGGACGCCGTGATCGCCTTCTCGCGCATGGTCCAAGTGGTGGCCGCCGCCTGAGGGGGGCGGGGCGCGGGCGGAAAGCCGGCTCCCGCTTTCCTCGACCCGCTTTGGGCCTGGCCGCACCCGGCATTTGACAAGGCACAGGAGCAAAGGCTTCAACAAGGGGGATGAACCCGCATCCCCTGCTGATCCGGCGCCTCGCCTTCGTCGCCGACGACCGGCCCGAGTCCGTGGCGTCCCGCGATCGACTGGCGGAGCGCTATGGCGTGGTCCCGGAGGAAGAAGCCGACGCCATCGTCGCGCTCGGCGGCGACGGCTTCATGCTGGAGACCCTGCATCGCAATCTGCCGGCCTCCAAGCCGCTTTACGGCATGAACCGCGGCTCGGTCGGCTTCCTGATGAACGAGTATGGCGAGGAGCAGCTGATCGAGCGGATCAACGCCGCCGAGCACGCCGCGATCTTCCCCCTGTCCATGCACGCCATCTGCCGCGACGGGCAGGAGGTGCGGGCCATGGCGATCAACGAGGTGTCGCTGCTGCGCCAGACGCATCAGACGGCCAAGCTCAGGATTCTGATCGACGGCAAGGTGCGGCTGGACGAGCTGGTGTGCGACGGCGCCCTGGTCTGCACCCCGGCCGGTTCGACCGCCTACAACCTGTCGGCCCATGGCCCGATCATCCCCATCGGCGCCCAGGTGCTCGGCCTCACCCCGATCAGCGTGTTCCGCCCCCGCCGCTGGCGCGGCGCCCTCCTGCCCCACACGGCCAGGGTCACCTTCGAGGTGTTGGAGCCGGACAAACGGCCGGTCAGCGCCGTGGCCGACAATGTGGAGGTGCGGCGGGTGGCGCGGGTGCACGTGGCCGAGGACCGCTCTCAGCCCCTGGTGATGCTGTTCGACGCCGGCCGCAGCCTGGAAGAGCGCGTGCTCACCGAACAATTCGAGGCCTGATTTTCGAGCCTGAATCCGGGCCGCCAACGAGCTGTTAAGCCTGTCTCTTTAAACTCGGTTTCCTGTCGCAAGACGAGTAACGGAGAGCTTTCAGTGAACCAGGCCCACAGGCTGCCCCTCATGCCGGCGCAAGGCATCGACGCCGATGTCGTGGCCCGCGCGGAAGCAGCGCTGAAATCCCTGTCCGCCCAGTTCTCGCGCTGGCTGCAGGACGAGATCGACAAGATGGACGCCGCCCGCGCCGCGGTCGGCCTGGAAGGCCTGACGAGCCCCGCCGGCGAAGCGCTCTACACCCGCGCCCACGACCTGAAGGGCCTGGGCGGCACCTACGAATTTCCGATCGTCACCCGCGCCGCCGGCTCGCTGTGCCGCGTGATCGACAGCGAACGGGCGCGGGCCGCCGCCCCGCTGAGCCTGGTGGACTCTCACATCAACGCCATCAAGTCGATGATCCGCGACGGCATCAAGACCGACGACCATCCCATCGGCCAGGCCATGGTGCTGTCGCTGGAAGACCAGGTCGCCGCGTTCCGCAACACCCTGGGCTGAGCCCCTCGAGACCCGCAATGGAGCGGGGGGTCGGCGCCGAGCCGGCCGTCGCTTTTTCCTAGTTGAGGGTACGGCCGGCCGCGCGTTTCAGCTGCCCCGCGTCGGCTAGGCGATCCATCTTCTCGAGCAGATAGTCCACGTCTTCCTTCGGCGCCTGCTGCGGCTGGGTGAGGAAGCGCTGGAGCATGCGCTCCTGGAAACGGTCCTTGTCGAGCGCCGCGCCGTCGGCATTGAGGGCATGGAAGGTGTCGACCCCGCTGCGGAAGGCGCCGAACAGGCGCGAGGGCAGGCCTGCGCGCTCGTAAATCGCCCTCAAGCCCAGAGGACCCGCGTCGTGGATCATAAGCCAGGTGCGGTGGTGCGGCACCCCCGCCAGCTCCGAGATGCCCCACTCGAACAGCGCCATCTGACCCTGGGCCAGGGCGCGCAGTAGCAGCGACGCGGTCAGGCGGCCGCTGCGGTGCAGGTGGACGACGAAGGCGCCCATGTCGCCGGTGCGGCCGGCCTGGTCCACCAGGTCGACCACGGCGCGCTCGCCGGTGGCGGTCGAAACCTGCTGGGCGACCTCGGGCGGCAGCTGGTGATGCTCGACCAGGTGGCGTCGTACCTGCTCGGTGACCAGGTTGACCAGGCGTTCCGTGACCGCCAGGGGCAGGACGCGGCGGTATGCGATCGCCGTGAGCACCGGCTGGGAGCCCTCGTAGCGGTTGATGGCGGCCTGCAGCGGCGCTTCGCCGAGCCTGGCGTTGTCGTTGGCGCAGACCAGCCGCACCACTTCCTCGTTACCGAGCTCGACCAGGGTGTCGGCCACCGTCTCCGGCAGGTTGAAGCGCCTGGCGATCGCCTCCTGGCGGGCCGCCCCGCCGGTGCGGGCGATCTCGATCAGGTCCTCTTCGGTGAAGGCCGGCGAGAAGTTCAGCACCGGCATGGCGATGGATTCCATGTCGCGGGCCAGCTTCAGCGCCACGTCGCGCGGCAGCACCGGCGAAGCCTTCAGGGTGATCGCCAGGGATCGGCGCACCAGTTCGGTGGCGTCCTTGGCCATCAGCCGCAGGATTTCGTGGGCCTGGGCCAGCTCCTGGCGGGACAGGTTGTCCCGGTCCATGGCGCGGCACAGCTTATGAGCCGCGATGGCCCGTTCGTCGGCCGTCGGCCCTTTGACCAGCATACGCAGGTCGTCGTCAGTTAGGGCTGCGCGCACCGCCGCCATGATCGAGCTCCGTCTTCTACGGCATGTCGATTCTCTTCGCCGAGTCGGCCTTTTTGAGAATCGGCTTTTGCTCGGCCCGGGCTTCGGAGCGGCGTCAGCCGCGCCCGGAGCCCTGGCGGGCCTGCGAAAGCAAGGCCAGCATCTCAGACGTGAATAAAGAATTCGTCAGTCCCCGCGAGCCGGTCGTCTTGGCCACGCCGAAACCGGCGGCCCCGTCCTGGCCGGGGTCGATGCCGAGGATCATGTCCGCCAGCTGGCGCTGCTGTTCGATGCGGGCGAGGCGGGCCTGGACGCCGCTGTGCACGAACGCTTGCCCGGCCTTGGGCGCGGCGGCGATGGTCGTGGCCGGGCCGCCGAGGACGGCGGTCGGGTCGCCGGTCAGGTTGGCGTAGACCTCGGCCACCGAGCAGGCGTGGCCATCGCGGTAAAAGATCGCGGGATTGGCCTCGGCCGCATCGTGGAACATGTGCGCCGCCGAGGCGCCCGGTCGCGATTGCATGGCCTCGATCATCTCGGCCGACCCCCGCGCGCCGAGAAAGTGGGCGACATAGAGTTCGCCGGACGTCGGCTCCCGACCGACACGCCCTTTCAGGTAGGTGCAATTCTCCTCGGCCAGTTCGCCCGCCATCAACGATGCCGCGTTCGGATCGAGACGCAGCGCCATCACCGCCTTCTTGGCCGCATCGCCATCGACCGACAGCCGCCCATCGCTGGAGGCATGGATCAGGTTGGCGTAGCCGCCGTAGCCGTGCTTGGCGCCGTGCCGCTTGAGCGCGCCCAGCCAGGACTGCTCGACGAATTGGAACAGGCCGGCGGCCGAAGAACTGGACGCGTGGGCCTTGGGGTTGAAGCCGCTCTCGCGGGCAGCCGTACGCATCAGGAAGCCGAAATCGGCTCCGGTGGCCTCGGAGGCGCGCTGGATGGCGGCGCCCACGGCTTGTTTCACCGACTCGACAGTCATGCCGCCGACGGTGCCGGGTTATGGTTAACGCGGCCCTAAAGGTTAACGGCGCTTCACTTAAGACGCCTGGGATCCGAAGCGCCTGGTATCGAATGCCGCAGCCGCAGCCGAAACGGGGCGGCCCAGGAGCCGGTCCAGCAGCACCTCGGCGACCAAGGGCGCCAGGAGCCAGCCGTTGCGCCGCGCACCGCGCGCCACCAGCACCCCCTCGGCCTCCCCCGCCCCCACCAACGGCAGGCCGTCAGGCGTCGCGGCCCGCACCCCCGCCCGCGCCTCGACCGCAGCGTCCTGGAGCGCCGGGAACAGGCGGCGAGCGCCGGCCGCGAGCTTCGCTACCGCCTCCGGATCGATGTCGCGGTCCGCCCGGCCCTCCTCCATGGTGGCGCCGGCCACCGCGCCGGAGGCGGACGGCGCCACATAGACCCCCTCGCCTCTCACCACAGGCCCGCTCAGCGGCCCCGCGTC